>NZ_JBEOWI010000045.1:0-72334 GCF_040296005.1 Kitasatospora sp. NPDC002551 | reverse complement strand
GCGCCGACGGCCTCGACGTGCTGTGCGACGTGTACCCCTACACCGCGGGCAGTACGGTGCTGCACGCGATGCTGCCGCCGTGGACCAGCGAGGGCCACCGACCGGCGTTCTCTCGACCTGGCCGCCGTCCGCTCGGTCTACTACCGCCGCCCCACGCCGAGCGAGTTCCCGCCCGAACTTGTCCCGGAGGCCCGGGCGGTGGCGGCCGCCGAAGCCCGACGGGGCTTCGGCGGCCTGCTGTCGGCGCTCCCGGCCCGCTGGCTGCCGCCGCCGGGCCGGGCCGCAGACGCCGAGTCCAAGCCGCTCCAGCTCCGGGTAGCGGCCGAGTGCGGGCTGCGGGTCCCGCGGACGCTGATCACCAACCGGCCCGGGGCCGCGCGGGAGTTCGCGAACCGGATCCGCGGGCCCGTCGTCTACAAGCCGTTCACGCCGATCCGGGGGACGGTCGGCGGCGAGTCCGCGGCGGTCTACGCGAGCGTCCTCCGGCCGGAGGACGTCGGGCACCCGTCCATCGCCGCCACGGCGCACCTGTTCCAGGAGTGGGTGCCCAAGGCGTACGAGGTCCGGCTCACGGCGGTGGGCGGGCGGCTGTTCGCCGCCGAGATCCACGCGGAGTCGGACGCCGCGAGGACGGACTGGCGCAGCGACTACGACAGCCTCCGCTACCGCGTGTGCGAGCCCCCGGCCGAGGTGTCCGCCGGCGTGCACCGCGTGCTCGCGCGACTCGGCCTGCCCTACGGGGCGTTCGACTTCGTCGTGACGCCGTCCGGGACCTGGGTGTTCCTGGAGGTCAACCCCAACGGGCAGTACGGGTTCGTCGAACAGGCGACGGGGCTGCCCATCACCGCCGCCATCTGTGACTACTTGGAAGAGGACGAGGGATGACCACGGAACTCGACGTGAGGATCCGGCTGGCGCGGGACATCGAGCGGGGGGCCTCCGTGCTGTCCTCGCGGGTGGTCGAGGCTTTCCTGAACGTGCCGAGGCATCCGTTCGTACCGGCCTTCTACCGGCCCGAGGGCACGGTCCACCGGCCCTGGCGGAGCGGTGACGAGGCGTGGATGCGGGCTGTGTACGCGGACGAGGTGCTGGTCACCGAAGTGGACGGGGTGCACGCGGAGGACGCCCCGGGTGCCGGGGTGGGCGGGGTGGCGACGTCGTCGTCCACCGCGCCCGGGCTGATGGCGGAGATGCTGGACGCGCTCGATGTCCGGCCCGGGGACCGGGTGTTGGAGGTCGGTACGGGGAGCGGGTACAACGCCGCGCTGCTCTGCCACCTGGCCGGCGCCGGGAACGTCACCACGGTCGACCGCACCGGGCGCCTGGCGGACGCGGCGCGGGAACGGCTGGGCGCGGCGGGGTTCGGGGCGGCCGTCGTCGTGCGGGCGGACGGCGCGGTCGGCTGCCCGGGCGGCGGGCCGTTCGACCGGATCATCGCGACCTGTTCCGTCCGCCGCCTCCCACCGGCCTGGCTGGACCAGTGCGTGACCGGTGGGCTGATCGTCGCGCCGATCGGCAACGCCCTCGGCGGCGGCGCGGTCGTCTGCCTCACCAAGCTGCCCGACGGCGGTGCGGCGGGCCGGTTCCTGCACCGACCCGCCGCGTTCATGCCCCTGCGGTCGGACGGCGGCGCGGCCGCGGTCCGCGAGGTTCCCGCCACTGGCCGGCGGCGGACGAGCGTCGTCGGCGCCCGCGTGTTGGACGACCACGGCTTCTCCTTCTGGGCGGGCCTGCAGCTGCCCCTGGCCGTCGTCAGGGTCGGCGGCGGCACACTCCACGACCCGGCGGACGGCTCGACCGCCCAGGCCGAGGACCACCCGGGCCGCCCGTCCACCGTGACCACCAGCGGGCCGCGCGACCTCTGGAAGATCGTCGAATCCGCCTACACCACCTGGCGCCGCCACCACCGCCCCCGCCGCGAGTGGTTCACCCTCACCGCCGTCCCGGGCGGCCCCCAACTGGTCACCTACACCACCCCGGGCGGCGGGACGACGTCCTGGACCCTCTGATGTGTGGGGGCCCACCGGCACGGGAACGCGGCAGCCACCGTGCGTCCTTGCCTGCCGCGGCATTCGGAAGCGTCACGTCGTCCCCGAACCGGATGCAGTCGGTCACGGGCCCGGACATCAGGTCGCCCGCCCGGCCCCGCGGTTCGGGGCCGGGCGGGCCGGACCCCGAGGAACCCCGGATGGCCGACCTCTGGAAGCACCTACCGGATGCCTTGCGCATCGGCATCGAAGGGCTGACCGGTGCGGTGACCGCCGCCGTTCCCCCAGCGGGGGGAACGGTGTCCGACTTCGCCGCCACGCTGGAGACGGCCGGCGGGCCGGTGTTCTGCAAGGCCGTGCGCGAGGACAACCCGAAGGCGTGGATGCACCGCCTGGAGTCCGTCGTGAACCCCGTGCTCCCGCCGGGCATCGCTCCCCGCCTGCTCTGGAAGGTCGAGGCCGGCGGGTGGTTCGCCCTGGGGTTCGAGCACGCTCCCGGCAAGCACGCGGACCTTTCCCCGGGGTCCGCCGATCTGCCGTTGGTCGCGCGGACCTTGGAGGAGCTCGCCGGAGCGCTGACCCCGCCGCCGCCGCTGCGTGCCTTCAGCCTGGCCGATCGATGGTCGGGGCAGGACTTCTGGCACGACCTCGGGAGCCGGCACCGGGAGCGGCTCGACCCGTGGACCGTGGCACGGCTGGAGACGCTGGTCCTGGCCGAACGGGCAGCACCCGAGCTGATCGACGGCAGGACCCTGGTCCACACCGACCTGACCGGCCCGAACCTGCTGGTGGACGGCGAGACGGTCCGCGTCGTCGACTGGGCGTTCCCCGCCCCGGGTGCTGCCTGGGCCGATACTGCTTACATGGTCGTCCGGCTGATCGGGGCCGGACACAGTCCCGAGCGCGCGGAGCGCTGGGCCGAGAGCGTGTCCCTGTGGCGCGCCGCGCCCGACCGCTCCGTCACGGCCTTCGGCGCGATCCTGACCGGTCTGTGGACCCTCCGCGCCGCCGAGACACCCGGCCGTTACTGGGACGGGCTGAGTGCCCATGGAATCGCCTGGCTTCGTCACCGGCTCGGGTAGCGGCGCGGGCTGCGGTCCACGACCTCACCTGCGCCACCGTCCCCAGGACGAGCGGCAGCGCGACGGGGACGGCCAACACGCCCTGAGCGGTCGCGGCGACGGGCAGTCGGAGGCGGAGCAGGGCCACACCCGTTCCGGCGAGGAAGGCCACGAAGGCCACCGGCCAAGCGCCGACGAGGCGCGGCGGCACGGGCCTGCGCTCGCCGCGCATCACCTCCCAGCCGCCCCGGAAGAACCACACCACGGCGGCCACCCCCTCGGCCACCACGAGCGGCACCGTCAGCATCAGGTCGAGCGACCACGTCGGCATCCGGGCATCCTCCCAAGGCCGCCCGTGGCCGGTCATGAGTACGCGACCTCATCTGGGGCGCCGATTCCGGCCGGTCCCGAAATCCCTTGGTCCCGACGGGCGGTGCGGGTGATACTCCGGCCATGGACGAGGTCTTCCTGCGCACCGCCGAGCCCGGCGAGGCCGGCGTGCTCACGGCGCTGACGCGGCGGTCGAAGGGGTACTGGGGCTATCCGCGGGCGATGCTGGACCGGATGGCGGAGGTGCTGTCGATCAGCTCCGCCGCCATCCGGGACGGGCACGTCGTCGTCGCGGAGCGGGGCGGTGCGGTGGTGGGGTACTACCGGCTCACGGGCGAACCGCCGCACGGCGAGCTGGCGGACCTGTTCCTCGACCCCGAGGTGATCGGCACCGGCCTGGGGCGGACGCTCTGGGAGCACGCCGTCGCCGCCGCCCGCGGCGCCGGCTTCCGCACCCTGACCCTGGAGTCCGACCCGCACGCCGAGGGCTTCTACCGGCGCATGGGCGCCGTGCGCGTCGCCGAACGCGAGGTCGCCCCGGGCCGCTCGCTCCCGGTGCTGCGGGTCACCCTCGATCGTGGTCTCCGGCCGTCCGGGAACGCCTCGCGGATCAGGGGTGGACGAGCTTGAACCTGACGAACTCCTCGTTGACGACGAAGATCTCCTCCTCGGCCGACAGCCACCGCTTGCGGTCCGCCAGCTTGCTGGTCTCGATCTTCTTCTTCGTCCCCGCCAGCTTGAGGTAGAACTCGTCGCCGCCCAGGTCCTCGACCTGCCAGCGGGTGCGGCAACTGCTCTTCTCCAGCCTGATGTCGGCCCCGTAGAGGCACCAGGTCCGGTACTCGCCCCAGTTGCCGGACGTCGACTCGATGCTGTAGGTGAGGTCGTCGGCGTGCAGGGTGAAGACCACGGCGGTGCCGTTGCCCGGCTGGTTCGTCAGGAGCGCGTAGTCCCAGCCCGCGTAGACCTCGAACGTCGCTCCCCGGCCCGAGTCGGCCTGGACGAGGTAGACGGGGTCATAGACGGTTTCCCGCTTCGAGGGCGCGGGGTGGGCGAGGTTCGCGGGGAGCCGGTGACCGGCGCCGTCCGTGGCGGCCTGCGCGGTCGACGCCGGGGTGGCGCCCGCCAGCAGGGCGAGGCAGCCGGCGGCGGCGACCGCCGTCCGTCGCAGCGATCGGCGTAGCGGTAGTGACTTCCACACGGGAGTGCTCCTCGGCGTTCGGTCCGGCCGGTGTCCGGCTCGGCGGCCATCCTCGCCGTCCGGGTCACGGACTTCCACGGACGGTTCCGGGCGGCCGGGGAGTTCACACGGACGAGGGGGAAGCGGGGCGCGGATTCCCGAAAGCCCGGGCGATCGGGCTCCATGAGGTCGACGGTCGAGGGCAGCCGCGCGTGCGTCCCACCGGGTCCGCTGTGGGGAGTTGACGGATCGTCGCCGGTTGCCGACTCGGGCCCGTCGATCTAGTATCCATTCATTATGAATGACGTACATAACTCTCTGGAGTTGTCCCGCGACAGCGACGGCTCCCTCTACGACCCCGGCGTCCGGGCCTCCATGCGGGCCTTCGCCGCAGGTGACACCACCCTCACCCTGGAAGCGGCCGCGGCCGTCCGCTCGGCCGCGCAGGCGCTCGACCGGCTGCGCTCGCTCGGGGCCGGCGGGCGCGGTCTCAGCGCGGGGGCGCTCGACCTCCTCGCGCGGCTGGGCACCGCCTCGGAGGACGGGCTCAGCATCGGCGAACTGGCCCGCGCGGCCGGCGTCAGCTCGCGCAACGTCACGGGCCTGGTCGACACCCTGGAGCGTGACGACCTGGTCGAGCGGGTGCAGGACCCCCGTGACCGCCGCTCGGTCCGGGCCCGGATCACCCCGGCCGGGCAGGACTGGCTGGAGGCCTTCCGGGAGCCGACGCAGCGCGCCCTGTCCGCCGTCTTCCAGGGCTTCGGCGAGGCCGAGCTCGCCCGACTCCGCCACCTCTGCCTGCGCCTGATCGACAACCAGCGCCGGATCGAGCAGCACCTGAACGCCGGCGCCGGTCCGGATCTGCGGCGCACCCCATGACCACGCGGGCCCGGCGCGGGCCCGCGGGACACGGCGCCCGGCCGTCCCCCGATCGGCGGACGGCCGTGGGGTGTGCGGGTGTCCTCCCCGTCCGGGGCGGGGCGCGCTGGTAGCTGTACCGCCATGTCCCATCACCTCAGCGGACCGAACCTCCGCTCACCGCGCGGCGACGCCCGGCTCGACCTCACCGACCTGTTCGTCTTCCCGTCCGCCGACGCCCCCGGCCGGACCGTCCTCATCATGAACGTGAACCCGTACGCCCCCACCGGCGGTGCGGAGTTCCACCCGGACGCCGTCTACCGGATCAACATCGACAACGACGGCGACAACCGCGCCGACGTCGCCTACTCGTTCACCTTCTCCGACCCCACCGGCGGGGCGCAGAGCGTCACCGTCCGCCGGGCGACCGGCGAGGCGGCGCAGAAGCACGAGGCCTCGGGCGACGTCCTCTTCGCCGACGCGCCGGTGGCCTTCGGCGCCGCGCCGGCCGTCGTCCCGTCCCCCTACGGCGGGTACCGGCTCTCGGTCGGGCTGCGCAGTGACCCCTTCTTCGCCGACCTCGAAGGGATCGTCGACAACTTCACCTGGACCGGCAAGGACGCGATGGCGCAGGCGAACGTCTTCGGCATCGCCCTGGAGGTGCCGGACGCCGACCTCGGCGCGGAGCCGGCGATCGGCGTGTGGGCGCGGGTCAGCCTCCACGTGGACGGGCAGCTCGTCTCCGTCGACCGCGGCGCCCATCCCTCCCTCACCGCGTACTTCAACGCGGAGGAGGTCAAGGACGCGTACAACGCGGGGGAGCCGGCCGACGACTGGGAGAAGTACCGCGAGCCGTGGACGGCCGTCCTCCAGCACACCGGCGACTACACCAACGACGCCGCCACCGAGACGCTGAAGCTCGTCCTGCCCGACATCCTGCGCTACGACCGCTCCCGCCCCGCCGCCTACCCCAACGGCCGCACCCTCACCGACGACGTGACCTCGGCCCGGCTCGCCATGGTCTCCGGCGGCAAGATCCCCACCGACCACATCCCCCCGCACACCGACCTCCTCCCCACCTTCCCCCACCTCGGCCACCCCCACTAGGGTCCGTCCCGGCCCGCGCGGGAGCAGGAAGTCGGCCCCGCCGACTTCCTGCTCCCGGGGTCAGCCCGGCAGGAGGCACTGGGACTGCGGGTCGTAGCAATTGAGGCCCATCGAGGCGGCGACCTGGGCGGCGTACACGGCGGCCTCCTGCGCCATGCTCCAGCGGATGGGGAAGTGGATCAGCGGGCCGCTCGCCTCGTCGATCAGCGGGCCCGTCGACCACGGCGAGGTGTCGTCCACGTCCTCGGTCAGATCGGGCCACCGGGCCAGGAGCGCGGCGACGTACGCGGCGATCCGTTCGGTCGGCGGGACCTCCGGCCCGTCGGCGTCCATGTACTGCTCGTACAACTCGTCGAAGCGCAGGGCCGCGGCGGCGTCGTCCGCGGGGCGCTCGCCCTCCCAGACAGCAAGGTCGAAACTCATGGGGTGCAGCCTGCCATCCGGCACCGACACCCGGGCCCGTCGGGTGCGCCGCGCACGCCACGGGCCCGGGCGGTCAGTGGCGGGGCATCGGGCGGCGTTCGCCGTAGCGGGCGGTGAACTCGTCGTCGGTGAGGGCGGCCAGCTGCTCGCCGGTGACCCGGCCGGCCATCAGGTCGGCGAGGAAGGCGGGCAGGGGGGTGGCGCGCAGGGCGTCGGTCATGGCGCCCGGGACGATGTGGACCTCGGTGTCGACGCGGCCGTCGGGGTGGAGCCGGTAGGTGCGGTAGCCCGGGCCCTCCAGGGCCTGGTTGGGCTGGTCGATGCTCATGAAGGTGGACGGGCAGACGTAGACCGGGCGGCCCTCGAACTCGCCGGAGAGGTCGCCGTGCAGGTGGCCCGCGCCGATGGCCCGGATCTTGGGGAAGTCGCGCACCAGCAGCGCGAGTTCGCTGTCGCCCTGGGCGACCGGGGCGGTCGCGGCCAGCGGCGGCTGGTGGAGCCAGAGGAACACGTGCTCGGCCCGGGTGGCGGTCAGGATCGCGCGGGCGCGCCGCTCCTCGACCGGGGTGAGGCCCGGCTGGGCGGCGGCGTGCACCCGGTCGTCCCGGTCGCGGTAGGTGCCGTCGCCCACGGCTTCGCGCCCGCGGGCGTTGCTGTCGACGAACAGCATCAGCCAGTTGCCGACCTGCACGGCCGGTTCGAGGTGCACGGTGGGGCGGGGCAGGCAGGCCTCCAGCGCGTCCTGCTTGTCGTGGTTGCCGGCCAGGCAGTAGACGGGGGCGGGAACCGCCTCCAGGGCCTCGGCCAGCCGCTCGTACGCCTCGGGCTCGCCGAGGTCCGCCAGGTCGCCGGTGGCGACCACCAGCGCGGCGTCCCCGACCGGGCCCGCCGCGTGGGCGAGCGCGGCCGCGAGGCCTTCGTCGGGCTGGTGGCCGACGAACGAGCGGGCGGCGGAGCCGGTGCGGAAGTGCAGGTCGGAGATCTGGACGATGCCGATGGTGTCGTGCGTCATGGGTGGCCCTCACGCTCGGTGCGGCCCGGCCGCGGGTCCGCGGCCGGGCCCCACCGACATTAGGAAAGTGGCAGAACTGCCATATGGCAGTTGTGTGAATTCCCGCCGACCACTTCCTTGCGGTCAGGCTTGGGCCAGGCTTGGGTCGGGCTCGCGGTCGGGCGGCCCGGCCGGCCGGCTCAGCCCATGGAGGGCGCCGTCTCCCACGGCACTTCGGCGGCGAAGCTCGTGCCGAGCAGCCGTACCAGGTTCCAGTAGTCGTCCTCGCCCGCCTCCAGCCCGTCGACCAGCAGCCGGGCGGGAGGGAACGGCCGGCCGGTCCGCAGCCGCGACAGCTCGACCAGCCGGGCGCGGCCCGCGGCCGCCTCCGCCCCGCCGTCCAGGCAGGCCAGCGCGGTGCGCAGGGCGGGCTGGAAGGTGTCCTCCTCCTCCCACACCGCCTCGATCTCGTCGAGCTCGATCGTCACGAAGCCGCCCGGCGCCCGCTCGACGGCCTGCCGCAGCAGGGCGGCGTGGGCGTCCAGCGCGCCCTCGGCGGCGAAGAGCGCGTTCAGCGCCGGCAGCGCCGCGTCGAGCTGCGCGAGCGCCCGCTCCTTCGCCACCAGCGGCGCGGTGGCCTCCACCGCCCCGTCCTCGTCGTCCTCGTCCTCGTCCTCGACGGTGAACACCCCGGTCACGAGGTCCGCCGGACGGAACAGGGCGAGCCAGAGCAGCGGGACGCCGGAGACGTCGTGCGCGACGACCCCGCCCTGCGGATCGAAGCCCTCCACCTGGCTGGAGGGGTAGAGGGACGCGACGTCCGTGGAACACAGATACGAAGAATTCGCCATGCCCGGAGGCTAGCCGCCCCGACCGACGGCGGTCCTTCAGCTCGGGGCTCCCTCGTGGCAGGAGGCGATGAACCCCAGCAGGCGGTCGTTGACCAGGTCGGGGCGTTCCAGGGTGAGGCCGTGGCCCGCCCGGTCCACGATCTCGGCGTGGACGCCCGGGATCAGCGCGGTGATCCGCCGCAGGGCCTGGCGGGGGCGGAGCAGGGCGCTGCGCCGGCCGACCAGGGCGAGGACGGGCAGGCGGATCGAGCGCAGTTCCTCGTCGGTGAACGGCCGGGCCGGCGGGCGGGTGGCGGGCTTGTAGGCCCGCATGGCGAGCAGCATCGGCGCGATCATCTCGGGCGGGGAGCTGAGCGCGGGGTTGGCGAGCAGCCGGCCGATCGCGGGGCGCAGGCGGCGTGGCGCGAGCATGCCGAGCAGGCCGCCGACCATGTGGAGGTAGAAGCGCGCGGGGACCTTCTCGATGCCGCCCGGGTCCAGCGGGGCGACGGAGGCGAGGCGTTCGGGCGCGTGGATCGCCTGGTTGAGGGCCAGCCAGCCGCCGTAGGAGAGGCCGGCCAGGTGGATGCGGTCGAGGTCGAGCGCGGCGAAGACCTCGCCGAGCCAGGCGGCGTTCTCCCGCGAGCCGGCCGCGACGACGCGCTGCACGCTGCGGCCGGGGTCGTCGAGGGTGTCGATCGCGTAGACCGGGTGGTGCGCGCCCAGGGCGGCGACCTGCGGGTACCAGTTGGACGCGTGCCCGGCGTGGCCGTGCAGCAGGACGATCGGCTCGCCGGCGCGGGGGCCGTAGCGGTGGACGCGGACGGTCCCGTAGGAGGTCTCGACGTCCAGGTCCTCACGCGGCTCCGGCCACAGCTCCATCGCGCGGTCGTATGCCGCCATGAACGTGGTGCGGGCCTCGTCGCTGACGAAGTGGCCGACGGCGGTTCTGGTCATGGTCCCTCCCGGAGTGCGGACGCGTAGCAGCAGCACTTGATGGTATGTTTGTACCATAAAAGAATCCGAGAGGAACCGGAACCCGATGCCCAAGCTGGTGGACCACGAGGAACGACGCGCCCACATCATCGACGCGCTGCTGCGCGCGGCGGCGAGCGACGGCCTGCACGCCGTCACCATGCGGTCGGTGGCGATCGGGGCGGGCGTCTCGGTGCGGCTCGTGCAGTACTACTTCGACACCAAGGAGCAGCTGCTGCTCGCGGCGATGGAGCGGCTGGCCGTGCGCATGGGCGAGCGGGTGCGCCGGCGCGTCGGCGAGCGCGTCGGCGCGGCCGGCTCCTCGACGGCGCCGCGCCCGCGCGACGTCGTCGAGGCGGTCCTGCTCGAAGCCGTGCCGACGGACGAGGAGAGCCGCACCTTCCACCTCGTCTACACCGAGTACGCGGTGCTCTCCGTCACCGACCCGGCGCTCGCCGGGCAGCGGTTCCTCGCGGCGCCCGACGAGATGGAGGCCTTCCTGGTCGCCCAGCTGACCGCCGCCCGGGAGGCCGGCGACACCGACCCGCGGATGGACGCCCGCCAGGAGGCCGTCGTCCTGCTGGCCGCCTCCGCCGGCCTCGGCCTGAGCGTCCTGCTGGGCCAGCGCACGGCGGACGACGCGACGGCCGCCGTGCGCTACCACCTCGGCCGGCTCTTCCACCCGGCGCGGTGACCCGCCGGGGCCGGGCCGATCCGCCGGGGCGGGCGCCGCGGATCCCCGGCTGGAGGTCAGGCGCCCGCGAGGGGCTTGGCCATCACGATCTCGCGGCCGGCGCCGTCGGGGAGGAGGTCGCCGGGCTCGCCGGTGTCGGTGAAGCCGGTGCGCTCGTAGAGAGCGCGGGCGTGCGGGTTGTGCGGCATCACGGCGAGGCGCAGGGTGGCGAGGCCCTGCCGGGCCGCCCACCGCTCGATCTCGGCGATCAGGAGCGCGCCCACGCCCCGGCCGCGCGCCCGGGGGCCGACCCACATGGAGATCAGCTCGGCGGAGCCGTCGCCGGGCACACCGGTGGCCATCGCGGCGGGCTCGCCGTCCACGAGGGCGACGAGGTCGAGGGCGCCGGGGATCTCCAGCCGTGAGCGCCAGCGCTCCTCCCGGTCGCCCTCGCCCTGCCAGGCGGCGAGCGTGGAACCGAAGGCGTACGGCGCTTCGGCCAGGGCGGCCAGGCGCAGTTCGCGCCAGAGCGGCCAGTCGTCGGAGGTCAGTTCCCGCAGTTCGATCATGCCGAGACGATGCACCGCCGGGTCCCGCCATGACAAACGGATTATCCCGCGAGCGGGGGGTTGAGACGGGCGAAGGCCTCCTGGCGGCGGTACGGGAAGTAGGGGTACGGCGCGGTGCGCAGGCTCGCGGCGTCCAGGCGCGCGACCTGCTCCGCCGTCAGCTCCCAGCCCACGGCGCCGAGGTTCTGGCGCAGCTGCTCCTCGTTGCGCGCGCCGATGATCACCGAGGAGACGGTGGGGCGGCGCAGCAGCCAGTTGATCGCCACCTGGGGGACGGTGCGGCCGGTCTCCCCGGCGACCGCGTCCAGCGCGTCCACCACGTCGTACAGCAGCTCGTCGTCCACCGGCGGGCCGAAGGAGGCGGTGTCGTGCAGGCGGCTGCCGGCCGGGACCGGGCCGCCGCGGCGGATCCGCCCGGTGAGGCGGCCCCAGCCGAGCGGGCTCCAGACCAGGGCGCCGACGCCCTGGTCCCGGGCGAGCGGCATCAGCTCCCACTCGTAGTCGCGGCCGAGGAGGGAGTAGTAGACCTGGTGGGCGACGTAGCGGGGGCGGGCGTCGCGGTCGGCGGCGGCGAGGGACTTCATCAGCTGCCAGCCGGAGAAGTTGGAGACGCCGGTGTAGCGCACCTTCCCGGCGCGGACCAGGCCGTCGAGGGTGGCGAGCACCTCCTCGACGGGGGTGGCGGCATCGAAGGCGTGCAGCTGGAGGATGTCGATGTGGTCGGTGTCGAGGCGGCGCAGGGCGGTGTCGACCGAGGTGATCAGGCGGGCGCGGGAGGTGCCGGCGTCGGCGGGGCCGTCGCCGGTGGGCAGGCCGACCTTGGTGGAGATCAGCACCTGGTCCCGGCGGCCCTTGACGGCCTGCCCGAGGACCTCCTCGGACGCGCCGTCGGAGTAGACGTCGGCGGTGTCGAACAGGGTGACGCCGGCGTCGATCGCGATGTCGAGCAGGCGGCGGGCTTCCTCGGGGCCCGTGGTGCCCCAGGCGCCGAAGAGCGGGCCCCGGCCGCCGAAGGTGCCGGTGCCGAGGGAGAGGGCGGGGACGGTGAGGCCGGACGCGCCGAGGCGGCGGTGTTCCATGGGAGGTTCCCTTCGCTAACGGGACTGTTGTGCCGTTAAGATGAGTTCGACCCTAGCACTGTCGGCGACGCTAATGGAACAGGAATCCCGTTAATGACTTCACCGGAATCGGGCATGCAGCGGCCGGGCGGCCGGACGGCGCGGGTGCGCGCCGCCGTACTGAAGGCCGCCGAGGACGCCCTGGTCGAGGTCGGGTTCGCCGGGCTCGACCTCGGCGACGTCGCCCGGCGCGCGGAGGTCGGCCGCACCACCGTCTACCGGCGCTGGGGCTCGGTGAGCGCGCTGCTCGCCGACCTGCTCACCGACATGGCGGAGCAGTCCCTCCCGCGCACCCGCACCGGCTCCCTGCACGAGGACCTGCGGGCCGTCGCCCGGCTCATCCGGCGCACCCTCGCCGATCCGCGGCAGGGCGCCCTGTTCCGCGCCGTGCTGGTCGCCGCCACCTGCGACGCGACGGCCGCCGAGGCCCTGCACCGCTTCTACCGCGTGCGTGTCGCCGAGTGGGCCCCGTGTGTGGCGGAGGCGGTCGAGCGCGGCGAACTCCCGCCCGGCACGGACCCCGAGGAGGTCATCCGCGCCGTCTCCGCGCCCCTCTACTACCGCATGCTCACCACCCCCGACCCGCTCGACGAAGCGACGGCCGACCGCGCCGCCGCGGCGGCGGAGGCGGCGGCGAAGACGGGTGCCTTCGGGTGATGTTCGCGCGGTTTCGGCGTGGCTCCCGGGCGGTGGGGGCGGCACCTCGGTAGATCTTTCCGCGGCCGGGGGCCCGTGGCGGGTCGTCCGCCTGGACCGGCCGTCAATTCCCCTGTGGATAAAAGGATTTGATCACCATGAAGCTGGCTGGACGGATCACTGCTGTCGCCGGCGGCCTCGGCCTCGCCCTGGGCACCGGCGTCGCACTCGCCCCCACGGCGAGCGCGACCGCCCAGGGCTGCTACTACCACGTCCTGGAGGACACGCCCAACGCGGGCAAGGAGATCGTGCAGGACGCCTGCACGATCGGCGCCGGTGGCGGCGAGGAGAACTTCCACACCTGTTACCACCTCCTGCGCGGCGACTACGTCCCCGCCGTCACCGCGGCCGACTCCTGCCGCCGCGCCCCGAAGTAGCGGCCCGCCGAAACCCACCGCGGCGCGGGAGGTCGGCCCGCCCGACTTCCCGCGCCGGCGTGATCCGAAGGAGACGGACCCTAGCGGCCGGCCTGGCCCAGGGGGGTGGTGCGGTGGGTGATGAAGGACTGGGCCTGGTCGGCGGTGAGGGGGTGGGCGAAGAGGTAGCCCTGGCCGAGCGGGCAGCCCATGGCGGCGAGGAGGTCGCGCTGTTCGGGGTGCTCGATGCCCTCGGCGATGACCTGGACGCCCAGGGTGTCGGCGATCCGGGTGATGCCCTCGACCAGGGCGTACTGCTGCTGGGAGAGGCCCAGGCCGTCGATGAAGGACTTGTCGATCTTCAGCACCGAGATCGGGAACTCGCGCAGGTAGGAGAGCGACGAGTAGCCGGTGCCGAAGTCGTCGATGGCGATGCCGACGCCGAGTTCGCCGAGGGTGTGCATGTCGGTGTGGACGCGCTCGTCGCGGCGCATCAGGACGGACTCGGTCAGCTCCAGGACCAGCGACTGCGGGGGGATGCCGGAGGAGCGCAGCGCGCCGCGGACCACGTCGACGAAGCCGGCGTCGCGGAACTGGCGGGCGGAGACGTTGACGTTGACCCGCAGCGGCGGCAGGCCGGCGGCGGCCCGGGCGGAGGTGCTGAGGGCGTGCCAGGCGGCCGCCTCCTGGGCGGCGCGTTCCAGGACCCAGGCGCCCAGCGGCACGATCTGGCCGCTCTCCTCGGCGAGGGCGATGAAGTCGTCGGGCAGTAGCATGCCGCGCCGCTCGGACGGCCACCGCACCAGGGCCTCGAAGGCGACCAGGTCCCCGGTCGCCAGATCGACGATCGGCTGGTAGTACAGGCGGAACGCGGACTCGGCGATCGCGCTGTCCAGGTTCTCGTTCAGCTCGTGCCGCGCCATCAGCCCGGCCTGCAGCGCCGGCCGGTAGGGGCACCACTGCCGCTTGCCGGCCGCCTTCGCCGAGTACAGGGCCAGGTCGGCGTGGCTCAGCAGCTCGGTGGCGTCCACGCTGTCCTCCGTCGTCGCCACCCCGATCGACGCCGACACCCGCACCGCGCCCGCGCTCAGCCTGAACGGCTCGGTGAACGCCGTCAGCACGCCCTGCGCGAGCGCCCCGACGTCGGCCTGCTCCAGCGCGTCCTCCACCAGCACCGCGAACTCGTCGCCGCCGAGCCGTGCCGCCGTGTCGGAGGCGCGCAGCGCGGTGGAGATCCGCAGCGAGACGGCGACCAGCAGCTCGTCCCCGACCGCGTGCCCCTGGGTGTCGTTGACCACCTTGAAGTCGTCCAGGTCGATGAAGAGCACCCCGGTGACGGCGCCGCTGCGCTCGCCGCGGGAGAGCGCGTGGCCGACCCGGTCCAGGAAGAGCACCCGGTTGGCCAGGCCGGTGAGCGAGTCGTGGAAGGCCCGGTGGGTGAGTTCGCGCTCCATCTGCCGCTGCTCGGTGACGTCGCGCAGGGTGAGTACCAGCCCGCCGACCGTCGGGTCGTCGCGCAGGTCGTTGCACCGCACCTCGGCCTCGATCGGGGAGCCGTCGGCCCGCAGCAGCCGCCAGTGCTCACGCTGGGTGTCCAGGCCGGAGCGGCCGCCGCCGCCGCCGACGGCGGGGCCGCGCATCCGGGCCAGCGCCTTGCCGACCGCCCGGCTGTCCTCGGTCGGGACGAGGTCGGTGAGCAGCGTGCCGTCCAGGCTGGGGTAGCCGAGGACCCGCTCGGCCGAGGAGGCCGAGGCGTAGCGCACCGAGTCGTCGCCGTTGAGGATGAGGATGACGTCGTTGGCGCTCTGCACCAGGGTGCGGAAGTAGGCCTCGCTGTCGCGCCGGGTGATCTCCTGGCTGAGCATGACGCGCTCGACGGCCAGGGCGGCCTGCGCGGCGAGGATCTCCAGCGAACCCCAGAGGCTGGTCAGCTCCTGTTCGGTGCCGGTGACGATGAGCGCGCCGATCAGCGGGTCGCCGGAGGGGCGCTCGGCGAGGGTGAGCGGGCACAGCAGGGCGTTCGGCATGCCGTCCAGCCGGGCGGCGAGGCCGCTGCCGATGTCCCCGACGGGCAGCAGCCGGGTCTCCCGGTAGGCGGCGAGGGCGAGCACCTCGTCGGAGTCGTGCCCGGCGCCCAGGCGGTGGCGGCCGGCGCCGCGTTCGGCGTGCCGCACGTGCAGCACGCCGCCCTCGGTGACGGCGAGCAGCGCGACGTGGCCGGCCTCGGCCGGCATCAGGGTGGAGGCGGCGGCCTGCACGGCGTCGGCGACCTCCTCGACGGTGACGGCCGCGGAGAGCGAGGAGCCGGCCTCGCGCAGCGCCCGCTCGCGGGCGACGGCCTGCCGGCGGGCGCGCACCACGACCGCGAGCCGGGCGAGCACGAGCAGGTAGAGGACGGCGGAGAAGGCGCCGATGACACCGGCGTTGCTGGTGTTGCCGTTGCTCGCCTCGACCATCAGGATGGTCGGCGCGATCAGCGAGGCGGCGGCCAGCAGGGCGAGCCGGCCGGGGCCGATGTCCGGCTGCTGGCTGGGGATGGGCCTGGTCAGCTCGACCATCGAGGGGTGCAGCGCGGCGGCGCCCCAGGCGGTGTAGAAGGCGGCCCAGCCGAGGTCCACGGGGGTGCCGATGCGCCAGTCGCCGTGCAGCAGGATCAGCCCGTACAGGATGTCGGAGACCAGCAGGCCGACGGTTCCGGCGGCGAGCAGCTGCAGCGAGCGGCTCACCCCTCCGCGTGGCACGATCAGGCGCAGCAGCAGGGCCAGCACGACGACGTCGCCGAGCGGGTAGGCGATCGAGACGGCCTTCTGGAGCCAGTCGAGCTCCGGGTTCCGGGCGTAGGGCAGGATCAGGTAGATCCAGGCGAGCAGCGCCAGGCCCATGGTGAGGATGAGCGCGTCCAGCAGGCTGGCCCGGTCCTGATGCGCCGTCCGCCAGCGGATGAAGCCCAGCACGCCCGCCGCGTAGAGCAGGTACTCGGCGAGGTAGAAGCCGTCGGCGACGGACGGGAAGGGACTGCCCAGGTGCAGGAACTGCATCTGGACGACCTGCACCACCTCGCCCGCGGTGAAGCTGAGGTTGGCGAGCGCCAGCAGGTACCAGTAGACGGCGTGGGAGGGCCGGTTGAGGCGGACGCCGGCCACGATGGCGGCGACGCCGCCCAGGCCGATGCCCGTCCACCAGATGATCCGCTGGGAGGGGTTGGCGTAGTAGATGCCGGTGAGCAGCACCATCCACGCCAGGTAACAGACCATCAGGCGTTGGCGCCGACGTGTCAACGAGCTACCTCCTCCTCGGCATCACCACGTTCGCCCGCCGGGGCGGGCGGTGGGGTCCGGGCAGGGGCTCGCGAGCGTCCGGCCCGGGCCGGGGAGGTCCGGTCGGACGTTCGAAATGGGCCTTGAGTGCGTATAGTCGGAAATGTCGCACCTCCCAGCATTCTGCCGCCACAGCACGAGGTCAAGCCGGTGGACGACGCAGCAGAGAGCGCACGGGGAGCACGTCAGGGAGCGCATTCCGGACGTCACGCCGTGCTGGTCAACGAGGACGGTCAGTACACGATCTGGCCGGGGGACTTCACGGTGCCGGGCGGCTGGCGCACGGTGTTCGGTCCCGCCCCGCACCAGGAGTGCCGCCGGTACGTGGACCGCGCCTGGCATCCCCCCGGGCTCGGGCTCGGGGCCGGGGCCGCAGCGGGGGCCGGCGCGGGCCGGTCACCCGGACGGGTCACCCGGGCGGACCCGAACACCGCGGACGGGCGGCCCGGCACCGTGCACGGACTGGTCCGGGAGCGCGCCGCCCGCGACCCGCGCGCCCTCGCCGTGCTCACCGACGGCGAGGCGCTCGACTACGGCGGGCTGGACGCCCGCAGCGACCGGCTCGCCGCCGTCCTGCGCGGCCTGGGCACCGGGCCCGAGCGGATCGTCCCGGTCTGCCTGGAGCGCGGCACCGACCTGGTGACCGCCTGGCTCGCCGTGCTCAAGGCCGGCGGCGCCTTCCTGCCGCTGGACCCGGCCCACCCGCACCGGCGGCTGGCCGGGCTGGTGGCGGACTGCGGGGCGCGGCTGGTCGTGGCGGGGGAGGGGACGCGCTTCCCGGGCGTCCGGGTGGTGGCACCGGGAGAGGGGCCCCCGGGAGCCGTCGAGGTCCCGGACGTCAGCGCGCCGGACGACCTCGCCTACCTGATCTACACCTCGGGGACCACCGGTACCCCGAAAGGCGTACCGGTCACCCACCGCTCCCTGGTCTTCACCCTCGACCGGGTGATCGACGCCTACGGGCTCACCCCGCGCGACCGGGTGCTCCAGCTCGCCGCGCTGGGCTTCGACACCGCGCTGGAGCAGGTCTTCGCGTCCCTGGTCGCCGGGGCCACGCTCGTCCCCGGCGGCGCCCGCACCTGGGCCCCCACCGAGCTGGCCCACCGGATGCGCGAACTGCGGCTGACCGTCGCCGACCTCACCCCCGCGTACTGGCACCACCTGCTCACCCTCCTGCCGCCCGGAGGGCCCGCCCCCGAGGGGCTGCGGCTGATCGTGGTGGGCGGCGACACCGTGCACGAGGACGACTGCCGCGCCTGCCTGGAGCGGCTGCCGGGCGTGCGGCTGGTCAACGCCTACGGCGTCACCGAGGCGGCCGTCACCTCCACCCTCGGCGAGCTCACCGCGGAGGTGCTCGCCGCCCCCGGACCGCACGGACCCGCGGCGCCGGTGCCGATCGGACGGCCGCTGCCGGGGGTGCGGGTGCACGTGCTCGACCGGCGGCTCAGCCCGGTGCCCCCCGGCGAGAAGGGCGAGATCCACCTCGGCGGACCAGGCCTGGCCCGCGGCTACTGGAAGGCACCCGGACTCACCGCCGAGGCGTTCCTGCCCGACCCCTACGCCCCCGACCCCGGCGAGCGGATGTACCGCACCGGCGACGCCGGGCGCTGGCGGGCGGACGGCACCCTGGAGGTCCTCGGCCGCTCGGACGACCAGCTGAAGGTCCGCGGCCACCGCGTCGACCCCGCCGAGGTCGAGTCGGTGCTCGCCGCCCACCCCGACGTCCGGCAGGCCCGGGTCGCGGTGACCGAGGGCGACGACGGCACCCGGGTGTTCACCGCCTATTACACCCTCACCGACCGGGCCGCCTCCGGCCCCCGCGCCCGGCGCGGCCGGATCCGCGGCTACCTCGCCGAACGGCTGCCGGACTTCATGGTCCCGGCCGCGTTCGTGCTGCTCGACAGCATGCCGCTCACCCCGGCCGGGAAGATCGACCGCCGCCGGCTGCCGGACGCCCCGGCCCGGGTGCGCCGGCGCGGCGGCGGGCGGCCGGAGCGGCCGGAGCCTCCGGGACGGGCGGACCCGGGCGCGTCCCCGAACGGCTCCGGAAGCCTCGCCGGCCCCGCCGCCCCCGGCAACGGCTCCGCCGTCGAGGCGGGCGTGGCCCAGCTCTGGTCCGAACTGCTCGGTGTCGAGGAGGCCGGCCCCGGGGACGACTTCTTCGAACTCGGCGGCAACTCCCTGCTCGCCATGGAGATGCTCGCCCGCGCCCGCATCATGTTCGGCATCGACGTCACCCGGATCCGCTTGCTCACCCGCGCACTGCTGAGCGACGCCACCCTGCGCGCCTTCGCCGCCGCCACCCTCGCCGCCCGCACCGGCACCGGCACCACCGACGGCGAGAGCGCCGTCGACTGGACCGCCGAGGCCCGCCTCGACACCCCCCTGCGGCAGTCCTGGAGCCCCGCGCCCTCCCGCGCCGAACCCACCGAGATCCTGCTCACCGGCGCCACCGGCTTCTGCGGAGCCCACCTCCTGGACGCCCTGCTGCACACCACCGACGCCCGGATCCACTGCCTGGTCCGCGCCCCCGACGAGGAACACGCCCTCGAACGGCTGCGGGCCGCCCAGCAGCGCTACCTGCGCCACGACCTCGCCGACCGCCGCGTCGTCCCCCTCGTCGGCGACCTCGCCGAGCCGCTGCTCGGCCTCGGCCGACAGCGCTTCGACCGGCTGGCCGGCAGCCTCGACGCCATCCACCACCTCGGCGGCCAGGTCAACTTCATCTACCCCTACCACCAGTTGCGCGCCGCCAACGTCGCCGGCACCCGCGAGGTGGTCCGCCTCGCCGGACACTCCCGCGGCATCCCCGTCCACTACCTCTCCACCCTCGCCGTGCTGGCCGGCTTCGGCCCGGCGGGCGTGCGCGAGGTGGCCGAACGGACCCCGCTCGCCCACCCCGACCGGCTCGCCGTCGGCTACGTCGAGAGCAAGTGGGTCGCCGAACAGCTGCTCCACAACGCCGCCGCCGGCGGGCTGCCGGTCACCGTGCTGCGCACCAACGACGTCACCGGGGACCTGCGCACCGGCGTGATGAACACCGGCACCGAGATCTGCGCGCTCATCAAGTACATCGCCGAGAGCGGGAGCTGCCCGGACGTCCGGCTGCCGCTGGACTTCGTCCCGGCCGACCGGTTCGGCCGGGCGGTCTGCCACGTCGTCGCCCACGCCCCCGCCATCGGCGAGGTGTACCACCTGACCTCGCCGCACCCGGCCGACCTCGCCGACCTCGCCGGGCGGCTGCGCGCCCGGGGCCACCCCGTCGACCCCGTCCCCTACGCCCGGTGGGTGCGCGAGCTGGTCCGGTTCGCCGCCGGGCACCCGACCCACCCGATGACCCCGTTCGTCCCGCTCTTCGTCGACCGCGTGCCCGGCACCGACCTGTCCATCAGCGAGCTGTACTTCCGCCCCACCTTCCCGCGCTTCGACCGGGCCGACGCCGACCGGGCGCTGGCCGGAAGCGGCGTGGAACTGCCCGCCGTCGACGACGCCCTGCTCGACTTCTACCTCGACCGGCTGACCGCGGAGGGCTTCCTCGCCGCGCCGCGGCGGACCCCGTCGGGGCATACTTCGTCGCGGGGGACCGCGCCGCTGGAGGCACCACGATGACCGCCACCGCCCCCGAGGAGCTCTTCGCGGCGCTCGACGTCGCCCGGGCGCCCGCCGACGGCCCGGCCGCGTTCGGCGCCGACCTCGCCCCCGGCACGCTGCTCGCCGCCTACCGGCGCGGCCTGTTCCCGCTGCCCGCCGCCGACGCCTACGCGAGCGCCTTCAACGAGGCCCGCGCCGAACGGGCGGTGGCGGCCGGCGAGGTCGCCCTGCTGCCGGGCCCCGACCACGGCGCGGACCCGTACGCGCTCGCCTGGTGGTCGCCCGACCCCCGGCCGCTGCTCGCCCCCGACGGCGTCCAGCTCGGGCGCAAGCTCTCCCGGCTGCTGCGCAACCGCCTGGACTGGTGGACCACCGCCGACCAGGCCTTCGGCGAGGTGCTCGCCGCCTGCGCCGAGGGGCGCGAACCCCCGTGGCTCACCCCGGAGCTGCAGGAGGCGCTGACCGGGCTGCACCGGCTCGGCGCGGCCCACAGCGCGGAGGTGTGGGAGGACGGCGAGCTGGTCGGCGGGGTGTTCGGGATCGCCGTCGGGCCGGTGCTCAGCCTGGACTCGATGTTCCACCGCCGCCCGGACGCCGCCCGGGTCGCCGTCGCCGACCTCGCCGCCCGCTTCGCCGCCGCCGGGGGCCGGCTGATGGACGCCCAGTGGGACTCCCCGCACGTGCGCTCGCTCGGCGCCGCCCCGCAGCCCCGGGCCCGCTACCTCGCGGCGCTCGCCGAGGACGCCGCGCCGGTCGCCCCGCTGGACACCACCCGCCGACCCGCCGCCCGGCTCGCCCCCGAGCGGCCACGCGACCCGCGCCCGCACGGCCGCTCGCGCGCCCACCGCCACCCCTACCGCAACACCCGGCGGACCAGCGAAACCTGACGGTCCGTCACCCGATCGGCGCCGGGCCGACGGTGACCCGGGCGGTGGACGTGCGGACCGGGCCGGTCGGGCCGCCGGCGGTGAGCGTCGCGGTGTAGGTGCCGGCGGCCGGGTAGTCGTGGTCGACGAACCCGTACCCGGGGTCGACCGCGCGCGGCGCGCTGCCGTCCCCGAAGTCCAGCGTCGCGGTGCCCGGCGCCCAGCCGGTCGTGTACCCGGCCGCGAACCGCGCGTTGAGCGGGTGGCCCGTCCGGGGGTGGTGGCGGGCGCTCAGGCGCACGCGCAGCGGGTCCTGGAGTTCGATGGCGCCGCGGTCCCGGTAGCCCCAGGCGGTGGAGCCGGGGAAGCGCGGGTGGTCGGCCGGCTCGGCGCCGAGGAGGTCGGTGGCCAGGGTGCCGAGGGCGGTCGGGTCGGCGGCGTCCGTCACGCCCGTCACGGCGGCCGGGGTGTAGTCCTCGCGGTCGGCGGCGAATCCCGGGTCGACGGCGTTGTCGCTCGCGCCCTGCCCGACGGCCCGGAAGGCCTCGGGGGTGGCGAACGGGGTGTCGCCCCAGGAGTAGGCGTACGGGCCCCACGGCACGACGGTGTTGTAGTCGACCCTGGTGCTCCGGACGGATCCGGCCGACACCACCAGCGGGACCGCGGTGGGCGGCGTGCCGCCGCAGCGCGGGGCGGGCCGCTTGGCCAGGATGTTGTTCTCGGCCACCGACCCGGTGGAGTTCCCGGCGAACTCCAGGTCGCTCCAGCAGTTGCGGCCGAAGGTGTTGCCCACCACGATCGTGCCGGGCGCGTCGGTGACCAGCACGCCCCGGCCGGCGCCCCCGGTGATCAGGTTGGTGGTGACCACCACGCCGGAGGTCCCGGCGTCGACCGCGACGCCGCTCACGGGCGCGGCGGAGATCCGGTTGCGGCTCACCGTGACGTACGAGCCCGCTCCGGTGATCCGGACGCTCGGGGTCGCCGCCGGGAAGGCCCGCACGCCGCCGCGGACCGGGTCGCCGGCCTCGACGTCGTTGTGGTCCACGGCGATCCGGGTGGAGTCCTTGACGAGCACGCCCTCCTGCGGGGCGTCCAGGCGCAGGCCGGTGACGGTGACGTCGTGCACGCCCTCGAACACGAAGGCGTGCGGAGCGGGGGCCGACCCCCGGGCCCAGTGGCGCGTCCCCACGGAGGTGTCCGGCGCGTGGACGGTCGGCTCGGCGCCCTGGAAGACGATCGGCCGGCCGGGCTCGCCGGAGCGCCTGACGGTGACCTGGCCGGTGAACCGGCGGCCCGGCGCGAGCTGGACGGTCTGCCCGGGTCCGGCCACGTCGGCGGCGGCCTGGACGGTGCAGAACGGCCGCTCCCGGGTGCCGCTCCCGGAGTCCGAGCAGTTCGAGCGGGGGCCGTTGTCGACGTGGAGCACGGTGCTCTCGGTGGATGCGACGCTCTCGGTGGACGCGGTGCTCTCGGCGTACGCGGTGAACGGGAGCGCGGTCCCGGCGACCGCGGAGCCCGCGATCGCGAGGGCGAGGCCGGCGCGACGGGGTACTGGCATGGGCGGGATCCTCCTGGAGTGGCGCGGCGCGGCGGGATTCGACTGACGTATCGACAGAAACCTTGCGTGAACGGACGGATGCGGGAGTCGCCATGAGTATCCACGGCCCCGCGCGCCACCTCAACCGGAAGCGGTCGGTGCCCCGCATCGGTTTGGGCCGCGGCGTGCGGGGGGACGGGAGCCGACATGTTGTCAGTTGTGGTGGCCCCCTGGGGCGATGAGCCGGTGTTCGAGCGGAACGGGGACGTGGCGCACGACGCCGCGAGCACGATGAAGGTGGCGGTCCTGGCCGCGCTGCACCGCGCGGGGGCGGACCTCGGCGCGCCGGTGCCGGTGGTGAACACCTTCACCTCCCGGGCGGGCGGGGAGTTCGGCAACGATCCGGACCGGGACAGCGATCCGGTGCCGTGGACGCTGCTGGGCGCCACCGTGCCGCTGGGGCTGCTCGCCGAGCGGATGATCACCCACTCCTCCAACCTCGCCACCAACCTGTGCCTGGCCCGGGCCGGGCACGAGGCGGTGGACGAGGTCTGGCACCGGGCGGGGGCCACCCGCAGCGCCAGCCCGCGCGGCATCGAGGACTACCGGGCGCGCGACGCGGGGGTGCACAACCGGGTGACGGCGCGGGACCTGGTCCGGCTGCTGCAGTCCCTGGACGGCGAGCCGCAGGTGCTCGCACTGCTGGAGCGCAACGCCTTCCGGGTCGACCTCGCGGCCGGGCTTCCGCCGGGGACCAGGGTGGCCTTCAAGAACGGCTGGTTCCCCGGCGTGCGGCACTGCGTCGGCCTGGTCACCCCCGAGGACTGCCCCCCGTACCTGCTGGCCGTCTGCTACACCGGCCCGCTCGCCTCGGGCGCCGACGAGGCCGCCGCCGATCCGGCCGCCCGCCTGCTGGCCAGGGTCTCGGCGGCGGTGTGGGAGCGGCGGCACGCGATCAGCGCCGTCGGTGCCGGTTCATCCGTGCTGCCCTAGTTCCTCCAGGCCCGCCAGCGCCGCCTCGTTGAGCAGGTTGATCCGTACGAAGCCCGGGCGGCCGGGGAGTTCGAAGTGGCGGCCGTCGAGGGCGAGCAGCCGTTCGGCCGGGGCGTGCGGGCGGGCGAACAGGAAGTAGCCGGTGTCGATCCGGTCCTGCTCGGCCAGCGCCCCGGCGGCGGTGAGGCGTTGGTGGTTGGCGCGGACGTGGTCGAGCAGCCGGTGGTTGCCCTCGATCAGCATCAGGTCGGCGGCCCGGTGGGCGAACAGCCGGTCGGCGAGGGCGACGTCGCCGTGCAGGTTGAGGTGCAGCTCGGCGAGCGGTTCTCGCAGCGGCTCCGGGACCAGCAGGTGGGCGCAGCGGTAGCCGTGGATGGACAGGTACTTGGTGGGGCAGACCATCCGCAGCGTGCGGCCGGCGGGCAGCGCGGCGGAGTCCTCGCGGCGTCCGCCGTCCCAGCGCATGTACTGGAAGGTGCCGTCGACGAACACCAGGGAGCCGGTGGCGCGCTGCCACTCGGCGATCTGCTTGAGCACCAGCTCGGGGACCCGCCGGCCGGTGTACCAGACCGGGTCGGTGAGCAGCAGGACCGTGTCCTCGTCCGGGAGCCGGAGGTCGAAGCCGGACTGGTGGGCGTGCGCCTCGGCGACCTTCACCGGGTCGATGCCGAACCGCCGGAAGAAGTAGGCGAACTTGTAGTGGACCGGCGGCAGGTAGTGGATCCGGGTGCGGCCGGTGAGGTGCAGCCAGGTGCAGAAGGTGCCGAGCAGTGCGCTGGAGCCGCCGGCCGGGACGACCCGGTCCGGGGAGCACGGCTCGGCGTCGTACCCCTCGTGCAGGCGGGCGATCTTGGCGCGCAGGGCGGGGTCCTCGTCGAGCGCCGAGTAGCGGGTGACGTCGCCCAGCCGGTAGGGCGGGGTGTGTGCGAGGTCGCCGAGGTAGTCGGCGACGAAGGGGTGGCCGCCGTTGTAGTCGGAGACGAACAGCCGTCCCTCCGGTCGCTGCCGGGCCCGTTCGACGGCCTCGTGCAGGTCGAGCATGCGGAACAAGGACGGCGTCATCCGTCACTCCTCGGGCGGCTGGCCACTTTGTCGGACGGGCGTCAAGTCTGTCCGGGGCCCGGCGCGGACACAAGTCCGCACCGGGCCCGGGTGGTTCGCGTGCGAGGGGACGGGACGGGTCAGTAGGGCTTGACGAGCACGTGTGCGGCGCCCGGGACGCCGACCTTCAGCAGCTCGTCCTCCTCCGGGGTGGTCGGCGTGCCGGTCTCCTGCTTGAGGACGGCCCGGGACAGCGCCTGCACCCACATGGCGCGCGGCCGGCGGCGCTCCTCCCAGGCGGTCAGCGCCTCGGGCACCGAGGCGGCGGCGTCCAGGCTCTGCGCCAGCACCAGGGCGTCCTCGACGGCCATCGCGGCGCCCTGCGCCAGGTGCGGGGTGGAGGCGTGCGCGGCGTCGCCGGCCAGCACCACCCGGCCGACGTGCCACGGCTCCTCGACGGTGACCTGCGAGATCCGCGAGTACACCACCGCCGCCGGGTCGGTGACCTGGTCCAGCGCCTCGGCGATCGGCCCGCCGAAGCCGGCCAGGCGCTCGCGCAGCTGCTCGTGGGCGCGCCGCGGGTCCGGGCGGAAGTCCTCGGCCTCGGCGAACACCGAGCCCAGGTACATGAGGTCCGCGCTGATCGGGGTCAGCAGCGCCTTCGCCTTCAGGTTGCCGGTGGACATCACCACGCCCTGCACCTCGGGCGAACGCGGCAGGGTGACGCGCCAGTTGGCGAAGCCGGTGTACTCGGGCGCGTACTTCTCGCCGTAGAGCCGCTTGCGCAGCGGCGAGCCGATGCCGTCGAAGCCGACCACCAGGTCGTAGCGGGCGCTGCTGCCGTCGGACAGGGTGACCGCCACCTCCTCGCCCTCGTCGGTGAGGTCGGCGATGGTGGTGCCGAAGCGCAGGGTCGCGCCTTCGGCGGTGGCGGCCTCGCCCAGCACCCGGGCCAGCGCCGGGCGGGGGATGCCGTTGTTGGACGGCGCGTCGTCCATCCGGGGCTGCGGGATCTTGGCGAGGACGCCGCCGGCCGGGTCGCAGATGGTGAGCACCTCCCACTCGAAGCCGACCGTCAGGCACTGCTCCAGCACGCCGATCTCGCGCATCACGTGCAGCGCGTTGGAGGGCTGGATGATGCCGACGCCGAGCGCCTCCAGGGCGTCGCGCAGCTCGACGACGTCGACCCGGTGGCCGCGGCCGGCGAGGGCGGTGGCGGCGGTCAGGCCGCCGATGCCGGCGCCGTGGACGAGGACGCGCAGGGGTGGGGTCATGGTGGTGGTACTCCAAGGGGAGGAGGAAAGGGAAAAACGTTTCAGCGGGCCGGGCCGGACCCCGGCGGACCGGGGCGCCGGCCCGCGGCTCCGTCAGGCGGCCGACAGCTCCATCAGGTGGTCGACCAGCGCGAGCAGCAGGTCCCGCCCGAAGGTCCGCACCCGCACGTCGCCGACCAGCATCGGCACCTGCGGGTCGAGGTCCAGGGCGGCCCGGACCTCCGCCACGCTGCGGGTGTTCTCGCCGTGGAAGCAGTTGATCGCCACCACGAACGGGATGCCCCGGCTCTCGAAGAAGTCGATCGAGGCGAAGCTGCTGTCCAGCCGGCGGGTGTCGGCGATCACGATGCCGCCGAGCGCGCCGTTCACCAGGTCGTTCCACATGAACCAGAAGCGCTCCTGGCCGGGCGTGCCGAACAGGTAGATCACCAGCTCCGGGCTGATGGTGATCCGTCCGAAGTCCAGGGCGACCGTGGTGGTCTCCTTGTTGTCCACCCCGGACAGGTCGTCGACGCCCTCGCTGGCGCGGGTCAGGTACTCCTCGGTGCGCAGCGGCGCGACCTCGCTGACCGTGCCGACCAGGGTGGTCTTGCCGACCCCGAAGCCGCCGGCGATCAGGATCTTCAGGGCCGCCGGGGCGACGGGGGCGGTGCCGGAGGAGGGGGACGAGGGGGAGGAGGGGAGAGGTGCGGATCGTGCCATGGTTCAGAGCCTCCGGAGTCCTTCGCGTACGGCCGTCAGCAGCCCGAGGTCCAGGCCGCCGTCCCCCGAGGCCCGGGCCACCGAGATCGGTGCCCGGGCCCGCAGCAACCCCTGGGCGATGAGGTCGCCCAGGAGGATCTTGGTCACCGAGACCGGCAGGTCGAGCCCGGCCGCCACCTCGGCGACGGCGGCCGGCCGGCGGCACCGCTCCAGGATCAGGCGGTGCTCCGGCTGCAGTCCGCGGAGGCCGGACGACCGGGCGGCCAGGACCGGGTCCGCGAGCTCCTCGACCGTGGTCAGCAGCGTGATCAGGGTGAGGTGGTCGTGCTCCGGCGCCGTCCGGCCGCGGGTGATGGTGTACGGGCGCACCATGGTGCCGGCACCGTACTCGTCGTCCTCGTCCTCGTCGGGCAGCTCGCTCCAGTGCGGCCTCACCGTGGCGTCACCCCCGGTTCCTGGCGGCGAAGGCGTCGAACTCGCTGCGGACCGGCGTGCTGAGCTTCTGGCCGACCTGCTGGACGAGCTGGTGCATGGCCACCGACATCACCTCGGCGTCCACCTCCTGGTCGGCGACCACCGCGAGGTGGGTGCCCCGGGCGGCGGCGATGACGAACAGCCAGAGCTCGGCCAGCTCGATGATCACCTGGTGCACCGGGCCGCCGTCGAACAGCTGGCCGATGCCCCGGGCGAGGCTCTGCTGGCCGGTGGCGACGGCCGCCAGGCGCTCGGCGTCGGCGCGGTCGATGGAGCGCGAGTGGCTGACCACCAGGCCGTCGTCGGAGAGCAGTACGGCGCTTCTCGTCCCGGGCACCGTGTCGACGAGTCCGTCCAGCAGCCAGTCGAGGTCCTGGTGGGTGGCGATGGTGCGGTTCATGACTGGTCTTCCGTCCTCGTGGTTCGGGGGTCCGCGGCCGGGAGGGCCCAGGGGGAGGGACCCGGCGCGGGAGTCGGGGGGTCGGCGACGGCCGCGGGGGAGGCCTGGCCGGGCGGCAGGCCGCGGTGCGCGGCGGCCTGGTCCGCGGCGGTGCGCTCGGGGCCGGCGGGGTCGGTGGGGTCGGTGGCGGGCGTGCTGCCGGGCTCGGCGGCGCCGAGGCCGCGGGCGGCCCGGGACTGGCGCTGGAAGGCGCCGACCGTGGCGCCCGAGCGGCGCGGCGGGCGCTGGAACGGGCCCGCGGTGGTTCCGGGGCTGGCGCCGCCGGTGCCGCCGGTGTCGGCGGGGTTCCCGGTGCTCCCGGGGTTCCCGGCGGTCCCGGCATAGGGGGGCCGGGGTGCCGGGGGGACGCGCAGCTCGGCGGCCAGGCTGGCCTGCCGGACCCGCTGCGGCAGCGGCGGCTGGGAGCCCGCCGGCGGTGCGGCCGGGGCCGCCGGGGCGGCGGCCGGCCGGTCCGCGGTGCCGTCCTCGCGCCGCCGCTCGGCCAGCCGGTAGTGGTCGGCGGGCCGGTACTGCTCGTCGGCGTACGGGGCCTCGGCGGGCGTCACCGTCGCGTAGGCGATGTCCGGGTAGGCGGGGTCGTCGTAGCCGGGCTGGGCGGGGCCGCCGTGCGCCGGGGGGACGTAGCCGTGGACCTCGCCGGGCGCGCCGTGCCCCGCGAGCGGGTACAGGTAGCCGTCCGCGTCGCCGTGGGCGAAGCCGTCGCCGAAGCCGCCGCGGAAGCCGTCACCGAAGTCGTCGCCGAACCCGTCGTCGAGGTGGTCGTCCTGACCGTCGCGGGGCGGTACCCCGAAGACCTCGTCGTCCGACGGCGGCACGTACTCGACGTGGGCGAAGGCCTGGGCCGGCGTCTGGTGGGTGCCGGGGGTGAACCAGTCGGCGCCCGCCGGGTCCGGGTCGGCCGCGGTCCCCGCGCGGGCCGCGCGCTCCTCGGCCTCGTCCACCGCGACGACCGGCGAGGACGCCGGGCCGGCCGCGGCCGAGGGCATCTCGGTCACCGAGGCGAGCGGCGCGGGCTCCTTGCGCTGCTCGGGCCGCTGGCGCCGGGCGAGCGGGATCGGGGTGACCGCGCCGCCGTCCGGCAGGCCGTCGCCGCCGCCCAGCACGTACTCGCCGGGGACAAGCACGACCACCCTGGTCCCGCCGAAGGCCGACGGGCGGAACTCGATCTGCAGGCCGATCGCGGCCGCCAGCCGGCCCACCACGTGGAAGCCGAGGCGGATGTCGTCGCCGCGCGCCAGCATGTCGGTGCGCGGCGGGTCGTCGGCGAGCGCGGCGGCCATCAGCGCGTTGGCCGCGTCGTACTGCTCCAGGTCCATGCCCAGGCCGCGGTCCTCGATCTCGATGGCGAGCCCGCGCCCGACGACGGCTGCCCGCACGTCGACCGGCGTGGGCGGCTTCGAGAAGCTCGCCGCGTTCTCCATCAGCTCGGCGACCACGTGGGCGACCGGTCCGACCGCCCGCTCGGAGAGCCACGGGTGGCCCTCGACGTCCAGCACGATCCGGCGGTACTCCTGCACCTCGCCCTGCGCCGAGCGCAGCACGTCCAGCAGCGGCACCGGCTTGCGCCACTTCCGCTGCGGCTGGCCGCCGGCCATGATGACCAGGTTCTCCTCGTAGCGGCGCAGACGGGCGGTCAGGTGGTCGAGGTCGAACAGACCCTCCAGCACCTCCGGGTCCTCGTGCCGGCGCTCCAGGGCGTCCAGCTTGCGCAGCTGCTGGCCGATCAGCAGCTGGGTGCGGCGGGCGATGCGCTGCAGCAGCCGCTCGAAGCCGCGGTGCTGCTCGGCCTGCCGGACGGCGGTCTCCAGCGCGGAGGTGCGGGCGAGGTTCATCGACTGCCCGAGCTGGGCGAGTTCGTCGCCGCCGCGGGCGTGCGCCCCGGCGGTGATCGCCCGGCTCTCCGCCTCGACGTCGACCTGCTCGCCGCGGGCGAGGCGCTCGACGACCTCCGGCAGGGTGCGCTCCAGCTCCTGCGCCTGGTTCTGCAGGTCCCTGATCCGGCGGCGCAGCGAGCGGGTCAGCCGCCAGCTGGTGACGACCACCGCGATCAGCGCGACCAGGCCGATCACGGCGGTCAGCGCGACCCGGGTGAGCAGCGAGAGGAACGAGCCCTTGCCGACCTCGACCACGCCGTCGGTGCGGGTCTCCAGGAGCTTCACCAGCTGCGGGTTGACCTGGTCGACGGCCTGGCGCCACTGGTCCTGCAGCTGCGGGAGCCGGACGGTGCCGGTCGCGTCGGCGGCGGCGGCCGGGCGGGTGAGGGCCTGCTCCACGGAGGCCTTGGCCTGCCACGCGGAGCCGCTCAGCAGCTCCGACCAGGCACCCCGTTCGCCCTCCGGCAGGTAGGGGACGACCTGGACGGTGAAGAGGTGGTCCTGGGCGCCGATCGCCTGCTGGACGAGCTGGTAGTCGGAGGCGCTGAGCTTGCCGGACGGCCAGCCGCGGGCGAGGATCGCGTCCTCGCGGGCCAGCATCTCCTTCGCCCAGAAGGAGTTGACCAGGGTCTTGGAGATCCAGGTGACCTCGCCGTTGTCGACGTGGCTGAGCGCGGTGAATAGCCGCAGGTCCACGGCGATCAGGTCGGTGTAGTACGTGTAGACGCTCTGCTGGTCGGCGGTGCCCTTGTCGACGGCGGCCCGCTGTTCGCCCAGGCGCTCCATCGCGCGCCGGGCCTCGGCGACGGCCGTGAGCACCTCGGCGGGCGCGCTGCCGGCGGTCTCCTTGGAGAGGGCCTGGAACTTCTGCACGGCCTCGTCGGTGAGCTTGCGCTGGCGTTGCAGCTGCTCGGTGACGGTGCCGGGCCGGGCGAGCGTCTCGGCGCTGAGCCGGCGCTCCTCCTGGAGGTTGTAGTAGACGATGTTGGACGGCTGTCCCGCCTTCTGGGCGAGCAGGCCCTGGTCCGCCTGACGCAGGAAGTCGAGGAAGGTCACACCGCTGGTGACCGCCCACAGGACGGCCAGCGCGATGCTGGGGACGAGGGCGAGGACGAGCAGTGCCGTCCGCAGTGACAGGCGCGGACGACGCCTGCGGGGGGCCTTCGGCGTCGGGGGCCGCCGATTCGCACGCGCGCGCAGAGCTGACTCCTTGGGGCTGGCGGCCGGCCCGGTGAGGGCCGCACCGACCGGGGCACGGGCTTTATGACGAGGCGATACTAGTCATACGGTGTGTTAGGAGTGAAAGCCCGTTCGATCTTCGGGCGGTGCACACACAGGTCCTTGACATCGCCGAAGCACGGGGTTCACGGCCCCGCCCCGGCGGCGCGCACGCCCCCGACGTGCGGCAGGATGGGGCGATGACCGACGACAGCACCCTGCCCGCCCGCAGCCGGGCGGTCGCCGACGCGCTCGCCGAGGCCGGCCTGCCCGGGGAGATCCGCGTCCTGCCCGACTCCGCCCGCACCGCCGCCGAGGCGGCCGCCGCCCTCGGCTGCGAGGCCGGCGCCATCGCCAGCAGCCTGGTCTTCGTCTGCGACGGCGCGCCCCTGCTCGTCATGACCAGTGGCGCCCACCGCGTCGACACCGGGCACCTCGCCCGGGAACTGGGCACCGGCCCGATCACCCGGGCGAGCGCCGCCCAGGTCCGCGAGGCCACCGGCCAGGCCATCGGCGGGGTCGCCCCCGTCGGTCACCCGGCCCCGCTGCGCACCGTCGTCGACACCGCCCTCGCCGGCCACGAGGTGCTGTGGGCCGCCGCCGGGCACCCGCACACCGTGGTGCCGATGACGTACGAGGAACTGCTCAAGCTGACCGGCGGCGCCCCCACGACGGTGGCCCCGCCGCAGGAGTAGCGGCGGGGCCGGTCCTCCCGGCGGCCGTGCGCCGCCGGGAGGACCCGCGGATGCTCGTGCGAGCGGCTACCAGAGCTTCTGGAACTCGAACAGGTCGGCCTTGAAGGAGGTCTGGACGACGTGGGATCCGGAGGTGGCGCCGTCCACCGAGAGCCAGCGGTTGCTGTGCCTGACCCAGACCGAACTCAGGTTGGTGCCCGGCATCTTCCGGATGAAGAACATCTCGCTCTGCGAGTAGTTGCACGGCTCGTCGAGCAGCCAGTTGCCGTCCTCGGCCATGCCGCGGTCGATGCCGAGGCACCAGTGGCGCGCGGCGGCGGGTCGGCCTGGGCGGGGGCGGCGGTGAGGCCCAGCCCGGCGACGGCGACGAGGGCGGCCGTCCCCGCGGTGAGGGCGGTGCGCCGGCGCGAGGGGGAAGGCGTCATGAGGAGGTCCCTCCGGTAGGGGGCGTGGTCCTGGCGTGACCACCGGAATCCTCGGGTGCGCCCCGGTGCCCTTTCCACCCCACGAATCTGGGGGGAGACCGGCGCCGGCGCTTGTTCTCGGCCGGGGCACCACCGGGGCGGCCCCCTCGGGGGTGCTCAGGGGCGCTGACGGGCGGCGCGGGCGACCAGCAGCAGGAACAGGCCGCAGGCCGTGACCACCAGCCAGCCCGGGCGGGAGGCCGCGGTGAGCCCGGCCGGGCCCGTGCCCGCGACCAGGCCGCCGGCGACCGCGATGCCGACGGCCGACCCGAGCTGGCGGGCCGTCGAGGTGATCGCCCCGGCCACCCCCGCGCGCTCGGCCGGCAGGCCGCCCACGGCGGTGTTGGTGATCGGCGCGTTGGCGAAGCCGAAACCGGTGCCGAGCAGGAGGTTGGCGGCCAGCAGCAGCGGCACGTCGGCCGCGCCGCCGGACAGGAAGGTGCGCAGCAGCAGGAGCGCGCCGCCGGCCGCGGTGGACCAGGCCGCGAGCAGCAGCGGCCGGCGCGGCCCGCCCCGGCTCACCAGCACCCCGGACAGCGGCGCGCACACCGTCGCCCCCAGTGCCATCGGCAGCGCGGCCAGCCCGGCGGCGAGCGGCGTCCACCCCCGGCCGTGCTGCAGCTGGAAGGTGGTGAGCAGCAGACTCACCGTCAGCGCGACGAACACCGCCACCGCGCCCAGCACGGCCGTGCCGAACACCGGCCGCCGGAAGAGCCCGAGGTCCATCAGCGGTTCGGCCCGGCGGCGCTCGGCCAGGACGAAGCCGGCGCCGGCCGCCGCCGCCAGCGCGCACCCGGCGAGCACCCACGGCGAGGCCCAGCCGAGCCGCGGTCCCTCGATCAGCACGGCCACCGCCGCCGCCACCGCCGCGATGAGCAGGACCTGGCCCGGCAGGTCGAGCCGGCGGGCGCGCGGCGCGCGGGACTCCGGCACGACCAGCGCGCTCAGCACCACGGCGAGAACCACCACCGGCACGTTCACCCAGAACACCGACCGCCAGCCGAACGCCGCGACCAGCGCCCCGCCGGTCACCGGCCCGGCCGCCATGCTCAGCCCGAACACCGACGCCCACACGCCGATCGCGCGGGCCCGCTCCCGGGGGTCGGGCATCGCGTTCACCACGATCGCCAGCGCCACCGGGCTGAGCATCGACGCGCCCACCCCCTGCAGGGCGCGCGCCGCGACCAGCACGCCCGTCGACGGCGCGAGCGCGCAGCCGAGGGAGGCGAGGCCGAACACCAGCAGGCCGCACTGGAAGACCCGGCGGCGCCCGAAGCGGTCGGCGAGCGCGCCGGCCGTGATCAGCAGGCCGGCGAGGACGACGGTGTAGGCGTCCACGATCCACTCCAGACCGCGGGTGCCCACGTGCAGGCCGCGTCCGATCGCGGGCAGGCCGACGTTGACGATCGTGGTGTCCAGGCCGACCAGGAACAGGCTCAGCGCGCAGACGGCGAGCACGGTCCAGCGCCGGCGGGCGTCGAGGAGGGGCGCGGGGGGCGGCGCGGTCGTCGCCGTCGCGGTGGTGCTGCTCATGGGGCGGCCTTCCGGTCGGTTCGTGGTCACGGCGCGCCCATGCTGGGGCCGGGCGGGGGCGGCGGCCCAGCGTCCTTGCGGAAATCGCAAACCGGTCGGCGGGAGGCAGAATCGGCCCCATGGACGCCGACCCCACCGCGACCGGGCCCGTCGCGAGCGACCCCACCGCGACCGAGCCCGTGACGACCGAGCCCGTGACGGCCGAGCCCGTGACGGCCGAGCCCGTCGGGCCCGACGACGTCGGGATCGACGACGTCGCGCGGACCATCGCCGCGATCGGGCCCCGGCTGCGCGCGCTGCGCCTGGGCCGCGGCCTCACCCTGGACGCCCTCGGCGCGGCGACCGGCATCTCGGTGAGCACCCTCTCCCGCCTGGAGTCCGGCCACCGCCGCCCCACCCTCGACCTGCTCATCCCGCTCGCCCGCGCCCACCGCGTCGCCCTGGACCACCTGATCGCCGCCCCCGCCACCGGCGACCCCCGCCTCCATCTGCGCCCCCGCCACCGCGACTCCGGCAGCGTGCTCGTCCCGCTCACCCAGTACCCGGGGCGGGTGCAGGTCTTCAAGCAGGTCCTCGCCCCGCGCGAACCCAGGCTCGTCAGCCACGCCGGCTACGAGTGGCTGTACGTCCTCGCGGGGGAGCTGCGCCTGCTCGTCGGGGACCGCGACCTCACCCTCCGCCCGGGCGAGGCCGCCGAGTTCGACACCGCCGAACCCCACTGGTTCGGCCCCGCCGGTGCCGAGGCCGTCGAGATCCTCCACCTCTACGGCCCCCACGGCGACCACGCCGTCCTGCGGACCGGCTCCGCCGGCGCGTAGCGGGGCGGGCCGTCGGCGCGTGGAGGCGTCGCGGGGCCGTTCAGCGGGCGGAGCCGGTGCGGGAGCGGGGGAGGCGGTGGGGGGAGTGGCGGGCGAGGGCGAGGGAGACGGCTTCGAGGGCGCTGGCGAAGGAGACCTCGCTCAGCACGCCCGGCGCGGCGACCTGGTCGCCGACGAGGTAGACGTCGTCGCCGCGGTCGACGGCCGGCCGGTCGCGCCAGGTGGTGCCGGGCCGGTCCACGGCGCCGGTGCGGCCGGCGGCCACGGCGCTGCGGCGCCACAGCACACGCTCGGCCCAGCCCGGGAAGCCCAGGTCCAGCAGGTGCTCCGCCCTGGCCAGCCCGGACTCCCTCGACTCCGCCGGAGCCAGCGGCAGTTGGGCCTGGACGAGCTGCTCGCCGGCCGGGGCCAGACTGTCGTCCTGGGTGGTGAAGCGCTCCACCCAGCCGGTGCGGTCGAGGTCCGAGACGAAGAAGGCGTCACCGCGCCGCGACCGCAGGGCCACGTCCAGCAGCAGCGTCCGGCCGCTCTCCCCGCACAGGGTCGGATCGCCGAGCAGCTGGCGCGCCGACTCCAGGGAGGTCGCGACGACGATCGGGTTGTTGCTCGGCGGCAGCGCCTCCAGCCGGGAGCCGGTCTCGATCCGCACGCCCAGCTCCCGGGCCCGGGCGGTCATCCGGTCGATCACCGACTGCCAGCCGCCCACCGGGTACACCGCCTCCGGCGGCAGGCTCGCGGCCCGGCGCAACCGCTCCTGGGTGAACGCCGCCGACAGCAGCCCCGGATCGTGGTGGAAGGTCGCGACGGCCGCGAAGCTGGCCGCCGCGCGGGCCGTGCGCTCGCCCGCCACCTCGCTCGCCCAGCCCAGGAAGGTCCGGCCGACCGGCGCGTCCCGGCGGGCCGCCAGCCGGGACAGCGCCAGCGGCGGCAGGGCGCGCGGGCGGTCGTCGAGGAGGTAGCGGGTGCGCAGCAGCGCGCCCAGCGGGATCCGGGCGAGCGGGCCGACCAGCCCGCGCTGCCGCAGCCACGCCCAGTGCGGGCCGCGCCGGTAGAAGGCGTGCGGCCCCTCGTTGGCCCGGTACGGCGCCCGCGTGGTGCGGGCCCGGCCGCCGAGCCGCCGGTGCGCCTCGTGGAGCGTCACCTCGGCGCCGGCCTCGGCCGCCGAGATCGCCGCCGTCAGACCGCCGAAGCCCCCGCCGATGATGGTGAGCCGTCGCGCCATGTCCGGGTCCTCCCTGTTCGTCCGTCCACGGCCGGGCCGGCCGCGAACGCTGTCGACAGGGAGACGACGCGGCCCGCCCGGATGTGACAGCCCTCCACCGCGCCCCCGCTGACCAGGACGTTCCACGAGGTGTTGCCGTCGCGCCGTGCGGCGGCCACGGAGTACGGCCCCGGGCTGCCCACCGTGCCGGGCCAGAGCGGGAGGCCGCGTTGCCGCAACCGGGACGGCCTGGTTCGATCGGGCGCATGGACCAGGACGCCAACCCCGAGATCGCCGCCACCCTGCGCCAGATCGGCCCCCGGCTGCGCCGCCTGCGCGAGCGCAAGGACATGTCCCTGGCCGACCTCGGCCAGGCCACCGGCATCTCCAAGAGCACGCTGTCGCGGCTGGAGTCCGAGCAGCGCAAGCCCAGCCTGGAACTCCTGCTGCCGATCGCCGCCGCCCTCGGCGTCCCGCTGGACGAGATCGTCGCCGCCCCGCGCGTGCAGGACCCGCGGGTCCACCAGCACCCGGGGCGGGCCGACGGGCGGGTCTTCGTCCCGCTCTCCCGCCACCGCACCGAGCCCCGGGCGTTCAAGATCACCATCCCGGCGGCCCAGCAGACCCCCTCGCTCGCCACCCACACCGGCCACGAGTGGCTCTACGTGCTCTCCGGTCGTCTGCGGCTGCTGCTCGGCGAGCACGACGTCGTCCTCGCCCCGGGCGAGGCGGCCGAGTTCGACTGCCAGAACCCGCACTGGTTCGGCTCCACCGGCGCGGGGGACGTCGAGGTCCTCAGCCTCTTCGGCAAGCAGGGCGAGCGCCTCCACCTGCGTGCCCGCAGCCGCCCGAAGAGCGCGAAGGGGGAGGGGGAGGCGTGAGGGCGGGTCCGCCGGTGAAGCGGTGGCGGCGCGTGGCGGCGGCCCTCCGGGCGGCGCCGGAGGCGGCCGGGGCGCCGTGACGCTCCTGCCCGGCGGCGGGCGGGACGACCCGCCGACCGGTCCTCGCCCGGCCCGGTGATCCCGGCCGCGCGGTTCTCGCCCCACCTGCCCGAGCCGTGCGCCCGCCCGGGCCCCCTCTGCGCCGTCGCCACCGCCGCCCGCCCCTGAGGGCACGGGGTGCCGCACGCGGGGCGGTCGCGGGTCAGGAGGCGGCGTGCAGGGCGGCGGCCGGGTGCGCGGTGGAGGGCAGGCCGGCGCGGTGGGCGAGGGCCGCGGCCTCGCCCCGGGAGGCGACGCCGAGCTTGGCCAGGATGTTGGCGACGTGGAACTTCACCGTGGACTCGCTGATGTGCAGGGCGTGGGCGATCTCGCGGTTGCGCCGGCCCCGGGCGAGCTGGTCCAGGACCTCCAGCTCCCGCGGGTGCAGGCCCTCCAGCGGGTCGGCCGGGCCCGCGCCGTCCGTCTCGGGGGCGGCCAGCGGCAGGTCGACCGTCACCGTGGTGCCCCAGCCCGGGACGGCGTCGACCGTCAGGGCGCCGGCCAGGGCGGCGATCCGGTCGGCGGTGCGGTGGACGGCCAGCGCGTCGGCGCCCAGCAGGCCGGGGCCGTCGTCCCGGACGACCGCGCGCAGGCCGTTGCCGATGAACTGCCAGCGCACGTGCAGCCGGCCCAGGCCGTCCTGCTCCAGCATGGCGAGCACGGCGGAGCGCACGGCGGCGCGGGCGGCGTGCGCGGTGTCGGCGGGCACCGAGCGGTCCCCCTCGGCCGGGGCCAGCAGGTCCAGCCGGACCGGGCTGTGCCGCAGCAGCGGCCGGAGCGCGTCGGCGAGCCGGGCGAAGGCGGTGGCGGCCGGTTCCTCGCTCAGCTCGCGGTCGAGGTCGGCGGCGCCGCGCAGGTCGAGCAGCGCGGTCACGGCCAGCTCGGTGGCGGTGCGCCGGGCGGTGGCGTCGTCCAGGGCGGCGGAGCGCAGCGGCGCGAGGATCGCGGAGAGGGCGGAGGCGTGGGCGCCGCCGAGTTCGGCGATCGCCCGCGCCCGGGCGCTCGCCGAGGCGCGCGAGGCGGCGGCCTGCGCCGGTGCGGCGTCCACGGCCCGGTGGTGGGAGTGCGTGGCCAGCAGCTCCCACAGCTGTTGCAGCACGCGCAGCGGCCGCTCGGGCAGCGGCGCCGGGGGACGGCCCGGTCCGGCCACGGTCCGCGCCCGGACCAGCACCAGCAGCGCGCCGTCGGTGCCGGGCGGCGCCGCCGCCACGGCGACCGCCGGGCGCGGGCGCCCGCCGAGCACCGCCTCGCCCTGCCAGGGGCGGCCGGGCGTCACCTCCCTCGCGAGCCGGGCCAGTTCGGCGCCGGTGATCCGCGCGGACAGCTCCTCGGCGCCGGAGGCGCTCGCGGGGGTGTGCGTGCAGATCCCGCTCAGCTGGGCCAGCGCGATGTGCGGGACGAGTCCGGCGAGCACCTCGGAGATCCTCGGCATCAGCCTCGCCCGGGGTGTGCGCAGCACCTCGGCGGTGAGGGCCAGGGCACCCTCCGGGTCGTCCCAGGACCACCCGCCGGGCCCCGCCGGCCCGTCGCCGGCGCCGTCCCTGTCGTTGGCGTCGTTCCCGTCGTCGCCGCGCGGCCGCTCCGTCATGGCGACCAGCGTAGTGTGCGCCGCTCCCCGCCGGCCTGGCCGAACGGCCGGGTGGAACCGTCCGAACGGCTGGGCGCCCGACCCCGCCGCCGGTACCAGGCTGGAGCCGTCACCGGGAGCGCGGCGGTCGCCGAACTCCCCCGGAACGAAGGAACGGTGGGCATTCCCATGAGCAACCCCTCGGACACCCGCACCCTCCCGGCCAAGGCGATCGGCTTCTCCGAGTTCGGCGGGGTGGACGTCCTGCGGCCGATCGGGATCGAACTGCCCGCGCCCGGCCCCGGGCAGGTGCGGATCACCGTGCGCGCCGTCGGCGTCAACCCGCTCGACCACAAGGTGCGGTCCGGCTCGCTGACCGCGCTGTTCCCGGTCGCCTTCCCCGCCGTCCCCGGCTACGAGGTCGCGGGCGTGGTGGAGTCGGTCGGCCCGGACGTCACCGAGTGGCGGGCCGGCGACGAGGTGCTCGGCGCGGTGCACGGCGGCGGGTACGCGGAGTACGTCCTGGCGCGGGCGGACCGGCTGGTCCGCAAGCCGGCCGCGCTCGGCTGGGCGCAGGCCGCGGCGGTCCCGGCGGCCGCCGAGACCGCCTGGCGCTCGCTGGACCTGCTGGGCGCCGAGCCCGGCCACACGCTGCTGGTGCACGGGGCGGCGGGCGGCGTCGGCACGCTGCTGCTGCAGTTCGCGCGGGCCCGGGGGATCCGGGTGATCGGCACCGCGAGCGAGGCCAACCACGCGTACCTGCGCGAGCTGGGTGCCGTGCCGGTGACGTACGGCGCGGGGCTGGCCGAGCGGGTCCGCGCCCTCGCGCCCGGGGGCGTGGACCGGGTGCTGGACGCGGCCGGGACCGGCGTCCTCCCGCTGTCGGTCGAGCTGGCGGGCGGCGCCGAGCGGGTGCTGACCATCGCCGACTGGCAGGGCGCCGAGCAGCACGGGGTCCGTTTCACCGGCGGCGAGGCGACCGCCACCTACGACCGTCCGGCGCTGCACGGCGCGCTCGGCCTGTTCGCGGCGGGCGCTCTGACGCTGCCGCTGCACCGGGTTCTGCCGCTGGCTCAGGCCGCCGAGGCGCAGGCCGAGAGCGCGCGCGGCCACCTGAGGGGCAAGATCGTCCTGATCGTGAACTAAGAGCCGATTGGTCCGATTTTCACTCCTTTGGAATACTTCAACGCTCGGAACCCCCGTGATCACGGGGATCACCCGGTCGGCCGACCCTGCGCCCGCTCCCGCGGACGCTGGGCCGACCGGGTGTGCGGGCGGCGCCAGGCCGTCCGTACGGACGAGGTCTGGAGGACCCGGATGGACAGGCTGGACAGGCGCGCGGTGGTCGGCGAATTCCTCGGAACGCTGTTGCTGGTGCTGCTGGCGGTGGGCGCGGCGGTACTGGCGGGGGACGCCATCGGCTCGGTGGGCATCGCGCTCGCGTTCGGCTTCGTGCTCCTCGCGCTCGCCTACGCGCTCGGGCCGATCTCCGGCTGCCACGTGAACCCGGCGGTGACGCTCGGCTTCCTGCTCGCCCGCCGGATCGACGGCCGCACCGCGGTGTCGTACTGGGTCGCCCAGGTGCTCGGCGGCATAGCGGGCGCGGCCCTGGTGCTGCTGCTCGCCAAGCAGGTCCCGGGCCTGGAGACGCACGGCAAGCTCGGCACCAACGGCTGGGGTGACCGCTCCGCGGTCCACATCAACGCCGGCGGCGCCTTCCTCACCGAGGTCGTGCTGACCTTCCTGCTGGTCTACGTCGTCCTCGCCGTCACCCACCGGCTCGCCGTCACCGGCTTCGACGGCCTGCCGATCGGCATGGCGCTGGTCGTCGTCCACCTGGTCGGCATCCCGCTCACCGGCACCTCGGTGAACCCGGCCCGCAGCCTGGGCCCGGCCCTGTTCGCGGGCGGCCCGGCGCTCTCCCAGCTGTGGCTGTTCCTGCTCGCCCCGCTGATCGGCGGCGCCCTGGCGGCCGGCATGCACCTGCTGACCCACCCCCAGCCCAACCTCCCCGTCGCCGAGGCGCTCGCCACGGACGCGCGGGCGCTGTAGGGGCCGGTCCCCGGGGGGTGAGGGTCCGCGGCAGGCGCCACGAAGCCTGCCGCGGACCCTTCTGTCGTCGAGCGGCCCGCCCCGCGCCGGGGAGGCGATCACCGCGGCGCGTCCGGGGGTGTTCCCGTCTCGGCGGGCTCCCCGGAGAAGGTGAGCTCGCCGCGGTGCAGGACGTGCACGGCGGCCGCGGGGGCGAGAGCGGGCGGGAGGGTCTGCGCGGTCAGCACCACGGTCCGGCCGGTGGCGGCGGACGAGGACAGCAGGTGCGCGTGCAGCCGGGCGGCGACGGCCGGGGCCAGCCCCCGGTCCGGCTCGTCGAGCAGCAGCAGGGTCGGTGCGGTGGTCAACGCCCTGGCCACGGCGACGAGTTGCTGCTGGCCGCCGGAGAGCGTGCCGGCCGGGCGGGGCAGCAGCGCGGCGAGTTCGGGGAACAGCGCCAGCGCCTCGCGCGCCGGGCCGCCCCGCGCCGGGCCGCCCCGGGTGGGGGCGGCGAGGGCGAGGTGCTCGGCGACGGTGAGCGAGGGGAACACGGCGCGCTCGGCCGGCACCAGCGCGAGGCCGAGCCGCACCCGCTGGTGCACGCCGAGCGCGGTGACGTCCCGCCCCCGCCACACCACCCGCCCGGCGGCCGGGCGCACCAGCCCCGCCAGCGCGTGCAGCACGCTGGTGCGGCCGGAGCCGTTGCGGCCGAGCAGCACCGTCACCCCGCCGGACGGCACGGCCAGGTCCACCCCGTGCAGGGCCTCCAGCGGGCCGTAGCGCACCCGCACGGCCAGCAGGGCGACTTCGGCGGACATGGGCGTCCTCACCGGCCCCAGGCCCGGACCACCCGCGGGTCGGCCAGCACCGCCGCCGTCGGGCCGGCGGCGACCACCCGGCCGTCGGCCATCGCGTAGACGGTGTCGGCGAGTTCGGAGACCAGGTCGGGATCGTGCTCGACCAGCACCAGGGCCATGCCGTCGTCGGCCAAGCCGCGCAGAACGGTGAGCAGCCGGGCGGTCTGCGCGGTGTCCAGGCCCGCCGCCGGCTCGTCCAGCAGCAGGACGCGCGGCCCGCCGGCCAGCGCCCGCGCCAGCTCGACCAGCCGCAGCACGCCCGTCGGCTGCCCGCCGGCCGGCTCCGCCGCCACCGCCTCCAGCCCGAACACGGCGAGCGCGCGGGCCGTACGGTCCCCGGCCCTGCCGGGCCGCTGCTCGGCGCCGACCCGCACGTTGTCCGCCACCGACAGCGTCGGGAACACGGCGATCTGCTGGAACGTGCGGGCCAGCCCGAGCCGCACCCGCGCGTGCACCGGCAGGCGGGTGACGTCCCGGCCGCCGAGCAGCACCCGGCCCGCGTCCGGGCGGGCGGTCCCGGCGAGGCAGTCGAACAGCGTGCTCTTCCCCGCGCCGTTCGGCCCGATCAGCCCCGTCACCCGCCCCGGCGCCGCGACCAGGTCGACCCCGGCCACCGCCGCGATCCCGCCGTAGCGGCGCACCACCCCGCGCGCGGTCAGCCGGGCGGCCGGCGGTGCGGAGCGCGGACGGGGCCCGGTCACGGCCCGGCCTGCCCGCCGGACGCCCGGCGGGCGGCGATCAGCGCCCGCACCCGCCGCCCCGCCGGGGTCAGCCGGCCGGTGGGACCGGCCGACGAGGGCGGCGGCGGTGGCGTGGGCGGCGGGGCGCCGGCCCGGGCCGCCCCGGCCGTGGCGAGGCCGGCCAGACCACCCGGCAGCCGCCCGATCGCGGCCGCCAGCGCACCGACCGCGACCGCCGACACCCCCGCCACCGTGCCCGCGTCCAGTCCGGTGATCAGCGCCGCCGCCAGCACGGCGGCGAGCGCGCTGTCGGCACCCGCGACGACCACGGCCGCGAACCAGAGCAGCCCGCGCACCGGGTCGAACGCCGCCGGGTCGAAGGCGCGCCCGGCCATGCCCATCAGACCGCCGCCGAGCGCCGCCAGCGCCGCGCCCGCCACGAAGGCGAACAGCTTGAGCCCCGGCACGTTCACCCCCGCCGCCGCGGCCCCCGGCTCGTGGTCGCGCAGCGCGCTCAGCGCCCGGCCGGTGCGCCCGCCGTGCAGCGCCCGCACCACGGCCGCGCCCAGACCGAGCAGCAGCAGTTCGGCGAGGTAGAAGGCGCGGTCGCCGGCCAGGAACGCCGGCCGGTCCAGGACCAGCCCGGTGGTGGCGTACGGCTGCTGGAAGACGAAGCGGCTCAGCGTCGTCCCGACCGCGAAGGTCACCAGCGCCAGCGCCAGGCCGCGCCGCCGGATGGCCGGCCAGCCGGTGAGCAGCCCGAGCGGCGCGGTGACCAGCACGGCGAACAGCAGCGCCGGCGCGGCCGGCAGGGCGGGCAGACCGGGGACCCGCCCCGACATCAGCAGCGCCGTCCCGAGCGCCCCCAGCCCCGCGTACCCGGCCTGGCCGAGCGAGATCTGCCCGCCGTACCCCGTCACCACCACGATCGACAGCAGCACCAGCGCCAGCGCCGGCACCAGCAGCGCGCCGCGCAGGTCGTTGCCGCGAAAGCCCAGCGGCAGCAGGAGCAGCACCAGGCAGACCGCCCGCGCCGCCCGGCCGCCCCGCCCGCCGCGGGCCCGCGCCGGCGGGACGTCCACGCCGCCGCGCCCGCCGGTGAGCCCGGGGCCGGCCAGCAGCGCGGCGACGAGCAGCGCCACCACGAACAGGTTCGCCTGCACCGCCTGCACCAGCGGCAGCAGCTGCCCGGCCGGCCGGAACCGGGTCAGCTCCGCCTGCAGCACGCCCAGCCCCAGCCCGGTCACCACCGCGACCGGGATGCTGCGCAGCCGGGCCGCCACCGCGACGGCCATCGTCTCCATCACCAGCAGCGGCAGCCCGTACGGGTCGAGCAGCAGGTACGGCGCGAGCGCGATGCCGACCAGCCCGGCGGTGAACGAGCCGAACGCCCACCCGGCCGCCGACACCCGGTCGGCGTCCACCCCGGCCAGCTCGGCGAGCCGCCGGTCGTCCACCACCGCCCGCAGCCGCAGGCCGAACGGCGTGAACCGGGTGGTCGCCCCGACCGTCAGGGCGAGCACCAGGATCGCGGCCAGCTGCGCCACCGTGTCCGGGCGCAGCGTGTGCCCGCCGGGCAGCACGAGCGGCCCCCCGCCGAACGGCGAGGGCGCCCCGCCCACCGGCGCGGCGCCCCACACCAGCACCACCACCCCGATGAGCAGCACGAACACGCCGAGTCCGGCCACCATCGTCTCGGCCGCTCCGGCGCCGCGCCGCTGCAGCGGCCGGTACACCAGCACGTCCAGCAGCACCCCGAGCGCGGGCGCCACCAGCAGCAGGCAGCACGCGACGGCCGGCCAGACGGGCCACTGCCGCTCGACGACCAGGTCCCGCAGCAGGTAGGCGACCAGCATGGCCTGCGCGCCCTGGGCGAGGTTGAGCACGCCGGTGGCGCGGTGGCAGACGACCAGGCCGATGCCGCTGAGCGCGGCGGCGCTGCCGACGGTCAGCCCGGCGAGGGCGAGGTCGACGGTGAGGCCGGCCGAGTCGAGGCCGACGGAGTGGAGGGCGGCGGGGTGGAGGGCGGCGGCGTGGAGGGCGGCGGCGTGGAGGGTGCTCATGGGCCGGCCGCCTCAGCCGGTCGGCGGGCGGGGATCGCCCGGACGGGTGGTGGGGCCGGCGGGGTTGCCGCCGGGCGGATCCGGGTCGCAGAGCCGGCAGGGGGTGAGCCCGCGGTCCCGGACGGCGGCCGCGTCGACCGGGGCGGCGGCGGGCTTGCCCGCCACCAGCGGGCAGTCCGGGCGGTGGTAGAGCGTGCCCCCGGGGACGGCCAGCGGGGGGCCGGCGGGCTCTTCGCCGTCCGCCGTGACCGCGCTGCCCTCGGCGTCGGCGGTGCCGGCGGTGCCCTCGGTGTCGGCGGGCTCGACGAGCAGGGCGTACAGGTGCGCGATCCGGCGGTCCGTGGGCGTGGGCGTGGGTGTGGGCGTGCGCGTTCGCCCGGGCGGGCGCAGGGCGGCCAGGACGGCGCCCGCCACGATCAGCGCCGCACCCGGGACGGTCGCCGAGGCCAGGTACGGGACCTGCTGCTCGACGAAGCGCTCGCCGGACACGCCGTACCAGCCCAGCACGCAGAGCACCGCGCCCACCGCGACCAGCGCCCAGCCGGCCCACCCGCCGCCCTCCCGCGCCGAGCGCAGCGCGCGGGCCACCGCGCCCTTCGCACGGTTCGCGGTGCTCCGTCGCCCGGATTGCGATTCGTCCATGGATCCGCCTTGATGGTGTCACCTGCGACGTTTCCAGGAACGGCCTGGAACAGCATCCGGAGCGAGGGACACCATGCACGTGAGCCAGAGCGGTACCCGTCGGCTCGGCGGCCCCGTCCCGCGGTCGGCGGGCGCCCTGCTCGCGCTGCTGCTGGTGGTGGGCACGGTGGCGGCCTGCGGCAGCAGCGGGTCGGAGTCCTCGACGGCGAGCCCCTCGCCGCCCGCCGCGACCACGACGGCCACGGCGACCGGCACCGCGACCACGACCAACACCACGACCGCGACCGCGACGGCCACGGAGACCGGGACCCCGAGCCCCGGGGCGACCGCGCCCGCCGACCCGGCGGCGGCCACCACCGCGGTCACCGACAACTGGCAGAAGTTCTTCGACCCGACCACCCCGATCCCCGAGAAGGCCTCGCTGCTCCAGAACGGTGACGTGCTGCTCCCCGTCCTGGAGGGCTTCGCCCAGGACCCGCGGGTCGGCCAGGTGAACGCCAGGGTCACGAACGTGGCGTTCACCTCCCCGACCGAGGCCACCGTCACCTACGAGCTGTCCCTCCAGGGCAGCGTGGTCGAGCCCGCCGCGACCGGCCGGGCGGTGCTGGAGAACGGCACCTGGAAGGTCTCCCGCTCGACCCTCTGCGGCCTGCTGGTCCAGGCCGGCGGTGCCATCGGCACCCCGGTCCCCGGATGCGGCTGACCCCCGCCACCGCCGTCCGGGCGCTCGCCCTCGCCCTCGCCCTCGCGCTGCTCGCCGCGGCGGCCGGTTGCGGGAGCCGGCTGCCGCCGAGCGCCTTCGGCGCCCGCCCCACCACGGCGGGCGCCACCGGGGCGGGGAACGGCAACCCGGCCTCCGACACCGGAGTCACCCCGACCGAGATCCGGATCGGCATCGTCACCTCGCTGACCAGCCCGGTCGGCAGCGAGGTGTTCAGCGGACCGCGCTACGGAGCCCAGGCCTTCTTCCAGTCCCTCAACGACCACGGCGGCCTGCACGGCCGCACCGTCAAGCTCGTCACCTGCGACGACGGCGGCAGCGGCATCGGCAACCAGGACTGCGTGCACCGGCTGATCGACCAGTCGCACGTCTTCGCCCTCGTCTCCGGCAGCGTCCTCGACTACGCGGGCGCCCCCTACGTCAGCGGCAGGGCGGTGCCCGACGTCGGCGGCCAGCCGATCGGCACCGCGTACGACCGCTGGCCGCACCTGTACGGCATCTACGGCAGCGCCGCGCCGCGCGACGGGCACGCCGTCGGCTGGAACGGCACGCTCTACCAGTCCACCGAGGTGTTCCGCTTCTTCAAGGAGCGGCTGGGCGCGACCAGCGCCGCCGTGGTCGCCTACAACCAGGCCGACTCCGCCCGCTACGCCGCCCAGCTGCGCACCGGCCTGGAGGCCGAGGGCTACCGGGTGCTCACCCAGACGGTGGACTTCGCGCTGCCGAACTTCCAGGCGGTGGCCGCGGCCGTCCGGGCGGACGGCTCACAGCTGCTGTTCGACGCCATGGACACCCGGGGCAACGCGGCGCTCTGCCGCTCCCTGGACGAGGCCGGCGTGCGCGTCACGGCCAAGGTGACCAATGTGCAGAACTGGTCGGAGTCCGTGCGCACCGACTACCAGGCCTCGCCCACCTGCCGCAACGCGCTCTGGGCCACCTCGTCCTCGCTCAACTACGAGGACGTCGGCCACCCGGCGGTGGCCGACTTCCGCGCGGCGATGGCCCGCTCCTACCCGGACCGCGAGCCGCTGCTGTCGGCCTGGGAACTGGAGGGCTGGGCGGGCGCGCAGTGGCTCGCCGACGCGATGGACTCCTGCGGCGCGGAGCTCACCCGGGCCTGCGTGGAACGGTTCATGAACCGCCCCGAGCCCTACGACGCGCACGGGCTGCTGCTGCCCGCCGACTTCGTCCCGAGACCGCCGCCGACCGGGCCCACCCGGGCCTGCCTGAACGCGGCCCGCTGGCAGGACTCGGCCGAGGGCGGGCGCGGCGGCTGGGTCACCCAGGTGGAGTCCATGACCACCACCTGCTTCGACGTGCCGCAGCTGCCCTACAAGCCGTGAGCCCGCCCTGAGGGCCTCTGCCGGCCGCCGTCGGCCCCCGTCGGCCTCCGCCGGGCTCAGCCGAGGCGTTCCACCACGACCATGGCCGCGTCGTCGTCCAGCCGTCCGCCGACGTACGCGACCAGGTCGCGGCGCAGGTGCTGCAGCAGGGCGGCCGGGCGCTCGGCGGGGTGGGCGGCGGCCCGTTCGGCGACCCGCTCGGCCAGGGGGTAGAACCGCCGTCCGGCGTCACGGGCCTCGATCACGCCGTCGGTGTAGACCAGCAGCCGGTCGCCGGGCAGGAGCGGGAACTCCTCCACCGTGTACGGCCCCGGGGCCAGTTCGCCGAGGCCGAGCGGGGGCGCGGTGCGGCCGGGCTCCAGGGTGGAGACCACGTCCCCGTGCAGCAGCAGCGGCGGCGGGTGGCCGCAGTCGACCAGCCGGACCACCGCCTCGTCGTCCGGGATGTCCAGGACGAGGGCGGTGATGAACGACTCGCCGCTGTCGTCCGGGTCCGTGTCGCCCGCTTCGGCGGGGGCGGCGGCGCCGATGGCCGGCGTCCCGTCGAGCGGCGGCGGGCGCGGGCCCGGCCGCAGCCGGGACGGCAGTGGGAGGGGGAGCGGGAGCGGGAGGGGGAGCGGGAGGGGGAGCCGGGGCTGCTCCCGGGCCCGCTGCTCGGCCTGCTGTTGGGCGAGCTGGGCGAGGTCCCAGGCGATGCTGCCGTCGAGGTAGCCGACCAGGCCGGGCAGGTCGGCGTGCAGGTGCGCGGCGGCCCGGAACGCGCCCAGCAGCAGCGCGGCGTCCCCGAGCGAGGCCAGGCCCTTGCCGCGCACGTCGCCGATCAGCAGCCGGGTGCCGGCGGTGGTGCGGGCCGCCGCGTAGAGGTCGCCGCCGACCTGCGCCTCGGCCTCGGCGGCCAGGTAGACGGAGGCGAGGTGCAGCGGGCCGATCCGGTCGGGCAGCGGGCGCAGCAGCACGCGCTGCGCCGCCTCGGAGACCGAGCGGACCTGCGCGAGTTCGCGTTCGTGGCGGTCGCGCAGCGCGCGCAGGCCGACGATGAGGGCCGAGACGGCGAGCAGGGCGCCGAGCTGGGTCTCGTGGTTGGCCGTGGTGACGCCGTCGCGCAGGACGCCGATGACGGTCAGCGCGGCGATCGACAGCAGGGCGACGGCGGCGGTGGCGCGGGCGCCGGCGAGGGAGGCGGTGAGGGCGGGGGCGACGATCAGCAGCGGGCCCAGGTGGATGTCCGGCGGGGCGAGCACGTCGACCACCGTGATCAGCACGATCAGCGCGAGCGGTACCGCCGTCAGCGCCCGGCGGTCGGGCCGCCGGGAACGACGGCGGTCGGGGGAACGCCGGTCGTCGGGGTGCCCCGCGCGGGGGTGCCGCGGGCGGGGAGGCTGCCGAAGTGGCACCTCTCCTCTGTACACCGTCCGGGTGGCCCGCCGCACCCCGGGGCGGGCGGGCTTCGGCGGGGTGGGGCTTCGAGGCAGGTGGGGCTTCGGCGCGGCCGGGCGGTGCGGCGGTCAGCCCTCCGCGCCGTAGCGGGCCAGGTAGTCGGCGAACCGGGAGACGTCCTCGTCCGACCAGTCGGTGAACCGGGCGGTGAAGGAGAGCCGCCGCTGCTGGTTGGCCTCGCGCAGCAGGGTCAGCCCGGCGTCGGTGGCGAGCAGGATCTGCCCGCGCTGGTCCTCCGGGTCGGTCTCGCGGCGCAGCAGCCCGAGCTTCTCCAGGGCGGTGACCTGGCGGCTGACCGTGGACTTGTCGAGCATGAAGTACGCGGCGACATCGGCGGCCCGGCAGCCGCCGCGCTCGGTGATGAGGTCCAGGATGCTGTAGGTGACCAGCGAGAGGTCCGGGTGCAGCTGGGACGCCTTGTGGCGGGCGCGGCGGGCGAAGGCGGTCAGCTCGCGCTGGATGGTGTCGATCGACGTCTCGCGGTCGGACACGGCGACCCACCTCCTCGGGGCCTCGGGGTTTCGTGGACTATCGTTGCACTATACAACGACTTCGGGTGCAGCGGGACGGCGGGCCCGCCAGGCGCGGGCGGCGGCGATCCGGCGGGTGGCGCTCGGGTGGGTGGCGAACAGCAGCTCCAGCAGCCGCGGCGGGTCGACGTCGGACACGTTGGTCACCGCCAGCCTGCGCTGCATCGCGATGAACTGCTCGGTGTCCCCGGTCAGTTCGAGGGCGTGCCGGTCCGCGCGGGTCTCCACCCGGCGGCTCACCGCGCACTGCAGCGGGCCGGACAGCGCGCCCAGCAGCGCGGCGCCGGCCGCCAGCAGCGGCATCGACCGAGGATCGGCCGCGTCCGTCGCGCCCGCCGCCGACAGCAGGGCGTCCCAGCCCGAGAGCAGGCCCAGCAGCGCCACCACGACGGCCGCGCCCACCGCGCCCAGCACCGTGCCGGTCAGTACGTCCCGGTGCTTGACGTGCCCCAGCTCGTGCGCCACCACCAGCTCCACCTCGCGCGGAGCGGCCGTGGACAGCAGCGTGTCGTAGGCGACGATCCGCCGCGTCGCGCCCAGGCCCGACACGTACGCGTTGAGCGCCGTCGTGCGGCGCGAGGCGTCCGCGACCAGGACGTCCCGCACCCGGACGCCGTCCCGGTCGGCCAGCTCCAGCAGGGCCTCGCGCAGCGGGCCCGGCTCCATCGGCGTGAAGCGGTTGAAGACCGGCTCGACCAGCAGCGGGTAGAGGAAGGAGAGCGCGGCGGTCAGCAGCGCGGCCGCGCCCGCCGCCGGCAGCCACCAGTACTCCGGCGAGCGGTCGGTGAGCGCGTACAGGCCGAAGGCCACCGGCAGGGCGAGGACCAGCGTCAGCGCCAGCCCGCGCAGGGCGTCCAGCGCCCAGCCGGCCCAGCCCTGGGTGACCAGGCCGAACCGGGCCCGCACGGACCGGGCACCCGCCCCGAAGGGCAGTTGCGCCAGCTGCCCGAGCAGCACCAGCGCGGCGGCCCCGGCGAGCACCTCCGCCGTCCGCGAGCCGCCGAACCGGCCGCCGGCCGCCGACACCAGCCCGGCGCCGGCCGGCGTCAGGCCGAGGACCAGGGTCAGCGCCAGGCCGGTGAGCCGTCCGCCGAGCGCCCACGGGAGCTGGGCGCGGCGCAGCGCGCGGCCGCGGGCGCGCTGGGCGGGGGTGAAGTCGGGTGCGGGGGCCGGGTGGGGGCCCGGAGTTGGGCTGACAGAATCTGTCATCTGTTATCCGTCATCTGTTATCCGAAATCTGTCAGCTGTCAGCTGTCAGGCGTCGGCCGGGGAAGTCGATCGTGGAAGGTCGATCGTCATCCTGTCCTCCGGTCGTCAGGATGTCACTCCTCCGCCGGCCCCGTGGCCCCGTGGATGCCCGCGCGGAGCAGTTGGTGGCCGAGGTCGATCAGGGCCCGGCCGACCGCGAACTCGTCGCCCACCACCGGCGCCGGGGGGTCGTTCGGGTTGCGGCGGGCGAGGGCGTCGCTGTGCAGCACGGCGCCGTCGGCGTCGAGCACCGCGTGCACCCGGGTGGTGTCGCCGTCCTCGACCACGTGCAGGCTCAGCTGCCAGTCCTTGGTGCGGACGACCGGCTCCCCGCGGCCGGCCGCCGTGCCGCCGGTCGTCGTCGTTCCGGTCGCCCGGGCCGCCGTGCCCGCCGTACTCGCCGCGCGTGCTTCGGGTGTGAGCGTGCTGCCGTCCGCCCGGACGATCACCACCGGGCACGACCCGTGCACGGCGCAGCGCGCGCTCACCGACCCCAGCAGTGTCCGGGCGAAGGTCCCGCGCCCCCGGTGGCCGACCACCAGCAGGTCGGCGTCCCCGGACGCCTCCAGCAGCACCTCGGCCGCGTGCCCCAGTACCAGGCTCTCCTCGACCGGCACCGGCCGCTGCGCGCCGATCACCTCGTTCACCTCGGCCGTCAGCGTCCGGCGCGCCGACTGCTCGAAGCCGTCGTCCACCATCGGCGCGAACCACCCGTACAGCGACGGGTACTCCCACGCGGCCACCGCGTGCACCGTCGCCCCGGTCAGCACCGCCTGCCCGACCGCCCAGCGCAGCGCCGCCTTCGAGGGCGCCGAGCCGTCGATCCCGACCACGATCCGCCGTTCGGCGCCCTTGGTCCCGTTGCCCGTCATGGCCCACACCGCCCGCCTGCGTCGCCGCCCCCGCGCGCTCGCGGAGACCTCCACCCTTCCCACGCTGCGCGCCGTCCGGGCGCCGCGCCAGGGACGGGACGGCCAGGAGGGGCCGCCGGGTAGGGACGGGCGGGCCGAAACGGGGCCGGCCGGAGCCGCCCCCGGCCGGCCCGCGGGCGGTCGAACGCCCGGCGACGGACCGGTGTTGTTCGCGGCCACGAGGCGAAGAGGCGGCGGGGGAGTGGCGTAGGCTGACCGCTTCCGGATCGACCTTGGGGGAACACACATGCGCCGTGCCCCGGCCGCCGTCGCACTGCTGCTCGGGCTGATACCCGTGGCCGCCTGCGGGCCGGACGACCCCGATCCGGCCGCCGTGAAGGCCTCCAGGTCCGCCGACGCCGCCGCCGACGCGGCCGCCGCGAAGGCCTCGCCCGGCGACGGCTCCGCCACCCCCGGGGGCGAGGCGTCCGGCGACGGCGCGGCGCCGCGCCCCGACGGCAGCATCACCGTGGCGTTCGCCGGGGACGTCCACTTCGAGGGCCGCACCGAGGCCCGGCTCGCCGTGCAGCCGCCCGAGGCCGCGCTCGGCCCGATCGCCAGGACCCTCTCCGCCGCCGACCTGGCCGTGCTCAACCTGGAGACCGCGATCACCGGACGCGGCGCCCCCGAGCCGAAGACGTACACCTTCCGCACCTCGCCCAAGGCGCTCACCGCGCTCAAGGACTCCGGCGTCGACGTCGTCTCGCTCGCCAACAACCACGCCGTCGACTTCGGCGCCGACGGCCTGGCCGACACCCTGGCCGCGAAGGCCTCCTCGCCCGTCCCCGTCGTCGGCTTCGGCCGCAACTCCGAGGAGGCGTACGCCCCGTACGTCACCACCGTGCGCGGCGTGAAGGTCGCGCTGGTCGCGGCCAGCCAGGTCGAGGACCTCACCAACCAGAAGTGGCGGGCCGGCGCGAACAAGCCCGGCATCGCCTCGGCGCTGGACACCGCCGCCCTGCTCAAGGCGGTCGGGGAGGCGAAGCGGCAGGCGCCGGTGGTGCTCGTCTACCTGCACTGGGGCGACGAGGGCAAGGCCTGCCCGACCGGCGCCCAGACCGCCGTCGCCAAGAAGCTCGCCGCCGCGGGCGCGACCGCCGTGGTCGGCACCCACGCGCACACCATGCTCGGCGCGGGCATGCTCGGGGACACCTACATCGGGTACGGCTTCGGCAACTTCCTCTGGTACGGCACCTCCAACTACGCCAACTCCAACGAGACCGGGGTCACCACGCTGACCGTCAGCCCGGCCGGCAAGGTGCTCGGCGAGACGTTCGCCCCGGCGACCATCGACGACAAGGGCGTGCCGGTGCCGCAGTCCGGGGCCGCCGCCACGGCCGCCCTCAAGCGCCGCGACGGCCTGCGCGGCTGCACCGGCCTCGCCCCCGTCCCGGGCGCCGCCGCCGCTTCGGGCACTGCCTCCGCTCCGGGCACCGCGTCGGGGGCGGGCGCCGCGCGGACCCCGGCCGGCGCGTCCAAGGCCCCCGGTGCCCCCAAAGCCTCGGCCTCGGCCGCCGCTTCGCGCTGAGCGTGGCCCGTGGCACAGTGGGCGGTGCGCGGGCGGCGAGGAAGGGGCGCGCGGTGATCGAGGCGGAACTGAAGGCGCTCGTGCGCGAACCGGACGCCCTGTTGCGCCGTTTGGAGCGTGCGTACGGCCCGGGCCGCGCCGAGCTGTACCGGGACACCTACTACGACACGCCCGACCATCAACTTGCCCTCGACGACTGCGAGTTGCGGATCCGCGAGGTGACCGGTGCGGACGGCGGCCGTATCGTGCTGCTGACGTACAAGGACGCCCGGGTGGACGAGGCGTCCGGCTCCAAGCCGGAGTACGAGACGCGGGTGGCCGACGCCGAGGCCGCGCACGCGATCGTGCGCGGCCTCGGCCACCGGCCCGTCCTCGCCTTCGAGAAGCGCTGCCGGAACTACGGCTTCGTGCGCGAGGGCCGCCGGATGCTCGCCACCCTGGTGCGGGTGGCGGAGCTCGACGGGGCGTTCCTGGAGGTCGAGACGGCCGCGGCCGACGAGCGCGAGCTGCCCGCCGCACTCGCCGCCGTCCGCGCGGTGCTGGCCGGTCTCGGAGTGCCGGAAGGCGATCTGACCACCGAGCTGTACACCACCGCCGTCGCGGCAGCTCGCCTTCGCGACGGCCGGAGTTGACGGCCAGTCACTCCTTGTGGTCGGCCTCGCCCTGCTTCCAGTACCCCTTGCTGTGGACGCGCTCGCGCGGCAGCGCCCAGTCGGTGAGCAGATGGCGGCGGACGGTGGCCACGGCGTTCGCCTCGCCCGCCAGCCAGGCCGTGGTGCCGGCCGGCAGGTCGGTGGCGAGCAGGGTGTCGGCGAGCGTGCGGCCCTTCGGCAGCTCCGGGCGGCGGGGCAGCCAGTGCCTGGTCAGGCCGGCCCGCTCGGGCAGCGGCAGGGCGGCCCCGGTGGCGTCGCCGACCTCGACGAACAGGGAGACCGGGACGGCCGGCGGCAGGTCGTCGAGGATGGTGAGCGCGGCGGGCAGGGCGCTCTCGTCGGCGGCGAGCAGCACGTGGCCGGCGCCCTCGAAGGAGGGGCGGCGGCCGCGCGGTCCGGCCAGCCGGGCGGGATCGCCCACCCGGGCGACCTCGGCCCAGCGGGAGAGCGGGCCGTTGCCGTGCAGCACGACGTCGATGTCCACCTCGCGCTCGGCGGGCCGGTGGAAGCGGATGGTGTAGGCCCGGGAGTGGCCCTCGGGAAGGTCCAACTTCACCCACTGGGTGGGGTGTTCGATCGCGAGGGCGTCCAGGGTGGGGCCGGCGAAGGTGAGCCGGACGAGGGCGGGGGTGAGCGGGGTGACGGCGATGACCCGAACGTCGTGGGTCGGCCGGGGGCGACGGAACACGGTGACTCCTGGCGGGATGCGGTGGCGCCGGCGGAGGGCCCGGAGGACGGCACGGGCCGCGGGCGGCGCGGCGGGGCGGGAAAGGGGGTGTCAGCGCGGCAGGTGCTGGTCGAGCAGCGCGTCGACGAACGCGGCGTCCAGCGGGCGGCGCAGCACCAGGGCGCGGTGGTAGAGCGGGGCGAGCAGGGCGTCCAGCAGCACGGCGGCCCGGTCGGTGCCGTCCTCGTCGGCGGGCAGCCCGAGGCAGGCACGGGTGTGCGCGACGTCCCGGGCGCGCAGCTCGTCGAGGAATCCGCCGTGCAGCAACTCGGCGGTCCGGGCGTCCAGTTGGGCGTGACCGAGGAGGGCCTGGAGGACCTTTCCGGCCGGTTCGGCGCCGAGGAAGGCCGCGAACCGGTGGACGTAGGCGCGCAGGTCGGCCGGGTCGGCGGGGTTCTCCGCGGGCCAGGCCAGGGCGGTGGCGCCGTCCAGGACGAGGTTGTCGAAGAGGATGTCGACCTTGGACTTCCACCACCGGTAGATGGTCTGCTTGGCGACCCCGGCGGCGGCCGCGATGCCCTCGATGGTGAGGCCCTCGAAGCCCACCTCCACCAGGAGGTCGTCGGCGGCGTTCAGCACCGCCAGGCGCGCGGTCTCGCTGCGCCGGCCGCTGCCGCCGCCCGCCGCGGCAGCGGCGTTCGCCCGGCCGCCGACGGCACGGCTTCCGGTGGCGGGGCGGGGCTGGGCGGCGATGGTGTCCTGGTCCTTGTCCGGGGGCGGCTGATGGCCGGTGGCGACGGTCACGGCCATCCTCTCACGCCTCCTCGGGGCGGGAGGAGGCCGCCCGCCGCACCGCCGGTCGGCGGACCAGGCCGGCCGCGATCGCCAGCGCCAGGACGGCGACGGCGGCGCTGAAGGCGACCCCGCCGGTGCGCAGGTCGGTCGCCCGGATGAGCACGCCGACGCCGATCACCGGCAGCGAGAGCATGGTGAACAGCACCGCGAAGAACGCCGAGACCGTCTCGCCGCGCTGCTGCGGCGCCACCCCGCCGTTGATGGTGCCGAGCCCGGTGCCGATCGCCGTGCCGGTGGCGAGGCCGTTGACGCAGGCGCCGAGCAGCAGCGGCGGCAGCGTCCCGCCGAGCAGCGCGGCGATCACCAGGGCGGCGGCCAGCACCAGCCCGGCGCAGGCCAGCGGCAGCGCGCGGGCCTGCGGCAGGACGCGCACGAGGAGCTGGCCGACGGCGATGGAGAGGAACGCCAGTGCGACGACCAGCCCGGTGAGGGCGTGGTGGCGCAGGCCGAGCACGGTGGCCAGGAAGAGGCCGCTGACCGCCGTCAGCACGCCGGTGACGGCGAATCCGGCGCCGCCGGCGAGCGCGGCGCGCAGGAAGGCGGGGCGGATCGCGGGCGGGACGTGCGGCGGCTGGAGGCGCAGCCGGAACCGGGAGGCGGCGCGGACCTCGGCGGGCACCGTCTCGGGGACGGCGAGCAGGCCGAGCAGGGCGGCGCCGGTGAGCACGAGCGTCACCGTCCAGGGCAGCCGCAGCGGCGAGCCGGCCCACTCGGCGAGGATGCCGGCGAACAGGGTGCCGCCGGCCAGACCGCCCATGTTGGCGCCGAGGGCCACGGTCTGGGCGCGCAGCCGGTGCTCCGGCGCGGCGAGGTCGAGCAGTGCGGCGGTGGCGGCGCCGGTGACCAGGGCGGCGCCGAAGCCGGACAGCACGCGGGCGGCGAGCAGCCAGGGCAGCGAGTCGGCGGCCTCGAACAGCCCGGCGGCGGCCGCGGCGAGCAGCAGGGCGGTGAGCAGGACGGGCCGGCGGCCGACCTGGTCGGAGAGCCGGCCGAGGGCGAGCAGTCCGGCGACGACGCCGAGCGCGTAGACGGCGAAGATCACCGTGACGGTGAACGTCGAGAAGCCGAAGGCGTGCTGGTAGAGCGGGTAGAGCGGGGTCGGGACGGTCGTGCCGGCCATGGTGACCCAGAAGGCGAGGGCGACGGCGGCCGGGGCGAGCCGGCCGGAGGGGCGCCGGGGCGGGGCTGTGGACATGGGTGTTCCTCGGGTGGAGGCGGGTGGGAGGCGGGCGCCGCGGCAGGGTGCGTGGCCGCGCGGCGGTCGGCGCGGCGCGAGGTGCGCGGTAGGTGTGCCGCAGGTGCGAAACTGGACGCAACGTTGCGTCTCGACTTGACCGTAACATTGGACGCAACGTTGCGTCCACCTTCGGAGGGCGCGGGGGTCGGTGCCTCCGATCCGTCGCTCGGCGCACCCCCGGCTGTTGCCGCGCCCGCAGTTGACGACCCCGCAGGGAGCTCGTCCGCCCCCCGCGACCCCTCGGCGGGTCCGAACAATTGTGTTAGGTTAGCCTTGCCTAATGTCGCTGGTCGGAGGGGATTTTCCTGTGCAGCAGTCCGAACTCGCCGGCGCCGTCGCGATCGTCACCGGTGCCGGACAGGGCATCGGCGCGGCCGTGACGCGCGCGCTCGTCGCCGCCGGCGCGGTCGTCGCGGCGGTCGACCGCAACCCCGGTCCGCTCACCGTGCTCGCGGACGAGGTGGCGGGCGAAGCGGGAGGCCCGGCCGCTAGCGGCCCCGTCCACCCCTACCTGCTGGACGTCTCCGACGCGGCCGCCGTGGAGTCCACCGTCGCCCTGATCGAGGATCAACTCGGCCCGGTCGGGATCCTGGTGAACGTCGCCGGCATCCTGCGCGCCGCCCCCGTGGTCGAACTGACCGACCAGGACTGGGCCGACACCTTCGCCGTCAACACCACCGGGGTCTTCCACGCCTCCCGCGCGGTCGGGCGGCGGATGGCCGAGCGCGGCGGCGGCGCCATCGTCACCGTCGGCTCCAACGCCGCGGGCGTGCCGCGCACCGGCATGGCCGCCTACGCGGCCTCCAAGGCGGCGGCCACCATGTTCACCCGCTGTCTCGGCCTGGAACTCGGCCGCTCCGGGGTGCGCTGCAACATCGTCTCGCCCGGCTCCACCGACACCGAGATGCAACGCGCGCTCTGGCACGACGACGCGGCCGCCGCCGAGCAGCGCGTCATCGACGGCGACCCCGCCAGCTACCGGGTCGGCATCCCGCTCGGCCGGATCGCCCAACCCGCCGACATCGCCGAGGCGGTGGCCTTCCTGGTCTCCGACCGGGCCCGCCACATCACCATGCACGACCTCTACGTCGACGGCGGCGCCACCCTGCGCGCCTGACACCGCGGCAGTCCGGGCGGCCGGACGCCCGCGCGGGCCGCGACCCGGGACGAGCAGCGCCCGGACCACGCCGCCCCACCGGGACCGCCGCCCGCCACCGGGACCGCGCCCCCACCGGGGCGCCCACCCCCGAACCACACCACCCGCCGGCCGCCGCGACGCGCGACGCCGGCGACCACTCGCAGACTGGGAGAATCCAGGTGACCACGGTGCACCACGCCCCCGCCGGGACGGACCCCACCGTCATCGGCGCGGCCAGCGGGCTGCTGGGCCAGTATCGGGCCGCGCCCGACGAGGCGTTCTTCGCCTCCCCGACCCGCACGCTGCTCGCCGAGGGCGTGCACACCCGGGTCCCCCAGGACGGGCGCCCGCTGGCCGAACGGGTCGCCGACACCCTCGCCCTGGCCCGCCGCGACGGCGTCGAACACCCGCTGGTGGTGGGCGCGGTGGCGTTCGACCACGACAGCCGGGCCGAACTCGCCGTCCCCGCCCGGCTGCGCGTCTGCGGCGCGCTGCGCGACGACCCGCTGATCGCGCTGCCCGCCCCCGCCGCCGACCGGATCGACTGGGACGTCCGCCCGGTGCCCGCCCCCGAGGCGTACGGCGCCGGCGTCGCCGAGGCCGTCCAGCGGCTCCGGGGCGGCGAGTTGAGCAAGGTCGTGCTCGCCCGCACCCTGGAGCTGCGCGCCGACCGCCCGCTCGACCTGCCCGCCATCCTCCAGCGCCTCGCCCGCCGCGACCCCGGCGGCTACACCTTCGGCGTCCCGGCCGGTGGCGGCCGCACCCTCGTCGGCGCCAGCCCCGAACTCCTGCTCTCCCGCCGCGGCACCGCCGTCGTCGCCAACCCGCTGGCCGGCTCGGTACCGCGCAGTGCCGACCTCGGCGAGGACGTCCGGCGCGCCGCCGCACTGCTGGAGTCCCCCAAGGACCTGCACGAGCACGCCTTCGTGGTGGACGCCATCCGCACCGCGCTCGCCCCGTACTGCCGCACCCTGGATGTGCCGGAGCGGCCCACCCTGGTGCGCACCGCCGCCATGTGGCACCTGGCCACCACCATCACCGCCGAACTGGCCGACCCGGCGGTCTCCGCCCTGGAGCTGGCCGTCGCGCTGCACCCGACCCCGGCGGTCTGCGGCAGCCCGACCCCGCTCGCCCGCGAGGCGATCCGCGAGATCGAGCCCTTCGACCGGGGCCTGTACGCGGGCATGGTCGGCTGGGGCGACGCGGACGGCGACGGCGAGTGGGTGGTCACCCTGCGCTGCGCCGAGGCCGACGAGCGGACCCTGCGGGTGTTCGCCGGCGCGGGCGTGGTCGCCGAGTCCCGGCCGGAGGCCGAACTCGCCGAGACCAGCGCCAAGTTCCGAACCTTCCTGGACGCCGCGGGAGTGCCGCGGTGAGCAAGCCGACCACCCCGGGGGACTCCATGACCGAACCGCACGATCTCCGACCGCTCGACGCCGATCCGATGGAGCGGGTGCTCGCCGGATTCACGCCGTACCCGGCGGAGTTCGCCGAGCGCTACCGGGCCGCCGGCCACTGGCGCGGCGAGACCTTCGGCTCGATGCTGCGTGAGCGCGCCGCCGCCCACCCCGACCGGATCGCGATCGTCGACCCGGCCGGCGGCACCGGTGAGGACCCGGCCCGCCGCTGGACGTACGCCGAACTCGACCGGCGGGCCGACCGGATGGCCGCCGGGCTGCGCGCCCTGGGCATCGTCCGGGGCGACCGGGTGGTGGTCCAGCTCCCCAACACCGCCGAGTTCTTCGAGGTCGTCTTCGGGCTGTTCCGGATCGGCGCGCTGCCGGTCTTCGCGCTGCCCGCGCACCGCTACACCGAGATCTCCTACTTCTGCGCCTTCACCGGTGCCGTCGGCTATGTGATCCCCGCCGTCGAGGGCGGCTTCGACTACCGCGAACTCGCCGACCGGGTACGGGCGGAGACGCCGTCGCTGCGGCACGTCCTGGTCGTCGGCGCGGACGCCGGCGGGCACACCGCGCTGGCCGACGTCCCGGTGGAGCCGGCCGTCGCCGGGGGAGCGTCCGGCGCCGAGGTCCCGGAGCCGCAGCCCGGGGACGTCGCCTTCCTCCAGTTGTCCGGCGGCAGCACCGGGGTGCCCAAGCTCATCCCGCGCACCCACGACGACTACATCTATTCGCTGCGCGGCTCGGTCGAGCTCTGCGGCCAGGACGAGCGCAGCGTCTACCTCGTGGTGCTGCCCGCCGCGCACAACTTCCCGCTCAGCTCGCCGGGTTCGCTCGGCACCCTGTACGCGGGCGGCCGGGTGGTGCTCTGTCCGCAGCCCAGCCCCGAGACGGCGTTCCCGCTGATCGAGCGCGAGGGGGTGACCATCACCGGCCTGGTGCCGCCGCTGGCGCTGCTCTGGCTGGAGGCCGCCGAGCGCCGCCGGGAGGCGGGCGGGCCGACCGGGCTGGAGAGCCTGGAGGTGCTGCTGGTCGGCGGCGCCAAGTTCAGCGAGGAGGCGGCCCGCCGGGTGCGCCCGGTGCTGGGCTGCACCCTCCAGCAGGTGTTCGGGATGGCCGAGGGCCTGGTGAACTACACCCGGCTGGACGACCCGGAGGAGGTCGTCGTCACCACCCAGGGCCGGCCGATCTCCCCGGACGACGAGGTGCGGGTGGTCGACGACCAGGACGACGACCTGCCCGACGGTGCCACCGGCCACCTGCTCACCCGCGGCCCGTACACCATCCGCGGCTACTGGAACGCGCCCGGGCACAACGCCGCCTCCTTCACCGCGGACGGCTTCTACCGCACCGGCGACCTGGTCCGGCGCACCGCCACCGGCCACCTGGTGGTCGAGGGTCGGGCCAAGGACCAGATCAACCGGGGCGGCGAGAAGGTCGCCGCCGAGGAGATCGAGAACCACCTGCTGGCCCACCCGGCGGTGCACGACGCGGCCGTGGTCTCGATGCCCGACCCCTACCTCGGCGAGCGCACCTGCGCCTACGTCGTGCTGCGCGAGGAGCACCGCGCGCGGCCGCCGAAGTCCGTCGAGCTGAAGCGCTTCGTGCGCGGGCGCGGGCTGGCCGACTTCAAGGTGCCGGACCGCGTCGAGTTCGTCGACGCCTTCCCCTCCACCGGCATCGGCAAGGTCAGCAAGAAGGACCTGCGCGCCGCCATCGCCGCCACCCTCACCACCCCCTGAGCCTCCCCTTCCGAACTCCCGCACTCCCCGAACTCCCCGAACCCGCCGACCGTTTCGGCGTCTCCGACACAGCTAAGGACGCACCGCCGTGGGCCTGCCCCGCATCCCCTCCTATCCGATGCCCGCCGCCGCCGAGCTGCCGGCCAACCGGGTCGACTGGACGGTCGACCCGTCCCGGGCCGTGCTGCTGGTGCACGACCTGCAGAACCACTTCCTGAACGCCTTCGACACGGCGGCCGAGCCGGTCACCGAGCTGTTCGCCAACATCAACCGGCTGCGTGCCTGGGCCGCCGAGCACGGCGTGCCGGTCGTCTACTCGGCGCAGCCGGGCGGCCAGACCCCCGAACAGCGCGGCCTGCAGCAGGACTTCTGGGGCCCGGGCATCCCGGACGACCCGCGTGCGGCGGCCATCGCCGACGCGGTCGCCCCGGCCGAGGGCGACCGCCTGCTCACCAAGTGGAAGTACAGCGCCTTCGTCCGCACCGACCTGGACGAGCTGCTGCGCGAGCAGGGCCGCGACGAACTGGTGATCACCGGCGTGTACGCGCACATCGGCGTGCAGGCGACCGCCTGCGACGCCTGGATGCGCGACGTGCGGGCCTTCGTGGTGGCCGACGCGGTCGCCGACTTCGGCGCGGAGGAGCACCGCGCCGCGCTCACCTGGGTGGCCGGACGCTGCGGCGTGGTCACCGCCACCGACGCCGTTCTGGCCGTACTGGAAGGGAAGTGACGGGCATGGCCTTCACCGTGGAGCGGATCCGGGCCGAGGTCGCCGACCTGCTCGGCGAGGACCCGGCGGACATCCCGCTGGACGAGAACCTGGCCGACTGGGGCCTGGACTCGGTGCGGCTGATGGCGCTGGCCGAGCGCTGGCGCGCGGAGGGTGCCGACGTGGCCTTTCTGCAGCTGGCCGAGCGCCCGGCCGTCGAGGCCTGGGCCGAGCTGCTCGGCGCGTCCTGATGGAGCCCGGCACGGGGGCGGACCGTACCGCGCGGACGCGGCGGTGGCCGGCCACCACGGCGATCGGCCCGTTCGAGGCGCAGGCCGCCCGGACGCCGGACGCCCCGGCGCTGCTGCCGGTCGGCGCGGCACCGGTGCGCTACGGCGAGCTGAACGCCGCGGCCAACCGGATGGCGCGCTGCCTGGCGGACCGCGGCGCCCGCCCCGGGACGGTCGTCGGCCTCGCACTCACCCGCCCGGCCGACCTCGTGCCGGCGCTGCTGGCGGTCGCCAAGTCGGGGGCGGCGTACCTGCCACTGGACCCGGACGACGCGCCGGGGCGGCTGGCGTGGCTGCTGGCGGACGCGGCGCCGGTGTGCGTGCTGGGGGAGGGGGTGCCGGCCGCGGAACGGCCGGCCGCCGCCGAACTGGTCGGCCGGGCGGCCACCGACCCGCCGCGGGCGCTCACCCCGCAGCACCCGCTCTGCCGGGCCTACGGGCCGGGCGGGCGGCCGGCGGGGGTGTGGACGACGCACGCCGAGGTGGACCGCCGGGTGCGCGAGCTGCAGGCCGCGTACGGGCTGGGACCGGGCGACCGGGTGCTCCAACTGGGGCTCCCGCTGTGGGAGTTCCTCTGGCCGCTGCGGACCGGGGCGGCGCTGGTGCTGGCCGATCCGGACCGCCCGGGCGAAGTGGGGGAGCTGGTCCGCGAGGCCGGGGTGACGGCCCTGCGGGCCGCGCCGTCGGTCCTCGGCGAACGGCTGTCCGAGCCGGGGCCGGTGCACCTGGTGCCGGAGCGCGGCTGACGGCCGACGGCTGACAACTGACAGATTTCAGATGACAGATAACAGATGACAGATTCTGAAATCTGTCATCTGTTATCTGTCAGTTGTCAGCCCGCAGGTCCGCAGGTCCGCACGTTCGCGGGCCCCGCCCCCGCTACCCGCGGGCCGCCGCGAAGTCCGCCGCCGTCCACGCCATGGCGAGGGCGCCCTCCACGACGGCCCGGTCCGCCTCCGGCGAGACGGCGGCCTCGGCGAACGCCGCCTCGTGCGGTCCGCAGGCGCCGCCGGTGATGTCCAGCACCGGGTGGATGGCCGGAACCGCGTGCGAGACGTTGCCCATGTCGGTGCAGGCGAACGGCCCGCTCTCGACCGGCTCCGGGCGCCCCACCGCCGCCGCGTTGGCCCGCCACAGCGCGAGCAGCCCGGCGTCGCTGCGGAAGTCCAGGTAGTCCGGCTCGGGCCGGGTCAGCTCGACCTCGCACCCGGTGGCCAGCGCACCCGCCCGGAAGCAGTCCTCGACCCGGGCGCGCAGCTCCGCGAGGTCCTCGGCCGCCGAGGCACGGATCTCGTACTCGGCGGTCGCGCTGTCGGGGATCAGGTTGGGCGCCGTCCCGGCCGCCGTGGTGATGCCGTGCACCCGCCAGTGCGGCGGCAGTTGCTGGCGCAGCAGTCCGAGCGCGACCTGGGCGACGGTGAGCGCGTCGGCGGCGTTGCGTCCCTCGTGCGGGTTGAGGCTCGGGTGGGCGGCGCGGCCGGTGTAGCGCACCGAGAGGGTGCCGAGCGCGAAGGAGTGGAAGTCGGCCACCTCCACCGGGCACGGATGGACCATCATCGCCGCGTCCACACCGTCGAAGGCGCCCGCGTCCAGCAGCAGCGCCTTGCCGGCCCCGCGCTCCTCGGCGGGTGCGCCGATCACCCGCACGGTGAGCCCGAGCCGCTCGGCGTGGGGGGCGAGGCCGAGCGCGGCGCCGAGGCCGGCGGCGGCGATGAGGTTGTGGCCGCAGGCGTGGCCGAGCCCGGGCAGCGCGTCGTACTCGCAGACCACGGCGACGGTGACCGGTCCGGAGCCGAGGCGCGCGTCGAAGGCGGTCGGCAGGCCGTACGCGCCCGGCGTGACGGCGTAGCCGTGGGCGCGCAGCAGTTCGGCGCACCACTCGGCGGCCCGGTGTTCCTCGAACGCGGTCTCCGGGTGGGCGTGGATGCGGCGGCTGAGCGCGAGCAGTTCGTCCCGGTGGGCGAGCACGCGCTCGCGCACCGCCTCCCTCACGCGGGGGTCGGCCGAGGCCGGTCCGCTCGCCGCCGGCGTGCTCACGGTCGGCTCGCTCGCGTTCAGGGGGGACATCGGTGCCTCCGGGGGCGTCAGGGCCCGCCTCTCGGCGGGCTGTTGACCAGACAATATGCAGATAGCTTAGGCTAACCTAAGTAGGCAGCAGGCGTTCCGTTGCGCCGGACCCGAGGAGCTCTCAGAACCATGCGTCGCCACCAGGCCGCGTCCGACCCCGTCGCCGTCCCCGCCGCAGCCGACGTGCCGCTGCTCGCCACCCAGGCGGCGATCTGGTACGCCCAGGCGCTCGACCCCGACAGCCCGGTCTACAACACCGGTGACGCCGTCGAGATCACCGGCCCGCTCGACGCCGCGCTCTTCGAGACCGCCCTGCGCCGGGCCGTCGACGAGGCCGACGCGCTCGGCGCCGTCGTCGTCACCGACGGCGGCCGCGACGACGCCCCGCACCAGCGCCTCACCCCCGGCCGCCCCTGGCCCCTGCACCACCTCGACCTGCGCGCCGACGCCGACCCCGAGGCCACCGCCGAGGCCTGGATGCGCGCCGACCTCGCCCGCCCCGTCGACCTCACCGAGGGCCCGCTGTTCACCCAGGCCCTCATCCGCCTCGCCGACGGGCGCCACTGGTGGTACCAGCGCGTCCACCACCTCGCCGTCGACGCCTACGCGCTCACCCTCCTCGCCGGCCGGGTCGCCGAGCTCTACACCGCGCTCACCGCCGGCACCCGCCCCACCGACCGCGGCTTCGCCACCCCCGCCGAGGTCGCCGCCGAGGAGGCCGCCTACCGGGCGAGCCGGGACCACGCCGCCGACCGCGAGTTCTGGCGCACCCGGCTGGCCGGCACCGACGCCCCCGCCACCCTCCCCGGCGGCACCCCCGCCGGCCCCGCCGGACTGCCGCGCCTCGCCGCCGAACTGCCCGCCGGCACCCTGCCCCGCCTGGAGGCCGCCGCCAAGGCCGCCCGCGCCACCTGGGCCGAACTCGTCATCGCCGCCACCGCCGGCTATCTGCACCGCCTCGCCGGCACCGAGGACGTCGTGCTCGGCCTGCCGCTCGCCAACCGCCGCGGCCCCGCCGCCCTGCGCACCCCGATCGCCACCGCCAACGTCCTGCCGCTGCGCCTCGCCGTGCACCCCCGCGACACCGCCGCCGAACTGCTGCGCCGCGTCGTCCTGGAGGTCCGCGAGGTCCGCCGCCACCAGCGCTACCCGCTGGAGGACCTGCGCCGCGACCTCGCCCAGACCGGCACCCGCCGCGCCCTGTTCGGACCGATGGTCAACATCAAGGCCTTCGAGGGCGACCTCGACCTCGCCGGCCTGCCCGCCACTGTCCGCAACCTCGCCGCCGGTCCCGTCGACGACCTCGCCCTCGCCGTCTCGCCCGGCCCCGACGGCGCCCTGCGGATCGGCCTGGAGGCCCACCCCGACCACTACGGCGCCGACGCGCTCGCCGCCCACCGCGACGGCCTGCTGCGCTACCTCGACGGCCTCGCCGCCCTGCTGCTCGACGACCCGCGGACCCCGATCGCCCGGATCGACCTGCTGGACGAGGACGCCCTGCGCCGCGCCACCTCCGGCCGTACCGAGCCCCCCGCCACCCGTACCGTGCCCGAACTGCTCGCCGAGCAGGCCGCCCGCACCCCGGACGCGGTCGCCCTGCGCAGCGGCGCCACCGCCCTCACCTTCGCCGAACTCGACGCCGCCGCCACCCGCCTGGCGCACCGCCTCGCCGCCCTCGGCGTCCGCGCCGGCACCCCGGTCGCCCTCGCCATGCCGCGCGGCGCCGACACGCTGGTCGCCATGTTCGCCGTGCTCAGGGCCGGCGGCGCCTGCCTCTCCCTCGACCTCGCCCACCCGCGGCAGCGGATCGCCGACATCCTCGACGACACCCGCCCGGTCTGCGCCGTCGGCACCACCGAGGCTCTCGCCGGCCTCCCGGGCGCCGCCGACCGCCCCGCCGTCGCCCTCGACGACCCCGCCGTCCGCGCCGGACTCGCCGCGGAATCCGAGCGGTCGACGCTGCCCGCGCCCGACCCGGCGCACACCGCCTACCTGCTGCACACCTCCGGCTCCACCGGCCGCCCCAAGGGCGTCGTGGTCACCCACGCCTCGCTGGCCAACCTGCACGCCGGCCACGGCGAGGACCACATCGCCCCCGCCGTCGCCCGCACCGGCCGCGAGCGGCTGCGCGTCGCCCACAGCGCCTCCTTCGCCTTCGACGCCTCCTGGGACCCGGTGCTGTGGATGCTCCACGGCCACGAACTCCACCTGCTCGACGACGACACCTACCGCGACCCGGCCGCCCTCGCCGCCCACGTCCACCGCGAGCGCATCGACTACCTCGACGTCACCCCCTCCTACCTCGACGTCCTGCTCGCCGAGGACCTGCTGGCCGAGGACCGCCACCGCCCCGCCGTGATCGCGGTCGGCGGCGAGGCCACCCCCGACCCGCTCTGGCGCCGCCTCACCGCCGTCGACGGCCTCGCCCCCGTCAACCTCTACGGCCCCACCGAGACCACCGTCGACGCCTACTCCTGGACCCCCGGCCCGGACGGCGCCCCCGTCGGGCGCGTCGTGCGCGGCTCGCGCGCCTACGTCCTCGACGGCTCGCTGCGCCCCGCCCCCGACGGCGCCACCGGCGAACTGTACGTGGCCGGCGCCTGCCTGGCCCGCGGCTACCTCGGCCGCCCCGACCTCACCGCCGAACGCTTCCTCGCCGACCCCTACGGCCCGCCCGGCAGCCGGATGTACCGCACCGGCGACCTCGCCCGCCGCCGTGCCGACGGCACCCTGGAGTTCCTCGGCCGCGCCGACGACCAGGTGAAGATCCGCGGCTTCCGGATCGAGCCCGGCGAGATCGCCGCCGTCCTCGGCGAACTGCCCGGCGTCGACCGGGCCGCGGTCATCGCCCGCCCCGGCCCGAACGGCAAGCGCCTGCTCGGCTACGCCGTTCCCGCCGCCGGCGCCGTCCTCGACCCGGCCGCGCTGCGCTCCGCGCTCGCCGCCCGGCTGCCCGAGCACATGGTGCCCGCCGCCGTCCTCGTCCTCGACGACCTGCCGCGCACCGGCAACGACAAGCTCGACCACCGCGCCCTGCCCGAGCCCGAGGCCGCCGGGCAGGAGAGCGGCGCCGCGCCCGCCACCCCACAGGAGGAGATCATCGGCGGACTGTTCGCCGACCTCCTGGAGCGGAGCGAACTCCCCTCCCGCGACGCCGACTTCTTCGATCTCGGCGGCCACTCCCTGCTGGCCGGCCGGCTCGCCGCCCGGCTGCGCGAGAGCCTCGGCGCCGCCGTCGGCTTCGCCGACGTCTTCCGCAACCCCACCCCGGCCGCCCTCGCCGCCCTGCTGCGCGAGCGCACCGCCCCCGAACCGCGCCCCGCCCTGGTCCCGGTCGCGCGCACCGAACGCCTCCCGCTCTCCCCGGCCCAGCGCGGCCTCTGGTTCCACTACCGGCTCGAAGGCCCCAGCCCGACCTACAACATCCCGCTCGCCCTCACCCTCACCGGCCCGCTCGACCGCGCCGCCCTCGCGCTCGCCGTCACCGACCTCGCGGCCCGGCACGAGACCCTGCGCACCGTCTACGGCGAATCCGCCGACGGCGAGCCGTACCAGCGGATCCTGCCGCCCGCCCCGGTCGAACTGCACACCGGCACCGGCCCGCTCGCCGAGGCCGTCCGGTACGCCTTCGACCTCGGCGCCGAACCCCCGCTGCGGGTCACCCTGTTCGACAACCCGGACGGCACCCGCACCCTGCTCCTGCTGCTCCACCACATCGCCGGCGACGGCGCCTCCACCACCCCGCTGGCCCGCGACCTCGCCACCGCCTACACCGCCCGCCTGGCCGGACGCGCCCCCGAACTCGCGCCGCTCGACGTGCAGTTCGCCGACCACGTGGCCTGGCAGGCGCGGCTGCTCGGCACCGCCGACGCCCCCAGCCCGCTGGCCGTCCGCCAACTCGACCACTGGCGCAAGACCCTGGCCGGCCTGCCCGACCAGCTCGACCTGCCCACCGACCGCCCCCGGCCCGCCGTCGCCGCCCACCACGGCGCCACCGTGCCGTTCCGCCTGGACGCCGACGCCCACGCCGCCCTGGCCGCGCTCGCCCGCACCACCGGCGCCAGCGTGTTCACCGCCGTCCAGGCCGGCCTCGCCGCCCTGCTCACCCGGCACGGCTGCGGCACCGACATCCCGATCGGCACACCCGTCGCCGGCCGCGACTCCGACGAGACCGCCGCCCTGGTCGGCTACTTCGTCAACTCCGTGGTCCTGCGCACCGACACGTCCGGCGAGCCGACCTTCCGCGAACTGCTCGGCCGCGCCCGCACCGCCGTGCTCGGCGCCCACGACCACGCCGACCTGCCCTTCGACCGCCTGGTCGAGGAGCTCAACCCGCCCCGCTCGCTCGCCCGGCACCCGCTGTTCCAGGTCATGCTCGCCTGGCAGTCCGTCCCCGACCGCGCGTTCGCGCTCGGCGGCGGCCTCACCGCCGCCGTCGCCGCCATGCCCTCCGGCACCGCCAAGTTCGACCTCACCCTCAACGCGGGCGAACTGCGCGAGGGCGGCATCGCGGGTTTCCTGGAGTACCGCACCGACCTCTTCGACGAGGCCACCGTCCAGGCCCTCGCCGAGCGGCTGACCCGGCTGCTCACCGCCGCCGCCACCGCGCCCGACACCGCCATCGGCCGCCTCCCGCTGATCAGCGCGGAGGAGCGGCACCGCGCCCTCGTCGAGTGGAACGGCGCCCCCGTCGCCTCGGCGCCCGGGGCGACCCTGCCCGAACTCTTCGAGGCCGCCGCCCTCGCCCACCCGGAAGCCGTCGCCGCCGGCTACGACGGCCACACCCTCACCTACCGCGAACTCGGCGCCCGCGCCGACCGGGTGGCCCGCCTGCTGGCCGCCCGCGGCATCGGCCCCGGCACCATCGTCGCGCTCGCCCTGCCGCGCTCCCTCGACCTGGTCGTCGGCCTGCTCGCGGTCGCCAAGTCCGGCGCCGCCTACCTGCCGCTCGACCCCGAGTACCCGGCCGACCGGCTCGCCTACATGCTCGCCGACGCCGCACCCGCCGCGCTGATCACCGACCGCGCCACCGCGCCCCGGATGCCCGAGCACCAGGTGCCGCAACTCCTCGTCGACGGCGGCGAGTCGGACGGCTACCCGGCCGTCCCGCTGGCCCAGCACGAGCGCACCCGGCCGCTGCGCGCCGAGGACACCGCCTACGTCATCTACACCTCCGGCTCCACCGGACGGCCCAAGGGCGTGCCGGTCACCCACCACAACGTGGTCCGGCTGTTCTCCGCCACCGACCACTGGTTCGGCTTCGGCGCCGACGACGTCTGGACCCTCTTCCACTCCTACGCCTTCGACTTCTCGGTCTGGGAGCTGTGGGGCGCCCTGCTGCACGGCGGGCGGCTGGTCGTCGTCCCGCACCTGGTCAGCCGCGACCCGGCGGCCTTCCTCGACCTGCTCGCCCGCGAGCGGGTGACCGTCCTCAACCAGACGCCGTCCGCCTTCTACCAGCTCAGCGCCGCCGACCGGGAACGCCCCGGCAGCGAACTCGCCCTGCGCTACGTGGTGTTCGGCGGCGAGGCACTCGAACTCGGCCGCCTCGACGACTGGTACGAGCGGCACGCCGACGACGCGCCCACCCTGGTCAACATGTACGGCATCACCGAGACCACCGTGCACGTCTCCTACATCGCCCTCGACCGGGCGAGCGCCGCCGCCGGCACCGGCAGCACCATCGGCGTCAACATCCCGGACCTGCGGGTCTACGTCCTCGACCGGTACCTGCAGCCCGTCCCGCCCGGCGTCACCGGCGAGATGTACGTGGCCGGCGCCGGCCTCGCCCGCGGTTACCTCGGCCGCCCCGCGCTCAGCTCCGAGCGCTTCGTCGCCGACCCGCACGCCGTACTGTTCGGCGAGCGCGGCACCCGGATGTACCGCTCCGGCGACCTCGCCCGCCGCCGGGCCGACGGCGTTCTGGAGTACTTCGGCCGCGCCGACCAGCAGGTGAAGATCCGCGGCTTCCGGATCGAACTCGGCGAGATCGAGGCCGTGCTGGCCGCCCACCCCGCCGTCGCCGACGCCGCCGTGATCGTCCGCGAGGACGTGCCCGGCGACAAGCGCCTGGTCGGCTACGCCGTCCTCGCCCCCGGCGCCGAGCGGGTGACCGCCGAGGAACTGCGCACCCGCACCGCCGCCGACCTGCCCGTCCACATGGTCCCGTCCGCCGTCGTCCTGCTGGAGCGCCTCCCGCTCACCGCCAACGGCAAGCTCGACCGGCGCGTCCTGCCCGCCCCCGACGCGCCCGCGGCCGGCGCCGGGCGGCCCCCGCGCAACCCCCGCGAGCAGCAGCTCTGCGAGCTGTTCGCCGAGGTCCTGGGCGTGCCGGCGGTCGGCGTCGACGACGACTTCTTCGCCCTCGGCGGCCACTCCCTGCTGGTCGTCCGGCTCGCCGGACGGATCCGCGCCGTGCTCGGCCTGGAGGTCGGCATCGGCACGCTGTTCCAGGCGCCCACCGTCGCCGCACTGGACACCGCGCTCGCCGCCGACACCCCCGGCGCCGACGCGCTGGATGTCCTGCTGCCGCTGCGGCCCACCGCCCCCGGGCGGCGCGCCCCGCTGTTCGCCGTCCACCCGGCCGGCGGGCTCAGCTGGTGCTACACCGGCCTGATCCGCAACCTGCCCGCCGATGTGCCGATCTACGGCCTCCAGGCGCAGGGCGTCGGCGCCGCCACCTCCGGTGAGCCGCTGCCCGCGACCATGGAGGAGCTGGCCGCCCACTACGTCGACCGGCTGCGCGAGGTCCAGCCCGAGGGGCCGTACCGGCTGCTCGGCTGGTCCACCGGCGGCATCATCGCCCACGCCATGGCCGCCCGGCTGCAGGAACTCGGCTGCGCCGTTGAGCTGTTGGCCGTGCTCGACGCCTACCCGGCCGAGGGATTCCGCGACCTGCCCGTGCCGGACCAGGCCGAGGCGCTGGAGGCGCTGCTCACCATGGGCGGCTACGGCCCGGCGGACCTCGACGGCCGGCCGCTCGAACTCGCCCACGTCACCGAGCTGCTGCGCCGCGAGGGCAGCCCGCTGGCCGGACTGGACGACGCCACCGTCGAGGCGCTGAACCGGATCTACCTGCACATCAACCACCTGGTGCGCGGCTACGACCACCGCCGCTTCGAGGGCGACGTGCTGTTCTTCCGCGCCGTCGTCGACACCATCGACGACACCCTGGTGCCCGAGCTGTGGACGCCGTACGTGGCCGGGCGGATCGACAACACCGAGGTCGCCTGCTCGCACAAGGACATGACCCTGCCCGAGCCGATCGCGCATATCGCGTCCGTCGTCGCGGAGCGGCTCGCCGCACTCGACTCCCGTGCCGACAGCGGACAGCCGAGCGCTGACCGCTGACCGCTGACAAATGACAACTGACAGATATCAGATAACAGATAACAGATTCTGAAATCTGTCAGCCGTCACCCGCCGCCCGCCACCCCACACGACCAGACTGTCTGGAGAACCCACCCCATGAGTGACGCCCCCGCCAGCCCCTTCGACGGCGACGGCGAGTTCCTCGCGCTCGTCAACGACGAGGGCCAGCACTCGCTCTGGCCGGCCTTCGCCGCCGTCCCGGACGGCTGGACCGTCGCCCACGGGCCGTGCGAGCGCTCCGCCGCCCTCGACTGGATCACCGCCCACTGGACCGACCTCGACCCGGCCCGATGAGCCAGGCGGACACCCGGCCCGGCCCCGGCCCCACCTCCGGCCCCGGCCCCACCCCCACCCCCGGCAGCGCCACCTCCGCCCCCGGCGAGGCCGCCGCCCCGGCGCGCCCGCTGTTCGCCGGGCGCCTCGCCGTCGTGCTCGTCTATACGGCCGCGATGTGCATGAACGGCCTGGACTCGACGATCGTCAACCCGGCGCTGTTCACCATCGCCGGGGACTTCGGCCGCCCGGTCTCCGCCGCCAACGCCGTGGAGACCGCCTTCCTGGTCGGCCTCGCCGTCGGCCTCCCGGCGGCCGGCTGGCTCGGCGACCGGTTCGGCGTGCGCCGGGTCTTCCTCGGCTCGCTCGCCGTGTTCACCCTGGCCAGCGCGCTCTGCGCGGCCGCGCCCGGCCTCGGCGCGCTCACCGCCGCCCGCGCGGTCCAGGGCGTGGCGGGCGGCCTGCTCACCCCGGTCGGCATGACCCTGCTGTTCCGGGCCTTCGAACCGCACGAGCGGGCAGGCCTCGGCAAGGTGCTGATCGTGCCGACCGCGCTGATGCCCGCGCTCGGCCCGCCGCTCGGCGGCTTCCTCACCGAGCACCTCTCCTGGCACTGGCTGTTCCTGGTCAACGTGCCGATCGGGGTAGCGGCCGTGCTCACCGGCCTGTTCGCGCTGCGCGACCAGGAGGAGCCGCCGGCCGGCCGCTTCGACACCACCGGCTTCCTGCTCGCCACCCCCGGCCTCGGCCTGCTCACCTACGTGCTCGGCTTCGGCCCCGCGCACGGCTGGACCTCCCCGGCGGTGGCGGCCTCCGGAGTGCTCGGCGTGCTGCTGCTCGCGCTCGCCGTCCGCCACCAACTGCGCGCCGAGGAGCCGCTGGTGGACCTCCGGCTGCTCGCCGACCGGTCCTTCGGCGCGGCCAGCTGGCTGGCCCTGCTGACCGCCGCCGGACTGATGGGCGCGCTGTTCGCCTTCCCGCTGCTCCACCAGGCGGCGTTCGGCGGCTCGGCGCTGGACGCGGGCCTGAGCGTCTTCCCGGAGGCGATCGGCCTGATGGCCGCCTCCCAGGTGGTCGACCGGCTGCTGCCGAAGCTCGGCCCGCGCCTGCTGGCGCTGCCGGCCCTGCTGCTGGCGGCCCTGGTACTGGCCGCGCTGGCCGTGCCCGGCGTGGGCGAGAACGCCTGGGCCGTGCGGGCGCTGATGTTCGGCGTGGGCCTGATCCTGGGCACCGCCGTGCTGACCGTGCAGATCGCCGGGTTCGCGGACGTGCCGCCCCCCGCGATGGGCCGCGCGATGGGCCTGTTCACCATCGTGCGCACGCTCGGCGGTGCGTTCGGCATCGCCGGCGCGGCGGCCCTCATCGGCGTCCTCTCGGAGGACGGCGCGCACGGCACCGAGCCGGGGCCCTACCGGGCCGCCCTGCTGGCCACGGCCGTCGCCGTCGCCCTCGGCGCCCTGGTCGCGGCCCGCCTCCCCAAGGAGCCCCCGGGCCCGCCGCCGATGGACTGACTCAGCCGGACAGCCGGACTGCCGGACTGCCGGGCTGCCGGGCTGCCGGACAGCCGACGGCCCGCCACCCTGCCGGGGGCGGGCCGTCGCGCTGCGCTCCTTCGAAGCCGACCTCATGTGCCTCGCGGCAGTTCGATCTTCTCCCGCTTGTTCGCGCCGATCACCTCGATGCCCCTGGTGCCCGTGATCCCGTCCAGCGGCAGCGCCTCGGTGTACGGGGCGGTGACGGGCAGCAGGAAGCCGGAGGGCAGCGTGCCGGTCACCTCGATGCCCCAGTACTCGGGCTGTCTGACGTAGACCAGCGGGATGAGGCGGACCGTCATGCTCTCGTAGGGCTTCTCCCCGCTGACGACGAGGATGAAGGTGCCCGGAACGATTCCCGGGACGACCTTCGCTTCCTCGAAGTCGATCAGGCGCACGGACTCCGGTGCCGGCCGCTGAGTGAAGTCGTCCGTCATGGTGACTCCTTTCGTCGCAGAGTGTCATGATGTGATCACCCGTCGACGCAGAGTAGTCGAGGGTCGCCCGCGAACCAGGTCTCCAACACGCCGCCGCTCGGGGTCCGAGCCGCTCTCAGAGGGCGTTCGATACTGATTTAGGCCGCCGCAGGCGGTTTCGGGCGGAGGTATTGCCCGACTTTGTCGGGGCTGGCGGTCAGGCGGGTGGTCAT
>NZ_JBEOWI010000044.1:0-73052 GCF_040296005.1 Kitasatospora sp. NPDC002551 | reverse complement strand
GGTTACATTCCGAACCCGGAAGCTAAGCCTCATAGCGCCGATGGTACTGCAGGGGGGACCCTGTGGGAGAGTAGGACGCCGCCGAACAATCATTCACGAATGAGCCCCCATCCTTTCGGATGGGGGCTCATTTGCGTTGCCGGCCTTGCTTTCCGACGCGCCAGTACGCGATCACATGTGATTCTTGTCATGTGGGAGAGGGCAGAACCGTTTCGGTTCGGGGGGTGGGGCCCAGTTAGCATGTGAACACCCTCCTAGCTCGAAAGATGGACTTGTGACTGTCAACGACGACGTGTTCACGGACTGGAAGAACCGCGAGGAGATCGCGGAGTCGATGATCCCGATCATCGGCCGACTGCACCGGGAGCGGGACGTTACCGTCCTGCTGTACAGCCGTTCCCTGGTGAACAAGTCGGTGGTCAGCATCCTGAAGACCCACCGGTTCGCCCGCCAGATCGCCGGCGAGGAGCTCTCGGTCACCGAGACGCTGCCCTTCCTGCAGGCGCTGACCACCCTGGATCTCGGCCCCTCCCAGATCGACCTCGGCATGCTCGCCGCCACCTACCGCGCCGACAGCCGCGGCCTCTCGGTGGAGCAGTTCACCGCCGAGGCCGTCGCCGGCGCCACCGGTGCCAACAAGATCGAGCGCCGTGAGTCGCCGCGTGACGTCGTCCTGTACGGCTTCGGCCGCATCGGCCGCCTGGTCGCCCGTCTGCTGATCGAGAAGGCCGGCTCCGGCAACGGCCTGCGCCTGCGCGCCATCGTGGTCCGTGGCGGCGGTGACCAGGACATCGTGAAGCGCGCCTCGCTGCTGCGTCGTGACTCCATCCACGGGCAGTTCCAGGGCACCATCACGGTCGACGAGGCGAACAACACGATCGTCGCCAACGGCACCGAGATCAAGGTGATCTACGCCAACGACCCGTCCGAGGTCGACTACACGGCGTACGGCATCCGGGACGCCATCCTGATCGACAACACCGGCAAGTGGCGGGACCGCGAGGGGCTGTCGAAGCACCTGCGCCCCGGCATCGAGAAGGTCGTCCTGACGGCCCCGGGCAAGGGCGACGTGCCCAACATCGTGCACGGCGTCAACCACGACACCATCAAGCCGGACGAGCAGATCATCTCCTGCGCCTCCTGCACCACCAACGCGATCGTCCCGCCGCTGAAGGCGATGGAGGACGAGTACGGCGTGCTGCGCGGCCACGTGGAGACCGTCCACTCGTTCACCAACGACCAGAACCTCCTGGACAACTACCACAAGGCCGACCGTCGCGGCCGCTCGGCGCCGCTGAACATGGTGATCACCGAGACCGGTGCCGCCTCGGCCGTCGCCAAGGCACTGCCGGACCTCAAGGCGAAGATCACCGGCAGCTCGATCCGCGTGCCCGTCCCGGACGTCTCGATCGCCATCCTGAACCTCCAGCTGGCCCGCGAGACCAACCGCGAGGAGGTCCTCGACTACCTCCGCAACGTGTCGCTGACCTCGTCGCTGAAGCGCCAGATCGACTTCACCACCGCCCCCGACGCGGTGTCGAACGACTTCATCGGCTCGCGCCACGCCTCGATCGTCGATGCCGGCGCCACCAAGGTCGAGGGCGACAACGCGATCCTCTACCTGTGGTACGACAACGAGTTCGGCTACTCCTGCCAGGTCATCCGGGTCGTCCAGCACGTCTCGGGCGTCGAGTACCCGACGTACCCGATCGCGGCGGTCTGATCCCCGAATCGCCCAAACGCCCGTGGGGCGGCAACCGGAAGTCGGTTGCCGCCCCACGGGCGTTTCCGCACCCGGTCGGCGGGGGTGGGGAGAGGGTGGCGGGTGGGGTTGTTGGAGAGGTGTTCACGTGCGCGTGACCTGGTGCTTCACGGGGTCGGGGGAGGTGGCGCGGAGGTGGCGTCCGGGTCCCGGACGCGTGGATTAATGGTCTATACCAATGGGGTACTGTGGCCCGTGGAGCTGTCAGAAACACGGCTGTGGGGGCCACATGACTGTCCAACAGGTATCTCCTGTTTCCGTTTTGTCTTCTTCCTCTTCTCCTCCTCCTGCTCATCTGCCGCAGCCGCCGGACGATCAGGAGCTCTACTGGTATTTCGGGCCGCAGCGGAGGTGGGTGCTCGTCGCCAGTTCGGCGGCGTTCGTGTTCACCGCGGGGACAATGCTGACCTTCGCGCTGCGGACGCCGGCACTCTGGATCTTCCTGGCCGTGCTCGCGCTCAACGTCGTGGCGCTGGCGCTGTCGTCCGTCAACAGCCTGCGGCAGCGGCGGCTCACCCGGCAGTCCCACGAGGTGCTGGTGCACGCGTGGGCGCCGGAGGAGCTGCCGACCGTCGATCTGTACCTGCCGACCTGCGGCGAGCCGCTCGACGTCCTGGAGAACGCCTACCGGGCGGTCGCCCGGGTGGACTGGCCCGGGGCGCTGACGGTCTGGGTGCTCGACGACGCCGACCGGGCCGAGGTCGCCGACCTGGCCGCCGCGCACGGGTACCGGTACGTGGTGCGGCCCGACCGGGGGCACCTCAAGAAGGCCGGCAACCTCAACCACGCGCTCACCCTGAGCAGCGCCGAGCTGATCGCGATCCTCGACGCCGACTTCGCGCCCAGGCCGGACTTCCTGCGCCACCTCGTCCCGTACTTCGCGGACCCGCGGATCGGCATCGTGCAGAGCCCGCAGTGCTTCGACACCGACGAGACGATGAGCTGGATCGAGCGCGCCGCCGGTGCCGCGCAGGAGTGGTTCTTCCGCTGGATCCAGCCCTCCCGCGACGCCAGCGACGCCGCCATCTGCTGCGGCAGCAACGCCGTCTACCGGCGCGCCGCGATCGACGAGGCGGGCGGCTTCGCCCGGCTCGACCACAGCGAGGACCTCTTCACCGGCCTCGGCCTGTACGCCAGGGGGTACCGCACGCTGTACGTCCCGGTGCTGGTCGCCAAGGGCACCTCGCCGGACAACCTCGCCTCGTACGTCAACCAGCAGTACCGCTGGGCGATGGGCAACCTGCACCTGCTCGGCTCGCCCGAGCTCAAGCGGATCGGCGCGCCCTGGCGGATGCGGCTCTGCTTCTACGAGGGCATCGTCGGCTACCTGGCCGCCGCCGTGAACGTCTTCGTCGCGCCGCTGCCGCCGCTGGTGATGATGTTCTGGTACCCGGACCAGATCCGGCCCTGGCACGTGCTGCCGATGCTCGCGCCGCTCTGGCTCTGGCACGTGCTGCTGCCCAGGGTCAGCCGGACCCGCTGGCGGATCGAGGTGATCCGCTCCAACGTGCTGATGAGCGTCGCCGCAGGTGTCGCGTTCTGGCACACGCTGCGCGGGCGCAGCGCGGCCTGGGTGCCGACGGGCGCGGCCGGCGCCGCCGGTGAGGCAGGTGCGGCCGGGGAGGCCGGTGGGGACGCCCCCGCCGCGCGGCCCAAGGCCCGGTCCGGCGGGATGGCCCGCAAGGTGGTGCTGCTCTCGCTCGCCTGGCTCTGCGCCTCGCTCGGCGCCGGCGCCCTCGGCCTCGGCCTGGCCGTCGCCGAGTACGGCTGGGCGCCCAACTGGGGCCTCGGGCTCTACCTCGCGGTGCAGGCACAGATCGGCCTGCCGCTGATCCGCGACCTCCTCGGCGAGCTCCGCGGCAGCTCCCGCGGTGAAGGCGCCGCCGCCGGGCCGAAGGCGCCCCGGCCCGGCATGCTGCCCCGCCGCTGGCCCGAGGGGCTGGCCGCCACCGTCACGCTCGTGCTCACTGCTCTGCTCGCCTCCGGCTGGGTCCGCCCGATGCTGCCCTGGCTGGGTTGAAAGGTCGTCGCCTTCCATGTCGTCGTCACCTATACCGTCATCACCCGCACCGACACCGACACCGACACCGACAGTGTCACCCGCACCGACACCGTCGCCGCCGGCCGTCCACGAGCTGCGGCCGGACGCCTTCACCATTCCCGGCCGACGGGCCGGCGCCGCCTCCCGGGGTTCCGATGCCCCGGGCCCGGCGCCCCGTCCGGCCGGCTTCCGCCCCGACATCGAGGGGCTGCGCGCGGTCGCCGTGCTCGCCGTCCTCGCGTTCCACGCCGCCGTCCCCGGCCTGGCCGGCGGGTTCGTCGGCGTGGACGTCTTCCTCGTCGTCTCCGGCTACCTGATCACCGGCCTGCTGCTGCGCGAGGCCACCACCACCGGCCGGATCCGGCTCGGCGAGTTCTTCTCCCGACGGGCCCGCCGCCTGTTGCCCTCGGCGGCGATCGTGCTCGCCGCGGTGGCCCTGTTCGGCGCCTGGCTGACCGTGCCGCTGCGCCGCGCGGACCTGGAGCACGACGTGCTCGCGGCGGCGCTGTCCGTCGGCAACTGGCGCTTCGTCGCCCAGCAGACCGACTACCTGGCCGCCGGACGGGACGAGAGCCCGCTGCTGCACTTCTGGTCGCTGGCCGTCGAGGAGCAGTTCTACCTGCTCTGGGGCCCGCTGCTGGCGCTCGCCGCGTACCTGGTGCTGCGCGTGCTGCGCCGGGGCCGGGCGGACGGGCGCGGGCGGTCGCTGCGGCCGGTCGCGGCGGCGCTCGCCGGCGTGCTGACCATCGGCTCCTTCGCGCTCTCGCTGCGCTGGACGCACGACTCCGTCTCGCTCGCCTACCTCGGAACCCCGTCCCGGGTCTGGCAGTTCGGGGTCGGCGCGCTGCTCGCCCTGCTGCCCTGGCACCTGCTGAGCGGGCCGCGCGTGCTGCGCGTCCTGGTCGGCTGGGGCGGCGCGGCGGCCGTCGTCGGCTGCGTGTTCGCGTACGACAACACGACCCCGTACCCGGGCTGGGCGGCGCTCGTCCCGACCCTCGGCACGGCCGCCGTCATCCTGGCCGGAACGCCCGGGCGGGACGGGGCCGCCGCCCCCGGGCTCGGCGTGGACCGGGTCCTCGGCACCCCGGTGCCGCGGGCGATCGGCCGGCTCTCCTACAACCTGTACCTGTGGCACTGGCCGGTGCTCGTCCTGGTCGGCGCGAAGTTCGGCCCGCTGGACTGGCCGGTGAAGGTGGCGCTCACCGCGGCCGCCGCGCTGCCCGCCGCCGCCGTCATGCGGTGGGTCGAGCGGCCGCTGCGGCACAGCCGCACCGTCTCCGAACTCCCGCGCCGGGGCCTGTCGCTGGGCCTCGCCTCGGTGGTCATCCCGGTGGTGCTGGCGCTGGTCGTCGGCACCGGCACGCTGCGCCTGCTCGGCCCGGCCGCGCCGGTCGACCTCCAGGGCCTGCCGCCCGGTTCGGCCGACGGCACCTCGCTGCTGGTGCGCACCGCCGCTCCCGCCAAGGGCGGCCCGGCGGTGGTGCCGGACGCCGCCCAGGCCCGCAAGGACTTCCCGCCGGACGGCGAGTGCGAGGTCGCCCCGACCGCCACCACCAGCCCCGACTGCCGCTTCGGCGTGGTCGGCAGCCCGGACCGGATCGTGCTGCTCGGCGACTCGCACGCCGGCCAGTGGTTCTCCGCGCTGCTCGCGATCGCCGCCGAACGGCGCTGGGAGCTGGAGGAGTTGGTCAAGCAGGGCTGCCCTCTTCCGGAACTGTCGGTGGTCAACCCGCAGTTGGGCCGCACCTACCGCGAGTGCGACACCTGGCGGGCGAACGCGCTGACCCGGCTGACGGAGGGCCCCAAGCCGCGCCTGGTCGTCGTCTCCACCCTCAACCGGTACACCGACGACCGTGAACTGCTCCTCCAGGGCTGGCAGAAGACCCTCGCGCCGCTGCGCGAACTGGGCGTCCCCGTCGTCTACCTGCGCGACACCCCGATCCCGGGGACGGACGTGCCGGCCTGCGTCTCGGGCCACACCGACGACCCGGCGGCCTGCGCGTTCCCGCGCGAGAAGGCGCTGTGGGCGGACCCGCTGGCCGAGGAGATCGCGGCCGGCCGGATGCCGGGCGTGCGCACCGTGTCGGTGAACGACGTCATCTGCCCCGGCAGCGGCCGCAGTTGCCCGGCGGTGCTGGAGCGCATCCTGCTCTACCGCGACGACGCGCACCTCACCAACGTCGCCGCCGTCGTCCTCACGCCGCGCCTGGAGCGGTTGTTGACGGAGTCCGGCGCCCTGCCGCCCGAGGCCGCGCCCGCCACCGCCGGTGCCGGGCAGACGGTCACCGCGGACGGCTGGACGCAGCTGCTGCGCGACGACTTCGACGGCCCGGCCGGCAGCCGCCCGTCCGAGGCCCACTGGCAGTACGACCTGGGCACCTGCTACCCCGGCTGCCCGGCCCCGCAGTGGGGCACGGGCGAGATCGAGACCATGACCGACTCGACGGCGAACGTCCGGCTCGACGGCCGGGGCGCCCTGGAGATCGTCCCCACCCGGGACGCCGACGGGAAGTGGTCGTCCGGGCGGATCGAGTCCCGCCGGGCCGATCTCGCCCCGCCGCCCGGCGGCGTGCTGCGGATCGAGGCCGGGATCGCCCTGCCCGACGTGACCGGCCCGGCCGCCGCCGGCTACTGGCCCGCCTTCTGGACCCTCGGCGGCGAGCTGCGCAACGGGTACACCGGCTGGCCGGCCATCGGCGAGCTGGACATCATGGAGCAGGTCAACGGTCGGGACGCGGTGTTCGGCACGATGCACTGCGGCGTCCTGGACGGCGGCCCCTGCCAGGAGCCGCGCGGCCTGGGCTCCGGCGACCAGCCCTGCGGTGCCGAGTGCCGCACCGGCTTCCACCGCTACGCGGTCGAGGTCGACCTGCGGCCGGGGGCCGAGCAGGTCCGCTGGTACCTCGACGGCCGGGAGCACCACCGGGTCACCACCGCGCAGATGGACCGGGGGACCTGGGACCGGGCCGTGAACCACGGCCTGTTCCTGATCCTCAACGTCGCCGTCGGCGGCAACCTGCCCGCCGCGTTCGGCGGCGCGGTCACCCCGGCCACCGAGCCCGGGCACCCGATGCGGGTCGACTACGTCTCCGTCACCACGAAGCCGTAGCGGGGTCGGTAACGGACAGGCCCCGGGCCGGGGAGCAGCGCGCCCCCCGGCCCGGGGCCTGCCGTCGTTCGGGGGCCGTCAGCCCCAGGTGCCGACCAGCGGGGTCTCTCCGGTGTCGGTGACCGTCACGTTGCAGACGGCCAGGTCGCTGCCGAAGGCCGCGCCGTGGAAGGACCGGCCGGCCGGGCGGTAGACGCCGATGGTGGTCTTCCCCTGGCCGCTCCACTCCAGTCGCCGACGACGGGGATGTCGTTCGTGTTGCCGTACTTCACCGGGGTGCCGAAGGTGCCGTCGGGCCCGGGGAGGAAGAACTCCCGGGTGCTCGGGCGGTAGTAGCCGACGGTGTCGACGCCGGGGCCGTTCCAGTGACCGACCGGCGGGACGTCACCCGGGGCACCGAGGGCGGCCCGGACGGTCGTGACGCCGTTGTGGGCGGCCAGGGCGACGGCTCGGTCGGCCGCCCGGTACACGCCGACCGAGGAGTGACGGCGGGCCGGGGTGCCGTTGGTGATCGCCTTGCCGGTCGCCGTCTGGTGGGCGGTGAGCAGCGGCAGCCTGGCCGGGATCACGTCGGTCCGGCGGAAGGGGTGCAGGTAGACGATGCGGGGGGTCCTGGGCCGCGATGGCGTCGTACTCGGCGTTGAAGGCGACCATCTGCGGATCGGTCGTGCTCTCGCAGCCCGCCGCGTCCCACGGGTGACCGGCCGTGATGGGAGGGTGAGTCACCGTGCGGAGTCGGGCGGGGCCGGCGCCTGAGGGGGGACTCACCGGTTCGGGTGACGGGTGGCGAGGTGTTCGCCGGTTCGGCGGGTCCGGGCGGTGGCGGTGTGTATAGCTGACAGCCGGAGAACGCCGACGGAAGGGACCACCGCCATGCCCCGGTCAGCCGCCAAGCCCGCGCGGAGCGTCGACGAGGTCATCGAGCGGATGCGGGCGATCGAGGCGCAGCTGGATCCGCGGGACGGGGTCGCGTGCTTCAACCGGATGTACCTGAGGGTCACCGAGCTGGTCGGGCAGCGGCTCACCACCGGGTACTTCCAGGACCAGGCGTTCATCGAGCGGCTCGACGCGGTGTTCGCCAACCTGTACTTCGACGCGGTGGAGGCCGGCGAGGCGGGGCGGCCGGTGACCGAGGCGTGGCGGCCGCTGTTCGACGCGCGCGGCCACCGCAGGGTGTGGCCGATCCAGTTCGCCTTCGCGGGCATGAACGCGCACATCAACCACGACCTGGCGCTCGCCGTCGTCGAGACCTGCATCGAGCGGCGGACCACGCCCGACACCCCGCCGGTGCACGCCGACTACCTCAAGGTGAACGAGCTGCTCGCCCAGGTGGAGGCGGAGGTGCGGGCCTCGTTCGAGGCGCAGATCATCAAGGCCGCCACCGAGGAGGCCGAGCCGCTGAAGCACATCGTGGCCAGCTTCTCGATCGCCCGGGCCCGGGACGCCGCCTGGGCGACCACCCAGACCCTCTGGCACCAGCGCAACATCCGGCCGATGTACGACGCGACGCTCGCCGCCGTCACCGCGAGCACCGCGCTGGCGGGCCGGATGCTGGTGACGCCGGTGCTGCCGCCGGCGGAGCAGCCGGACGGGGAGGGGTGAGGCGACTCCGGTCGGCGGAGTCCGGCGGGCGGTCGGGTGCCGGGCGGGGTGCACTGGTGGCAGCCCCCTGACGGAGACCCGAAAGGCCGACGACCATGTCCTCCCCGCCCGCCGCGTACGCCGATCTGAGCGCCCTGGTGATCAACTGCACGCTCAAGCGTTCGCCCGAGCGGAGCCACACCCAGGGGCTGATCGACGTCAGCACCGGGATCATGGAGCGCCAGGGCGTACGGGTGGAGGTGGTCCGGGCCGTGGACCACGACCTCGCCACCGGGGTGTGGCCGGACATGACCGAGCACGGCTGGGAGACGGACGAGTGGCCGGTCCTCTACAGCCGGGTGATGGCGGCCGACGTCCTGGTGCTGGCCGGGCCGGTCTGGCTCGGGGACAACTCGTCGGTGATGAAGAAGGTGGTCGAGCGGCTGTACGCGTGCTCGTCGATCCTCAACGAGCGCGGACAGTACGCCTATTACGGGCGGGTCGGCGGGTGCCTGATCACCGGAAACGAGGACGGCGCCAAGCACTGCGCGATGAACGTGCTGTACAGCCTGCAGCACCTCGGGTACACGATCCCGCCGCAGGCCGACGCGGGGTGGGTCGGCGAGGCCGGCCCCGGCCCGTCCTACCTCGACCCGAACTCGGGCGGCCCGGAGAACGACTTCACCAACCGCAACGCGACCTTCATGACCTGGAACCTGCTCCACCTGGCCAGGCTGCTCAAGGACGCGGGCGGGATCCCGGCGTACGGGAACCAGCGGTCGGAGTGGGAGGCCGGGTGCCGCTTCGACTTCGAGAACCCGGAGCACCGGTGAGGGGTGGCCCGGGTGCGCCGGGCAGGCCATGACGCGGACGCCCCGGGTAATCTGACGCTCCGTCGGTACCGGAACGACCCTTGACGAGCGGCCCCGCCGGTCCGGCGGGGCCGCTTCGTCGTTGAGGACGGTCCGAACCGATCATCGGATACGCGATTTCAAACGCGACTGATGTGAACGTTCACCCTTTCGAGTGCACAGGATCATGCGAAGCGGTCCAGATCGTTCCGCCCCGCCTACGGTTGGGCAGCAGCGAGACGGGATGGCCGCGGCAGCAGGCGGAGATCCCTTTCTTCCGGGACGAGGCGACGGCCGACGACCCGTCAAGACGTGTCCCCCTTCGAAGAGGAAGGTTCTCCCATGCCCGTGGCCACGAGCAGAGAGACACCGCAGGCGCCGCAGCACCCGCATCCGCACCCCGGCCGGCGCGCGGCGGTGCGGTCATGAGCGGGACGGCCCTGGAGCAGCTGCTCCGCGGGCCGAGCGGGCTGGGGACGGCGGGGCTGAGCCTGGCGCCCCGTCCGGCGGAGCCGGTGGCGGCCGAGGCGGCCCAGGCGGGTGAAACGCCGTCGGGCAAGCCGAAGTCCGGCGATCCGGTGCCCGGCCTCTACTTCCACCCCGTGCCCGAGCCGGACGCGGAGCGGGTGGCGGAGGTGAACCGCCGGATCAAGCTGTGGGCCGAGGAGATCGAGCTCTACCCGCCGGACTGGGAGGACCAGTTCGACGGCTTCTCGGTGAGCCGCTACATGGTCGCCTGCCACCCGGACGCCCCGAGCGTCGACCACGTCATGCTCGCCACCCGGCTGATGGTCGCCGAGAACGCCGTCGACGACTGCTATTGCGAGGACCTCGGCGGCTCGCCCGTCGGCCTCGGCAGCCGGCTGCTGCTCGCCCACACGGCCCTGGACCCGCTGCACACCACCGCGGAGTACCAGGGCGGTTGGCAGGAGTCGCTGGGCTCGGACGCGCCCCGGCGGGCCTACCGCTCGGCGATGGACCACTTCACCCGGGCCGCCAGCGCCTCCCAGTCGGACCGGTTCCGGCACGACATGGCGCGCCTGCACCTCGGGTACCTCGCCGAGGCCGCCTGGGACCAGGAGGACCACGTCCCGGAGGTGTGGGAGTACCTGGCGATGCGGCAGTTCAACAACTTCCGCCCCTGCCCGACGATCACGGACACCGTCGGCGGCTACGAGCTGCCCGCCGACCTGCACGCCCGTCCGGCGATGCAGCGGGTCATCGCGCTCGCCTCCAACGCCACCACGATCGTCAACGACCTGTACTCGTACACCAAGGAGCTGGCGAGCCCGGGCCGCCACCTCAATCTGCCGGTGGTGATCTCCGAACGCGAGGGGGTCGGCGACCGCGACGGCTACCTGAAGGCCGTCGAGGTGCACAACGAGCTCATGCACGCCTTCGAGGCGGAGGCCGCGGCGCTGGCCGCCGCCACGCCCGTCCCGGTGGTGGTGCGCTTCCTGCGCGGGGTCGCCGCGTGGGTGGACGGCAACCACTACTGGCACCGGACCAATACCTACCGATACAGCCTGCCCGACTTCTGGTAACCAAGGAGCTGAACCGTGTCCGTCACCGACACCACCCCCGTCACCCGCACCGGCGTCCCCGGGCCGGCCACCCCTTATCAGGGCGACATCGCCCGTTACTGGGACCATGAGGCCCGGCCGGTGAACCTGCGCCTCGGCGATGTGGACGGCCTTTACCACCACCACTACGGCATCGGCGAGGTCGACCACGCGGCGCTGGGCGACCCGGACGACAGCGAGCGCGAGAAGAAGCTCGTCGCCGAGCTGCACCGGCTGGAGTCCGCGCAGACCGACGTCCTGCTCGACAGCCTGGGCGACATCCGCCCCGAGCACACGCTGGTCGACGCGGGCTGCGGACGCGGCGGCTCCATGGTGATGGCCCACCAGCGCTTCGGCTGCAAGGTCGAGGGCGTGACCCTGTCGGCCAAGCAGGCCGAGTTCGGCAACCGGCGGGCCAAGGAGCTCGGCATCGACGACTCGGTGCACGCCCAGGTCCGCAACATGCTCGACATGCCGTTCGGCACCGGCACCGTGCGGGCCTCCTGGAACAACGAGTCCAGCATGTACGTCGACCTGCACGACCTGTTCGCCGAGCATTCCCGGATCCTGTCGGTCGGCGGCCGCTACGTGACCATCACCGGCTGCTGGAACCCGATCTACGGCCAGCCGTCGAAGTGGGTCTCGCAGATCAACGCCCACTTCGAGTGCAACATCCACTCCCGCCGCGAGTACCTGCGCGCGATGGCCGACAACCGGCTCGTCCCGAACGCGGTCGTCGACCTGACCGCCGCCACCCTCCCGTACTGGGAGCTGCGGGCCACCGTGCCGTCGCTGGTGACCGGCATCGAGGAGGCGTTCATCAACTCCTACAAGGACGGCTCCTTCCAGTACCTGCTGATCGCCGCCGACCGGGTCTGACCCCGCGTCGCCGCACGGCGAGGACCCGGCCCGGCCGAACGGCGGCGGGGCCGGGTCCGCCGTGTCGCGGCGGACTCCCGGCTCCCGGCCCCGGGAGCGACCCCCGTCCGGTGGGAGCGACCCCCGTCCGGTGGGAGCGACCCCTGTCCGGCCCCTCGGCGACGGCTCCCGGAACAGGGCTGGTCAACGGGGCGTCGGTGGCACGTGATATGCAGTGCATCATCCGATTGGCCGCTGCGAGGCCAGACGAACGATGCCGACGGCCGTGCCGGCCGACGAGGTCTCAGGGGGGCCGCACCATGTCCTTTTTCCGCCGCCTGGCCGGGCGGAAGGCTCCGCGCGCCCTGCCACCGGTGCTCGACCTCTCGCACGGCGACGAGGAGCTGCGCCGGCTGCGCGCCCTCGCCGACGCCGGCGACTGGGCCGCGCTCGGCCCCGCCCTCGCCGCCGTTCCCGACGAGGCGGAGCTGACCTGGCTGCTGCACCGGGTCTCCGACGTCGAGGGCACCGAGGAGTGGCTCGCCAAGGTCGTCGCCGAACGGCCCGAGGACACCCTCGCACTGCTGCTCTCCGGCGCCCGGCACCTCGCCTGGGGCTGGGAGGCCCGCACCGCCTCCCGCGCCCAGTACGTCACCGAGGACCAGTGGCGGCTGTTCGGCGAGCGGCTGGAGATCGCCGAGGAGCAGCTGCTGGAGGTGGCCGAGCGCGAGCCCGGCCGGCTCGCCCCCTGGTTCTTCCTGCAGATCACCGCGCGCGGCGCCTCGCTCGGCCGCACCGTCGCCACCACCCGCTTCGAGGCCGCGCTGCGCCGCGACCCCGGGCACCAGGCCTCCCACCAGCAGCGCCTCCAGCAGCTCTGCGCCAAGTGGGGCGGCTCCCACGAGGAGATGCACGCCTTCGCCCGCACCGCGATGCTCGGCGCCCCCGAGGGCAGCGCGCTCGGCGAGCTGATCGCCCTGGCCCACCTGGAGCACTGGCTGGACCTGCCCGACGGCGAGGACCACGCCTACCTGACCGGCCCCGCCGTGCGCTCCTCCCTGCGCGAGGCGGTCCTGCGCTCCGTGCTGCACCCGGCCTACCGGCGCGGGCGCGACTGGCGGGCCACCCACAACACCTTCGCGATGGTCCTCTCGCTCGCCGACGAGCGCGAGCTCGCCCACGCCGTCTTCGCCACCCTCGACGACGTCGTCACCGAATGGCCCTGGTCCTACCTGGGCGGCGACGAGGCCGAGAACTTCCAGGCCCACCGCGACCGCTGCGCCCCGCGCTGAGCCGAGCGTGCCCGGCGCGCGACGCCTGCCGAGCACGCAGACCGGCCGCCCGGGCCGTCCCGCCCCGCGGCCGCCGAAGCCCGACACACCCCTTGCGATCGAAAGAGCCACCGGTGTCCCCATCCGAGAACCCGACGAGCGCGCACACCTTCCAGGTCGACCTGCGCGGCCTGGTCGACCTGCTCTCCCACCACCTCTACTCCAGCCCCCGCGTCTACCTGCGCGAACTCCTGCAGAACGCGGTCGACGCGATCTCCGCCCGGCAGGCCCTCGACCCGGCCGCGCCCGCCACGATCACCGTCCGCGCCGACGGCGACCTCACCGTCACCGACACCGGCATCGGCCTCACCGAGCAGGACGTCCACACCTTCCTCGCCACCATCGGCCGCAGCTCCAAGCGGGACGCCGACGGCGGCCTCGACGGCGCCGGGCTGGCCCGCGCCCGCGGCGACTTCATCGGCCAGTTCGGCATCGGCCTGCTCGCCTGCTTCGTGGTGGCCGACGAGATCACCGTCGTCACCCGCTCCGCCGCCACCCCCGACGCGCCCGTCATCGAGTGGCGCGGCGGCTCCGACGGCCGCTACACCATCCGCACCCTGCCCGCCGAGGCCAAGCCCGAGCCCGGCACCACCGTCCGCCTCGCGCCCCGCTCCGACGCCGCCGAGTGGACCCGCGCCGACCGCGTCCTGTCCCTCGCCCGGGACTTCGGCAGCCTGCTGCGCCACGAGGTCACCGTCGTCGACGGCCGCGGCGACGCCACCCGGGTCAACCAGACCCCGCCGTGGGCCGCGCAGCACGGCTCCCCGCTGGCCCGCCGCGAGGCGCTGGCCGCCTACTGCCGCTCCGCCTTCGACTTCACCCCGCTCGACACCATCGAACTGGACCTGCCGCTGGTCGGCCTGCGCGGCGTCGCCTACGTGCTGCCCGACGCCGTCCCGCCCTCCCGCCGGGCCGGCCACCGGGTGCACCTCAAGGGCATGCTGCTCTCCGACCACGCCGACGAACTCCTGCCCGACTGGGCGTTCTTCGTCCGCTGCGTGGTCGACACCGACGGCCTGCGCCCCACCGCCAGCCGCGAGGGCCTGTACGCCGACGAGACGCTCGCCGCCGTCCGCGACGCGCTCGGCGCCCGGATCCGCGACTGGCTCACCGGCCTGTCCGCCAGCGACCCGGCGCTGCTCCACCGGTTCATCTCGGTGCACCACCTGGCCGTCAAGGAACTCGCCCGCTACGACGACGAGTTGCTGCGGATGCTGCTGCCCTGGCTGCCGTTCGAGACCACCGACGGCAACGTCACCCTGGACGAGTTCGCCCGCACCCACCCGGTGGTGCTGGTCACCCGCACCGTCGAGGAGTTCCGCCAGGTCGCCCCGATCGCCGGCGCCGCCGGGCTCGGCGTCGTCAACGGCGGCTACACCTACGACCGCGACCTGGTGCACCGGCTGCCCGAGATCCGCCCCGGCGTCTCCGTCGCCGACCTCGACCCGGGCACCGTCACCGCGCACCTGGACACCGTCGACCCGGCCGCCGAACTCGCCGCCTCGGCCTTCCTCGCCACCGCCCGCGAGGTGGTCGGCCGCTTCGACTGCGACGTCGCCCTGCGCAGCTTCCACCCGACCAGCGCGCCCGCCCTGCTGCTCGACAACCGGGAGGCCCGGCACGAGCGCACCCGCGCCCAGCTCGCCGACGAGGCCGACGGGCTGTGGGCCGACATCCTCGGCTCGCTGCGCGCCGAGGTGCCCCGCGCCCAGCTGGTCCTCAACCACCTCAACCCGCTGGTCCGGCGGGCGGCCTCGATCGGCGACCGCGAACTCGCCGTCACCGCCGTCGAGACGCTCTACGGGCAGGCCGTGCTGCTCACCCGCCGGCCGCTCACCTCCAGCGAGAGCGCGCTGCTCAACCGCTCGTTCATCAGCCTGCTCGACCACGCGATGCTCGGCCACGAGGCCGCGTCCGGTGGCAATGGTCCGAAGGAGGCGTGATGCTGACCAGCATCGACGCGGTGATGACCGCGCTGCGCGAGAACGACGACCGCCCCTACGGGCGCCAGCGGACCGTCACCGCCGAGGAACTCGTCGACGCCGCCGAGCAGTTCGACGACACCGCGGTGCGCGCCATGGCGCTGCTCGAACTGATGGAGGCCTACGAGTACGACGGCGAGCGGAGCAAGTCCCCGGTCGTCTTCGCCCGCGTCCTCAGGCTCTGGGACACCGACCCGGACGGCTTCGGCGAGTGGGCGCAGCAGCAGGTGTTCTGGCGCTTCAAGTGGGTCGCCACCTCGCTGCTCGGCACCCCCGACGTGCCGCTGACCGCGATCCGCCGCTGGCACGAGGAGATGCGCGGCCGCTACCGCGCCGCCGGGCACGGCCTCCAGCCGTACTACGCCCAGCGCTTCCACCTCGCCGCGCACGTCGGCGAGGACGTCCAGGACGCCTACGAGCTGTGGGCCGGGCGGCCGCGCACCGAGCTGAGCGACTGCCACGCCTGCGAGATCCGCTCCCGCGCCGTGCACCACCTGCGCCGGGGCGACGACGCGACCGCGCTGGACGTCTGGCGGCCGGTGCTCGCCGGCGAGGCCACCTGCGCCGAGGAGCCCTACGTCAGCCACGCCCAGGCGCTGCTGCCGCTGCTGCGCCAGGGCCGGCTGGACGAGGCCCGCTCCAGCCACCTGGTCGGCTACCGGTTCGCCCGCGGCAAGAGCGGGATGGCCCGCTCGGTCGGCCTGCACGTCGAGTTCTGCGCGCTGTCCGGCAACGAGCCGCGCGGCCTGGAGATCCTCGCCGAGAACCGCGACCTGTTCGGCGTCACCGGCGACCCGGTCAGCCGGCTCGACTTCCTCACCGGCGTCGAGGTGCTGATCGCCGGCCTCGCCCGGGCCGGGCACGGTGAGCTCACCGTCAGCGGCCCGCCCGGCGCGAGCTGGACCGTCGACACCCTGCTCGCCCACCTGCGCACCGAGGCGGACGCGCTGGCCGCCCGCTTCGACGCCCGCAACGGCACCGACGCGGTGAGCGGACGGCGCCGCGACCGGCTGGCCCGCCGGCCGCTGCTCGCCGAGCCGCTCGCCCTCGGCGTGCGGGCCTCGGCCGCGCCGGAGCTGGCCGCCGTGCCGGTCGTCCCGGCCGTGCCGGCCCGGGACGCCGAGCCGGAGCCGGAGGACTTCACCGCCCTGGTGCTGCGCGCCCGCGAGCTGCAGCTGGTCGGCCACCCGGACGCGGAACGGCTCTGGAACCGGATCGCCGAGCGGTTGGCCGCCGAGGAGAACGGCGGCTCGGGGGACGGCGGCTCGGAGAGCGGCGGTGGGGGGACCGTCGGCGAGGGGTTGCTCGGCGCGGACGCCGGGCCGCTCGGCCAGCTGCACGCCGAGCTCACCGAGCGGCGGGCGCACGCGGCGCTCGACCGCGGCGACTGGGAGGAGGGCGCCGCCGAGCTGCTGGCCGCCGGCGGGCTGTACCGGCGGGAGGGGCTGCTCGGCCGGGCGCTGGCGGCCCGGACCAGGGCGCTCGTCGCCGAACTCGTCCGGGAGGACCCGCAGGACGAGGAGGGCGAGGAAGGCCCGGAGGCGGCCGGGGCGGCTGTGACCGCCGCACCGGTCATCGACTGGGCGGCCCTGGACGCCGCGCTCGCCAGTGCCGAGGAACTGGCTGCCGCCACGGCCGCCGGCGGCGCGCCGGGCATCACCGACGACGACTACCTGGTCGTCCTCCAGTGCCGTGCCTACGCCGCCCACCAGGAACTGGTCCGGGTGCTGCCCGCGCCGCCGGAGCAGCCGCCCGCCGAGCAGGCCGCGCGCTTCGCCGCCGCCGTCGACGCCTACCGCGACGCGGCCGAGGCCCGTGGTTCCGTGCGCCGGCTGGCGGTCGCCCGCCAGTACGCCGCCGACGCCGACGCCCGGCAGGGCCGGACCGCCGAGGCGGCCGACGAACTGCGGCACGCGATAGCCGAGTTGGAACGGGGCGGGCAGCCCTGGCACACCCCGCGGGCGTACGGCCTGCTGGGGCAGGCGCTGCTGCAGACCGGCGAACAGGCCGAGGCCGTCGAGATGCTGCACCGCGCCCTGGCGGCGGCCGCCCGCTGGGCCGACGATTCCTACCCGTTCGCCGCCACCTACCTGATGGCCGGCCACGCCAGCGCCCACATCGGGGACACCGGCGCCGCGATCCGCTCGCTCTCCGAGGCCGCCTCCCGGTTCGACCGCAAGGGCCCGGAGGCCGCCGAGGAGGCCGCCCGGACCAGGCTGCAGCTCGCCGACCTGCTGACCGACGCCGACCGCACCGCCGACGCGGTGGCCGTCCTGGAGTCGGTGCTGGCCGACGCGGACGCCGCCGGCCTGGACGAGCGGCTGGTCGCCCAGACCCGGCTCGACCTCGCCCGCGGCCTGTTCACGCTGGACGAGGACCGCGACGCCGCCGAGGAGTACCTGCGGCTGGCCACCATGCTGGAGGGCTGGACCGAGGACCTCCACCTGCGCACCATGGTCGCCTCGGAGGCGGCCGTCGCGCTGCTCCACGCCGACCGCTGGGAGGCCGCGCACGCCGCCCGCACCCGGGCGCTCGCCGCGCACGAGCAGTGGCCGCAGCCCGGTCCGGTCTCCGCGATGCTGCGCCAGTTCGCCCGGCTCACCGCGCAGAAGGACGGCCCGGAGGGCATGGAGCCGGCGCTCGCCCGGCTGGCCGAGGCGGACGCCGTGCGCGAGCGCCTGGAGCGCGAGGAGCCGCAGGCCGAGACGTGGTACCCGCGCGCGTCCGTGCACTACGAGCGGGCCCGGGTCCTCGCGGTGGCCGGCCGCTTCGAGGAGGCGCTGGCCGAGGCGGAGCGGGCGATCACCGCCTACGAGGCGGGCGGCGAGCAGGCCGAGACGCCGCGCGCCGAGGCCGTCCGGCTGGCCGCGCTGATCGAGGGCACCGACCTCGACCGCCGCGGGCCGGCCCGGGAACGGCTCACCGCCGCCGTCGACCGGTGCCGGGCGCACGGGCTGGAGGAGGCGGCGGCGATCCTCGCCGAGCTGCGCGAGCGCCTCGCGGACTGACGGGGCGCGCGGCCCTGCCGTGTTGCCCCCTGGGGGAACACGGCGGGGACGCGGCGGAGTCAGGCGCGTCGGCGGCGGCGTGCCCGCCGCGGTCGCAGGGCGCGGCATTGCCCCGCAGGATGTCACCGGTCGTCTTCACCCAGCTGCACTCCGACCGCATCGGCTGGGCCTCGCACCGGGGCCGGCCGTTCTTCCCGAACGCCGCCGACCGGCTCCACCGCGCCGACCGGGAGCACGTCGTCAGCGTGGTCACCGCCGACGGGCCGCGCCGCTTCGTGCCGCTGCAGGTCCTCGCGTTCGGTGTGATGAGAAGGCGTCAACCGCCGCGACTGCCGCGACTGCCGCTCCGCGGGTGATCCGGCGGGGAGCGCGTGGCAGCCCCTAGAGTTGGCGCGTGGCCGATGAGACGTGGAACAGGGTGGACGGGCAGGTGCGGGCCGGAGCCATCGTGCAGGCCGGGTCCGTCGGGGAACTGCACGTGCACGAGGCGGCCGTGCGGGCGGCCGCCGTGCCCTGCCAGCTGCCGCCGGCGCTCGCGTACTTCGAGGACCGCGCCGACGAGCGCGCCAGGGTGCTGGCCGCCGTCGCCGAGGGCCCGGGCGACGGCGGCGGGCCGCTGGTCGTCGCGCTCAGCGGGATGGGCGGGATCGGCAAGACCGCGCTGGGCTTCGAACTCGCCCGCGCGCTGCTCGACCACTGCCCGGACGGCGTGCTCCACGCCGACCTCGACGACCTGCGGCGCGACGGCGCCGTGGAGACCGCCGACGCCCTCGGCGACCTGCTGCGCGCCCTCGACCCGCAGGCCCACCCGGAGCCGGAACTCCGCGGCCGTGCCCGCCAGTACTGGACCGCCACCCAGGGCCGGCGGCTGGTCGTCGTGGTCGACAACGCCCGCAGCGGCGCCGAACTGCGCCCGCTGCTGCCCGCCTCCGCCGAGGCCATCGTCATCGTGGCCAGCCACGGCCCGCTGTACGACCTCGACGGCGTGCGCCTCGTCGAACTGCCGCTCGGCCCGCTCGGCCCCGAGGACGCCGTCAACCTGCTGCGCCGGATCGTCGCCGACCCCCGCTTCGCCGCCGACCCCGAGGCGGCCGCCGAACTCGCCCGCCGCTGCGCCGGCCTGCCCGCCGCGCTCTATGTCGCCGGCCACTGGATCCGCCGCCACCGGCGCCGCGAACTGCGGCGGCTGGTCGAGGAGCTGACCACCGAACTGGACCGGGAGGGACTGCCCGTGGTGGAGGCCGTCTGGGACGCGGCGTACGGGAGCCTCGGCCCCGTCGCGGCCCGGCTCTACCGGCTGTTGCCGCACCACCCCGCCCCCGTGGTGGGCGACCACGCGGCCGCCGTGCTGCTCGGCACCGATGCGGACGCAGCCGCCGACGCGCTCGACGAACTCGACGCCGCCGGGCTGCTGGAACGGCGCCCGGACGGCCTCGGCATGCACGCCCTGCTGCGCGGCCACGCCCTGCGGCGGGCGGGCGCGGAGGAGGACGCCGCGGATGCTTCGGGTGCTGCGGACGCCGCTTCCGCGCGGCGGCGATTGGTGCGCTGGTACCGGCGGCAGGCCGGCCGGGCCGACCTGGTCGCCGCCGGTCCCCGGCTGACCGTCTCCGCCCCCGCCGCCGAGGCGCCCGCGCCCGCCGGTGTGCCGGACCTGCCCTTCCCCGACGCCGCCGGCGCCCTGCGCTGGCTGGAGGACGAACGGCTCGCCCTCTACGGCTGCGTCCGGATCGCCGTCGAGGACGGGCTCGACGAGGAGGCGGTGGCGCTCTGCGAAGCCCTCTGGACGCACTTCCTCGACCACCGGCACTACGCCGACGCCATCGACGCCTTCGGCCGCGGTGTCGCCGCCGCCGTCCGCTCCGAACGGCTCGCCGCCACCGTCCGGATGCGCTGCCAACTCGCCCGCCCGCTCTGGGAACAGCACCGCTACGAGGAGGCCGCCGAGGAACTGCGGCTGGCCGTCAATGGTGCCCGGCTGCTCGGCGGAACGCCCGAGGAGCGCAAGCTCCGCGCCTCCGCCGTCGAGTTCCGCGGCAAGCTCGCCTCCGTGCGCGGCGATTGGGCGGCCGCCGTCCCGGACTTCGAGGCCGCCCGCGAGGAGCACCGCGCCATCGGCAACGCCTACGGTGCGATGCTGCAGACCTACCTGCTCGGCCGGGCCGCCGTAGCCATGGGCGAACTGCCGCGAGCCGTCGACCTGTTGAGCGAGGCCTACGCGGAAGCGGGAGCACTCGGCCGGGAACGCATGACCGCCCGCACCGGCTTCGAACTCGGCAGCGCCCTGCGCGCCTCCGGCCGCTGGGCGGAAGCGGCGCGCCTGTACGAGGCGGCCCTGTCCTCCGCACGTGAACGGCGCTCGCCCGGTGACGAGCTGCGGGTGCTGGAGGTGCTGTCGGCACTCGGTGAGGAGAGCGGGGACGTGGAGGCGGCTGCCCGCTACCGGGCGGAGGCCGAGGCCCTGCGGGGTCCGGACGGGGGCGCCCCGATCGCCTGACAGGAGCCGGGCGGCCGGGTGTTCGGCGGAGGCCGCGCGGCTGGGTGGGGCGGTTCTGGCTTCGGCGGTTGAGCAGCGTTGGCCGGGTGGCGAGTTGCGGGTGCCGTTGACGCTCGGCTGGGAGGCCGGAGCGCCGGCCGACCCACCGAGGGGCGCCGACCGGCCCGCTGTGTTCCGGCGGCGGGCTCAGAGCAGGTGCTGGAGGTCGGCTTCCGTCGCCGGGGTGAGGTGGAGGCGGTAGGGGGTGCCGCCGGTTCGGCAGGTCAGGGGGGTGGCCGGCGGGTGGTGGGTGCCGAGGAAGGTGTGGACGGCGGAGAGGGCGGCGGCGGGATCGGTGCAGCGGACCCGGCCGTCGGCGCGGTGCGGGGTGATGCGGACGGTGAACGGTTCGCCGTCCGCGCGCCGGACCAGGCAGCGGGTGGGCGAGAGGACGACGGCGGCGGTGCGGCAGCCCGGGTGGTCGGCGAGCGCCTCGGCCGTCCAGTCGGCGGCCGTCCGGTACTCGCGGTGGTGGGCGGTGTCCGGCGGCGGCGCGCCGTCCGCCCGGCGGTAGAGCAGCGCCGCGCTCTGGGCCTCGCGGATCCCGGCGCGGCCGTACTCGGCGGCCAGGTGGTGGTAGGGCAGGTCCGTCCACGGGGGGAGCCGGTCGATGTCGACGGCGACGCCGTCGGCGGTCCGCTCGGACCGGGCCCGGACGGCGAAGGCGGCCGGGGTGCGGGGTGCGGCGGGCGCGGCGGTCAGCGGACGCGGGTGCGCCGGCCACGGCGGCGGGACCAGGCCGAGCAGCTTGTACAGCTCCGGGCCGAGCGTCGTCAGGGCCTCCCCGGGGAGGGCGAACGCCGCCTCGGCGAAACGGCGGGTGCCCTCGGCGGCAGGCTGCGCGGCGAGCACGGCCGCCGCGTCCTCGCCGGACGGGTCCAGCCGGGGTGCGGCGGCGAGCAGGCGGGCCATCGGGCTGCCCGGGACCAGTTCGGCGCCGCCGTCGCAGACCGCCACCACGGGACGGTCGAGCGCCGCCGCGTAGAGCGCGGTGGAGCCGTGGTCGGTGACCACCGTGTCGCCGGCCACCAGCAGCGCCGCCCACTGCTCGTACGGCCCGGCCAGCACCAGCCCGGCGTCCAGGGCCGGCCGCAGCCGCCGGGCCAGGTCGAAGGAGCCCGTCCGGCTGTACTCGTTGGGGTGCACGACCAGTGCCAACTGGTAGGCGTCGTGGGGGAGTCGGCCGGCGAGCCGGGCCGGCAGCCCCGGGTGCCGGGCGAGCAGCGACTCCGGTCCCCAGGTGGAGGAGAGCACGACCAGCCGGCGCGGCCCGGTGCCGAGTGCCGCGCGGAACGTCTCGCGCCGGTCCCGCGAGGCGAGGATCCGGTCGAGCGTCGGATCGCCCGCCACCACGGCCGCCGCCCCGGCGGGCGGGCACTGCTCGGTGAGCCGGGCCACCTGGTCGGGGTGGGCGAGGGCGTGCAGGTCGGCGACCGGGTGCCGGTCGGCGGCGAGCAGGAACGCTGGGTCCAGGCCGGACGGGAGGTGCGGGGAGCCCTCGCCGGGCAGCGCCTTGTTGAAGCCGGCGCCGTGCGGCAGCAGGACCTTGGGGCCGCGCAGCGCGGCCAGCTCACCCTTGGGGCTGGCGGTGAGGATCAGGTCGTGGCGGCCGGCCAGCGCCTCCGGCCAGGACAGGCAGCGCGCGCCGGAGGAGGCGACGGCGGCCAGCGCGTCGGCGTCGAAGGCGGAGCCGGGGACGAGGGTGAAGCGGCACCGGACCCGGGCGTCGCCGTCGAAGACGGGCAGCAGGTCCAGCAGCCGGTGCAGCGCCGCCGCCGAGCGGACGGCGAACAGCACGCCGCGCGGGGCGTCGGGCGCCGTCACCGGGTCCACCGCGCCGAGGGCCGAGGACCACGGGCTGGGCTGGGCTGGGCTGGGCTGGGCTGGGCTGGGCTGGGCTGGGCTGGGCTGGGCTGGGCTGGGCCGGCTCACTCTTGCGCCTATCACAGCTCAGCGACCCCCGTCGAGCCGCGCCGAGCGGGTGCTCGGGTGGCTCGGGGTGATGCGGCGATGGCGCGGGCATAGGGGCGATGGTAACCGGCGGACCGCCCACGCGGGCGGGATCGCGCCGACCCCCACCCGGCTCCGCCGCCGCTCCACGCGGGCTCCCCTCGATCGGACGTTCCGTCAGCCGGGACCGAATCTACGGGAGTGCCCCGCGCGCCGTTCGGGCAGGTCGGGGTGCTGATGGGCGTCGGCCGCAGGCAGCACGCCACCCGGCGGCCGGCCGCTCATCGCTCACCGCCCGCTGCTCATCGCTCGCCGCTCGCCGCTTGCCGCTTGCCGCTTGCCGCTCACCGCTTGGCGCGCACCGCCGCCAGCAGGCCGGTCACCGCCGGTGACCACGGCCGCCCCGCCGGGCCGGTGAGGGTCAGCCTCCGGTGCGCGGCCGGCCGGATCGGCACGAGGACGCAGTCCGCCGGCAGCATCGGCTGCGCCAGGGCCGGCATCACCGAGACGCCCACCCCCGCGTGCACCATGCCGATCAGCGTGTTGAGGTCCCGGATGCGGTGGCGCGGGGCGAAGCGGACGCCCGCCCGCCGGTAGGCGTCCCGGATGTGCCGTTCGCAGCCGCCCTCGGAGAGCAGGAAGTCGTCGTCCTCCAGGTCGGCCACGTCCACGGTCTCCTCGCCCGCGAGCGGGTGGTCGCGCCGGAGCAGCGCGTGCATCGAGTCCGTGCCGAGCGGGACGGCCCCCGGCCGCGCCGGGTCCGCGTCCACCAGGACGGCCGCGTCCACCGTGCCGGCCTCCAGCCAGACGCCCAGCTCGTCGTCCTCGCCCTCGAACACGCGCACGGTGAGTCGGGGGTGCTCGGCCTTCCAGTCGCGCAGGAGCCCGGGCAGCAGGCCCTGGCAGACGGTGGTCGGCGCGGCCAGCCGGACCGTCCCGGTCAGCCCGCCCGAGTGGTGGGCGGCGATGGTCCGCACGGCGGTGGCGGAGGCGACCGCCGTCCGGGCGTGCGGCAGGATCCGCTCGCCCAGCGGGGTGGGACGCACCGGTGCGCCCCGGTGCAGGACGGGCGCGCCGAGCACCCGTTCCAGTGCCGCCACCGCGTGCGAGACCGCCGACTGGCTCACGCCGAGCTCGACCGCCGCCGCCCCGAAGCCTCCGGCGTCCGCCACCGCGACCAGCGCCCTGAGCTGGGCGAGGTTCACCTCCGGGGCCATGGGACCTCCGCCATGAGACTTCCTCATCCATCCGGCACCATCACTTGTTGGACTCATGATCCGCCGACCCGCCACCCTCTGTCCATCGGCGATGGGCGGAGAGGGAGGTAACCGGGATGGGACGGCGCTGGTGGCCGGGGTTCGTGGCCCTGTCGGCGATCTGGGGCGCGAGCTTCGCCCTGATCAAGGTGGCGGTCGACGCGGGGGTGCCCCCGGTGTGGGTGGCTGCCTGGCGCTGCCTGCTCGGCGCGGCCGCGCTCTGGGCGATCCTCGCCGCCCGTCGCGAGGCGGCGCCGCGCGACCTCGCCACCTGGGGCCACTGCGCCGTGGTCGCGCTGCTGCTGAACGCGGTGCCGTTCGTGCTGTTCTCCTACGGCGAGACGCGGGTCAGTTCGGTGCTCGCCGGGGTGATGAACGCGGCCACCCCGCTGTTCACCCTGCTCTTCGCGCTGGCCGCGGTGCCCGGGGAACCGCGCCCGGGGCTGCGCCGGCTCGCGGGGCTCGCCCTCGGCTTCGCCGGGGTGCTCACGGTGCTCGGCGTCTGGCACGGATCCGGGCCCGCATCCGGCTCCGGCCCTGGCTCCGGCGCGGTGGCCGGCGGCCTCGCCTGTCTGGCCGCGACCTGCTCCTACGGCGCCGGGTTCGCCTACCTGCGCCGCCACCTCTCCACCCGGCCGCACTCGGCCGCCGCCCTGTCCGCCGCCCAGATCACCTGCGGCGCCGCCGAACTCGCGCTCGCCGCCCCGCTCGCCGCCGGCGCCCCGCACTGGCCGGGCGCCGGGGCCGCCGCCGCCCTGCTCGTGCTCGGCGCGCTCGGGACCGGCGTCGCCTACGTCCTCAGCCTCGACCTGGTCCGCACCGCCGGGACGGCCGTCGCCGCCGCCGTCACCTATGTCACCCCGCTCTGGTCGACGGCGCTCGGCGCGCTGCTGCTCGCCGAACCGGTCGGCTGGAACACCCTGGTCGGCGGCCTCGCCGTGATCGCCGCCGTCGCGCTCACCCGGCAGCCGCCCACCGCGGCGGCGGACCGGGCGGCCGACCGGTCGGCGGCGCCGGAGGGAGCGTCAGCCGGTCGGTTAGGGTGAACCGGTGGGCACGGGGCGGGCGGCGGACGACGGCACGAACACGGGTGCGGACGCGAACGGGCCGTCCGCCGTCGCCGTCCTGGCCGCGCTGCGCGCCCACCCGCTCCGCTTCCCGTTCACCCGCGACGCGCTGCGCTGCTGGGCCTACCTCTCCAGCGGCGCCCTGCTCGGCCTGGTGGCGGCCGTCCTGCTGGCCGCCCTCACCGCGCTCGGCCTCGCGCTCTCGGTGGTCGGCATCGGCCTGCTGCTGCTCCTGGCCGTCGCCCTCTCCGGTCTGCCGGCCGGCGCACTGGAACGCCGCAGACTGCGGCTCGTCGAACCGTTGCCGGTGCCCGACCCGCACCGCGCGCTGCCCGGGGCCGGCCGCCGCGCCCGGCTGCGGACCAGGCTGCGCGAGCGCGCGACCTGGCGCGAACTCGCCCACACCCTGCTCGTCGGCCCGCCGCTCACCGCCGCCGGACTCGGCCTCACCGCTCTGCTGCTGTTCTCCGCGGCGCTGCTCGTCAGCCCCGTCGTGGTCTGGGCGCTGGCCCCCGAGACCGTCATGCTGGTCCCCGGCCACGCCGTCCGCGGGCCGCTGTACGCGCTGCCCGCCAGCGCCGTCGGCCTGGCCGGGCTGCTCCTCGGCGGCTACGCCGGGGCGCTGCTCACCGCCGCCCACGTCCGGTTGGCCCGGCTGCTGCTCGGCCCCCGCGAGGAGGACCCCGGCCGCCAGGTCATCGAACTGACCCGCTCCCGGGCCCGGCTGGTGGACGCCTTCGAGGCCGAGCGCCGCCGTATCGAACGCGACCTGCACGACGGCGCCCAGCAGCAGCTCGTCGCCCTCGCCATGACCCTCGGCCTCGCCGCCCACGACCTGCGCGAACGCGCCGCCGCCTCGGGTGCCGGCGCCGACGGCGACCCGGTGCTCGACCTGGTCGACCGGGCGCGGGGCGAGGCCCGGCAGGCGCTGGAGCAGCTGCGCGGCCTGGTGCGCGGCATCCACCCCCAGGTGCTCACCGACCACGGACTGGCCGCCGCCGTCGCCGAGGTCGCGCTGCGCCACCCCGTCCCCGTCGAGGTGGACCTCGACCTGCCCGGCCGGCTGCCCGGCCCGGTCGAGTCCACCGCCTACTTCACCGTCACCGAGGCGCTCACCAACGCCGCCAAGCACAGCGGCGCCACCGCCGTCACCGTCCACGGGCGGGTCGCGGACGGCCGGCTGGTGCTCCAGGTGACCGACGACGGTCACGGCGGGGCCGACCCGGCCGCCGGGGCCGGACTCCAGGGACTGGCCGACCGGGTGGCGATCCTGAGAGGACGACTGATGGTGACGAGTCCGACCGGCGGGCCGACCAGGCTCCGGCTGGAGGTGCCGTGCTCCGGCTAGTCATCGCCGAGGACGCCGTCCTGCTCCGGGCCGGCCTGGTCGAACTGCTCACCAGGGGTGGCCACCGAGTGGTCGCCGCCGTCGGCGACGCGGACGCCCTCGCCGCCGCAGTGGACGCGGACCGGCCGGACGCCGTGGTGACCGACGTCCGGATGCCGCCCGGCTTCCAGGACGAGGGACTGCGCGCCGCGCTCCACCTGCGCGAGCGCCACCCCGGCCTGCCCGTCCTCGTGCTCTCCCAGTACGTGGCCACCCCGTACGCCACCCGGCTGCTCGGCGCGGCCGGCGCGCAGCGGGCCGGGCTGGGCTACCTGCTGAAGGACCGGGTCGGCGAGGTGTCGGAGTTCCTGGACGCGCTGCGCCGGGTGGCGGCCGGGGAGACCGTGATCGACCCGGAGGTGGTCCGGGTGCTGCTCCGGCAGCAGTCCGCCGACCGCCCGATCGCCCGGCTCACCCCGCGTGAGCGCGAGGTGCTGGGGCTGATGGCCGAGGGCCTCAACAACCAGACGGTCGGCGCCCGGCTGAACATCACCGAGGCGTCCGTCGTGAAGCACTGCGGGAACATCTTCATGAAGCTCGACCTCGACCCGGTCGAGGGCAACCGCCGGGTCCTCGCCGTGCTGGCCCACCTCGCCGAGCTGCGCGGCGAGTAGCCGGGGGCGCCGGGGAGCTCGGCTGTCGGGGCCGGGAGCTACGGTGCCGCCATGACGGAATTCGTACTCGTGGCGGGTGCCTGGCTCGGCGCGTGGGCGTGGGACGACGTGGTCCCCGACCTGCGCGCCGCCGGGCACGGCGTCCACCCGCTGACCCTCGCCGGACTCGCCGAGCGGCGCGGTGAACCCGCCGGACAGCAGACCCACGTCCAGGACGTCGTGGACCTCGTGGCGGAGCGCGACCTGCGCGAGGTGGTCCTGGTCGGGCACAGCTACTCGGGGATCCCGGTCGGGCAGGCCGCGGAGCGGATCGGCGACCGGCTCGCCCACCTGGTCCTGGTCGATGCCGGCATCCCGGTCGACGGGCAGGCCTTCGTCGGCGCCGGCCCGTGGGGCGGCGCCGTCGCCGAGGCGATCGGCGCCAATGACGGCTTCTGGCCGCCGCTCACCGCCGCCGACTACGCGGGCCAGGGCCTCACCGACGAGCAGACCGCCCGGATCGTCGCCGGCTCCACCCCGCACCCCGGCGAGACCCTCACCCAACCCGCCGCGCTGGCCGGCTCCCTCGCCGCCCTCCCGGCGACGTACCTCACCTGTCTTCTCGACAGTCCCGAGCCCCCGCCCGCCGTCGCCGCCCTCCTCCGTGACGCCGGCTGGCACCACACCACCCTGGACACCGGTCACTGGCCGATGTTCTCCCGGCCCGCCGCCCTTGCCGAGGCCCTGTTGACCGCTGCCAACCGCTGACCGTGGCCACCCGTCGAGCGGCGGCGGGGAACGGCGTGGCGAGGGGGAATGGCGCGGTGGTGAGGAATGGCGCGGCGGCGCGAAAAAGTGATATCACTTTGCCATCGGATGCCGATGCTCGCCGAAGGAGTCGCCCCCATGACCACGCAGCGTTTCCCCGTCGAGGACGGCCCCGTTCTGGACCTCCCGGCCCCCGAGGTCACCGAACGGACGATCGCCGGGCGGGCCGGCCTGCCGGTGCTCGGCGCGAGCCTGCTCGGCCTGGTCGCCGGAGTCGGCGCCGCCGTCGCGGGTGGCGTCCAACTGTCCGGCGGGGGCAAGGGACTGGGGATCGCCCTGGTGGTCGCCGGACCGCTGCTGGCGCTCGGCTCGCTGCTGATGACCTTCGGCCTGACGGTGGTCTCGCCCGGTGAGGCCAGGGTCGTCCAGTTGCTCGGGCGCTACCGGGGCACCGTCCGCGACGCCGGCCTGACCTGGCTGAACCCGTTCACCACCCGGCAGCGGATCTCCACCCGGATCCGCAACCACGAGACCGAGACCACCAAGGTCAACGACGCGGACGGCAACCCGATCGAGATGGCCGCCGTGGTCGTCTGGCAGGTCGAGGACACCGCGATGGCGGTGTTCGAGGTGGACGACTACGCCGACTTCGTCGCCATCCAGACCGAGACGGCCGTGCGGCACATCGCCACCAGCTACCCGTACGACGCCCACCAGGAGGGCCAGTTGTCGCTGCGCGACGGCGCGGAGGAGGTCGCCCGCAAGCTGTCCGCGGAGATCGCCGCCCGGGTCGCCTCGGCCGGTGTGCGGGTCGTGGAATCCCGGATCACCAGGCTCGCGTATGCTCCGGAGGTCGCGCAGGTGATGCTCCAGCGCCAGCAGGCCGGGGCCGTGGTCGCGGCACGCCGACTGATCGTCGAGGGCGCCGTCGGCATGGTCGAGGAGGCGCTGGACCGGCTCGCCGAGCGTGATGTCGTGGACCTGGACGAGGAGCGGAAGGCCGCCATGGTGAGCAACCTCCTGGTGGTGCTCTGCGGGGACCGCGGCACCCAGCCCGTCGTGAACACGGGCTCCCTCTACCAGTAAGGCGAGGCCTTGGCGACGGAACGGAAGAAGCTCCTGTTGCGGCTGGACCCTTCAGTTCACGACGCGCTCGCCCGTTGGGCCGCCGACGACCTGCGCAGCACCAACGCGCAGATCGAGTTCCTGCTCCGCCGGGCCCTCGCCGACGCGGGCCGGATGCCCGGCGGCGCCGCCCGGATCCCCCGCCGTGGCCGTCCGCCCAAGCAGGGCCCGGATCCGGACCCGGGCCCGGACTCGGGCCTCGCCCCCGGGAGCTCGGCCGAGGAGCCTGCGGAGCAGGACGGTCCCGGCCGGGACTGACCACGAGGGCCGGGGCCGGAGAAGCGCTGCGGGAGCGCCGGTGACCCGAGTCGGAGATTCGCCGCCGAGTCTCCGGCTCGGGTCACCGTCCGTTTCGGCCGGCCGGGGGCGCGGGCGGATGGTGGCCGGTGTCATGGGCGCGCTGGGGTGCGGCTCTCCGTGAGGAGGGCGGTCAGGCGGTGGGCGGTGGTGTCCCAGGACCACTCGGTGCGGACCCAGTCGCGGCCGGCGGTGGCCATCCGGGTGCGGTCGGCGGCGGGGGCGCGGAGGACGCGGGTGATCGCGGTGGCGACGGCGGACGGGTCGCGGCCGTCGACGACCGCGCCGTTGACACCGTCGAGGACGGCGTCCGGGGCGCCGCCGGAGCGGCCCGCGACGACGGGCAGGCCGGCGGCGGCCGCCTCCAGGAAGACGATGCCGAGGCCCTCCGCCTCCAGTCCGGCCCGGCGGGTGCGGCAGGGCATCGCGAAGACGTCGGCCGAGGCGTAGGCGGCCGGGGTGTCGGCGTGCGCGCGGCCGCCGGCGAAGACGACCGCGCCGGGTGCGGTGAACCGGCGGGCGAGGTCGCGCAGACGCCGTTCGTCGGGCCCCTGGCCGACCAGCACGAGGACCGCGCCCGGCACGGCGCGCCGGATCAGTGGGAGCGCCCGTATCAGGGTGTCCTGGCCCTTGCGCGGGACGAGCCGCGCCACGCAGAGGATCACCGGTGCCCGCGGGTCGGCCCCCCGGGGCCGGGGGCGGAACAGTTCGGTGTCGACGCCGGGGACCAGCCGTTCGAGGCGGGCCGAGGGGCCGAGCGCGGGGGCGATCCGGTCGCGGGTGTGGGCGCCGAGGTAGGTGACGACGTCGACGCTGTCGCCGATCCGCCGCAGCAGGCGCCGGGCGACGGGGGTGCGGGCCCACCAGATCTCGTGGCCGTGGGTGGTGGCGACGGTCCTCCGGATGCCGGGGGCCTGTCGCCGCAGCCCGGGGGTCATCGCGGCGAGCGGGGCGGCGGCGCCGAACCAGACCCGGTCGCAGCCGTGCGCCCGGGCGATCTCGGCGGCCCGGCGGGTCACCCGGGGAGTGGGCAGCAGCATCCGGGACCGGTCGCGGATCACGGGGAAGGGGAGGGCTGCGTCGTGGCGGGTGGCCTCTGGTTCGGCCGAGGTGTAGACGACGACCTCGTCGGCGGGCAGTCGGGTGGCCATGGCGTGGACGAAGGTCTCGATGCCGCCCTGCCGGGGCGGGAAGTCGTTGGTGACGATGAGTGTGCCGGTCATGGGACGGGGACCACCTGGGGTGTACGGGGGCGAGGGGCGACGGACGGGGTGGAGGACGGGACGGCGGACGGGGTGGAGGGCGGGGTGGAGGGCGGGACGGCGGACGGGACGGGGTGCGGGGCCGGGCGCGGGGCGGGCCGCGGATGCCGCAGCCGGGGGAGGACGGCCAGGACGGCGGGCAGGGCGAGGTAGCCGAAGCGGGCGGCGGGGGCGAGCAGGAACGCCAGGGCGAGGCCGAGCGCGAGCCGGTCGGCGGCGGTGGCGGCGTCCCGGGGCGGGCGCCGTACGAGCGACACCCCGACGGCGAGTCCGGCGAGGAGCAGCAGGGCGAGCGCCGTGAACCAGCCGCCGGGGCCGAGGTCGGCGAGCAGCCGGCCGGGCAGCGGGCTGCTCGCCGGGGTGGGCAGGGCGCCGCGGCCGGTGGGGAAGGCGAACACCTGCTCCACCAGCGGCCCGGGTGCGCGCAGCGCGGCGGGCAGGACCAGGACGGACGTGCCGGCGACGGTGCCGGCCGCCGCCCGCAGGGCCGCGCGGCGTCCGGCGGTGGCGGCGAGCAGGGCGACGACCACCGCAACGGCGGGCCAGGCCGTCCACTTGAGCGCGCACGCCAGCGCGAGGGCGGACCCGGCGGCGTACGGGCGGGCCCGGCTGGCCAGGGCGAGCGCGAGCACGCAGAGGCCGGTCAGCGGCAGATCGACCCCGCTGACGCAGAGCGGCAGCGCGACCAGCGGCGAGGCGACGAGCGCGGCCATTCCGAGAACGGGCGCCCCGGGAACGGGCGCCCCGGCAAGGGGTCTCGCGGGAACGGGCGCCGCGTGTACGGGCGCTGACGGACCGGCGCCGCGCCCGGGCGGGCGGACGGCGGCGGCCAGGCAGCCGAGGAACACGGCGGCGCACCAGAGACGGGCGTCGCCGAGCAGCCGGGCCGGCCACCCGTCCGCGCCGAACAGGGCGCGCGGCAGCCCGAACAGTGCCATCCCGGGCAGGTAGGGGGTGTACTCGGCGACCGTCCGCGGCTCGGCCAGGTACGGCGTCCCGTGCCGGAGCAGCAGCTCGCCCGACCGTTCGATCACGGCGACCTCGCTCTGCCCCTGCCCGGCCACGGCCAGGACGAGCAGCGGCGCGAGCACCGCACCGGCCAGCGCGACCGCCACCGACCCCGCGCGCGCCCGGCGTGCGGGCAGCGCGAGCACGGCGACCGCCGCCGCCAGGTACCCCGCGGCCGCGAGCAGCCCCCAACTCCGGTGCGGTCCCAGCCCGGAGGCGAGCGGGAACGCCCCCGCCCACCCGGCCGCGACCAGCCACCCGCCGCACCACAGCGCCCTCCGCCCGCCGGGTGGGCGGGGCGGACCGGAGGAACCCGGTGGACGGGGGGCGCGGCGGACGCGGTCGGCTTGGACGCGGTCGGGCCGGACACGGGCGGAGCGGGGCGGACGGCCGGGCCGGGAGACGGGGCCGGGAACCGAGGGAAGCGGGGGACGGATGCGGTGAATGAGCACCACTTCATTGCAGCGGCGCAGGTCGGCGAGGTCATGACGGTCAGGTCGAGTCCTCTGGTCGGGTTTCCCCTACCCACCGGGCGGGCGCCCGGGGCGGTCCGCGCGTCCGGATCACGGCGGAGTGGATGCGGTCGGTGTGCACGGAGGTGGCCTCCTCCTCGTCAGTGGGCGTTCCGAACAAGGGAATTCGTATCCGATCTCACGTTCGGTGTCCATTGAATTACCATCAGTGCCGGTTGCTCGCTATCGTGGACCGCGTGGTGAGGTCCTGGGATGCGGCGGTCGAGCGGGCGCGGGAGCGGCTGGCGGCCGCCCCCGGGATGCGGGCGGTGGGTGCGGGCGAGGAGCGTTGCTTCGCCCGCTGGGAGCTCGCGGCCTGCGCCGAAGGGGAGTTGGGGGAGTGCGTCGACCCGGAGGCGATCGGCCCGGCCGAGGAGCGCCGGCTGCGCGAACGGCTCGGCGAGAGCGGCCGCGCCTGGCCGGGCGGCGAGCGGCACCGCCGCCGGTACTGGCTCCTGGACGCCGCCCGCGCCGCACCGGCCGGCACCCTCGCCGTCGACAACTGGACCAGGGGACCGGGTCAGTTGGCCGTCTCCTCGCTCTACCTCCACCCCTCGGCACGCGGCCGCGGCCTCGCGGCGGACGCCCTCGACCGGGTCTACCGGGCCGCCACCGCCGAGGGCCTGCCCGGCTACCGGCTGGAGGCGGACTGGACCTGGCAGCACGCCGTCCGCTACCACCTGCGCCGCGGCCTGTGGGTGGTCTCCTGGAAGCACGCCCTCGGCCTCACCCGGATGCCCCAACTCCCGCCCTACCGCGTCCGGGAGGAGGACGGCCGCCTGGTGCTGCTGGTCGCCGACCGGCCGTCCCCCGATCCCGCCCGGGCCGTCTGGACGCCGTTGCTGGCCGCCGGCAGTGCGGGCCGCTGGCTGCGCCTGGACGAGACCACCGCCTACCGGCAGGCCGACGGCTGGGTGCACGGCTACGCCCGCTCGACGCTCGCCCTGCACCTCGCGCTCGCCGGCCGCCCGCTGGTACGCGGCCCGCAGTGGTGGGCGGAGGCCTGGCGCTGGGCGGACGCCGGGGAGCCGGAGGGCCTCGCCCTGCGGCTCGGGGACCTGGAGCAGGCGGCCCGCGCCGCCGGGCGGACGGTCGTCACGCCCTACCGGGCCCCGTCCGTTCCAGGTGTGCCCCGGCCGGCGGAGGAGCCCCGGCCGTACTCCGTCACGCCCCGGCCGTCGGACGGCGCGTCGACGCCCTGAGGCCGCGCCGTCCGCAAGCCGCAAGCCGCCATCCACTACCCGCCGTCCGCAACCCGCCACCGGACGAGGCACAGGACAACGGCCTACCGGCGCCCCGCCCTGGGCAGGCTCCGCCGGACGCACGGACCGACACCCCGTGCGGGACACCAGGACACCGAGTTGAGGAGCCCGTCATGCCCGCAGTGCACGAATCCGTACTCGACGCGATCGGCGGCACGCCGCTGTTCCGCCTCGCCCGGCTCGGCGCCGGTCTCGCCGCGCCGGTCTACGCCAAGGCCGAGTTCCTCAGCATCGGCGGCAGCGTGAAGGACCGCGCCGCCCTCTCCATGGTGCTGGCCGCCGAACGGGACGGTCTGCTGGCGCCCGGCGGGACGATCGTGGAGGCGACCTCGGGCAACACCGGCATCGGCCTGGCCATCGTCGGCCGGCAGCGCGGGTACCGGGTGATCGCGGGGGTGGCCGACCGGGCGGCGCCGGAGAAGTCGGACATCCTGCGCGCGTACGGCGCCGAGGTGGTGCTCGCGCCGACCGCCGTGCCGCTGGAGGATCCGGCGCACCTGTTCAACGTCGTCCGGCGGCTCGCCGAGGAGATCCCCGGCGCCTGGCTCGCCGACCAGTACGACAACCGGGCCAACCCGGACGCCCATGTGCGGACCACCGGCCCGGAGATCTGGGAGCAGACCGGTGGCCGGGTGACCCACTTCGTCGCGGGGGTCGGCACCGGAGGCACCATCACCGGGACCGGCGGCCACCTGAAGGCGGTCTCCGGCGGCGCGGTGACGGTCATCGGCGCCGACCCCGAGAGCTCGGTCTACGGCGGCGGGGACGGCAGCCCGTACTTCGTCGAGAGCATCGGCCACTTCGTTCACCCGGACACCGCCGAGGACCGCTGGCCGCAGTCCTACCGGCGGGACGTCGCGGACGCCTTCGAGCGCATCCCGGACCGCGAGTCGCTGCTGACGGCGCGCCGGCTCGCCCGCGAGGAGGGCATCCTGGCCGGGCCGTCGTCCGGCACGGCGGTGGCGGCGGCGCTGCGGGTCGCCCGCCGGCTGGGACCGGAGGACCTGGTCGTGGTGCTGCTGCCGGACTCCGGCCGCTCCTACCTCTCCAAGGTGCACAGCGACGCGTGGATGCGCCAGTGGGGCTTCCTGGAGGAGGACGTCCCGGCGCAGCGGCAGGGCGGCCTGCGTCGGCTGCTCGACGCCGCCGGGCCGCTGGTCACGGTCGACGCCGACGCGACGGTGGGCGCGGCGGAGCGGGCGCTGCGCGGTGCGCCGGGCGGTGTCGCCCCGGTGGTCCTGGCCCGCCCGGCGCGCCCGTACGGGGTGAGCGCGATCGAGGTGGTCGGCTCGGTGTCCCGGGACGTGCTGGCCGCGGCGCTCGCCGACGGCACCGCCAAGCCGGACGACTCGCTCGGCGCCCTGCTCGGCCCGGCGCTTCCGGCGGTGGGCGTCGGGCAGTCGGCGGCGGAGGCCCGCGCGGCGCTCGGGCAGGCGCACCCGGGTGTGCTGGTGCTGGTCGACGGCCGGGCCGCCGGGGTGCTGCCGAGGGCGGCGCTCCTCGGGTAGCGCGACGCCCCACCGCGCGGCCGGCGCTGCGGCCACCCCCGCAGCGCCCGCGCACGAGAGCAGCCGCGCACGAAGGCAGCCGCGCCGCCCTGGGAGACTCGATGCCATGGCAGAGATCGAGATCGACGGCGCCCCCGCCGACCCCGCCCGGCTGGCCGCCCTCGGCCTGCTCAACTACGGGCACTTCACCACCCTGCGCGCCGAGGCCGGCCGCACCCGCGGCCTCGCGCTGCACCTGGACCGCCTGGTCCGCGACTGCCGCACGGTGTTCGGTGCCGAGCTGGACCGGGCGGAGGTCCGCGACCGGATCCGCCGCGCCCTCCCGGCCGACGGCGCGCCGGTGATCGTCCGGGTCACCGTGTTCGACCCGGCGCTCGGCCTGGAGCGCCCCTCCGCCCCCGCCGTGCCCCACCTGCTGGTCACCACCCGCCCGGCGCCGGCCGCCGCACCCGGGCCGCTGCGGGTGCGCACCACCGCGTACCGGCGCGAGCTGCCGCAGGTGAAGCACGTCGGCCTGTTCGGCCTGCTGCACCGGCGCCGGCTCGCCCAACTCGACGGCTACGACGACGCCCTGCTGCTCGACGAGGCCGGCCGCGTCACCGAGGGCGCCACCTGGAACCTCGCCCTGTACGACGGCCGCGCGCTGGTCTGGCCGGACGCCGCCGCGCTGCCCGGCGTCACCGCCGCCCTGCTCGCCGACGCCCACCCCGGCCCGCAGCGCCGCGAGCCCGTCACCGTGGACGCCCTCGGCCGCTTCGTCGCCGCCGTCGCCCTCAACGCGGGCGCCGGCGTCCGCCCGCTCGCCGCGATCGACGGCACCCCGCTCGACCCGGCCCACCCGATCGTCACCGACCTGCGCGCCGCCTACGAGCGACTGGAGGGCGAGCGGATCTGACACCGGCCGGAGACTAGAGCTTCGACGGGGTGGGGCCGTCGGACGGGGGAAGCAGGCAGGGCGTGATGACGCTCAGGTACATGAGGTCCCCGGTGCCCGCGGTGGACGCGGTCGCGGTGTAGCGGCTGCTGGGGTGGAAGGCGTCGACGAGGGCGTCCGGCTTGCCGTCCACTGTTTCGCGATAGCCCTCCTCTGTCAGGCCCTCGCCGGTCAGCATGTCGCGGATCTTCCGGACCGCTTCCGGGTGCTGGGCGCGCGGTACGTGACTCTTCACGCTGTACATCAGGATGTACCGGTCGTCGTCTGCGGTCTCACCGTTCTTCCCCGTACACGGAGTGAAGAGCGCGTCGATGGTCGCCGGGTCGGGCTCGATCCCGGCGGTCCGGGCCATGTGCTCGGTGATCTGCTGGGCCCAGGTCTGGGCGTCGGCCTTGGACTTCACGGGTAGTGGGTCACTCCTGTCGGCTTGGGCGGACGAGCACCCGCCGAGCACCGCCAGCAGGAGCGCGAAGGCGGTGATCCGCGTGGAGGTGCGGGATGCGCTGGCAGTCATGGTGCTCCTGAGTCGGCGGTCAACTGGACTGGCTGTGGGATCAGTGCGGGACGGTGGGGGCGAGCGTCGGCGGGCGGCCCGCGATGATCCGTCCCTGGTTGAGGAGGGTCTCGCTCGCCCCGCCGGGCCCCATGTTCCAGTAGCCGCCGTGTCCGGTGGTGTCGACCTTGATGTGCTGGGCCCCGAAGATCCCGTACTGGGGGCCCTCGCCGAAGACGGTGCCGGTGAACGTCTGGATGAAGTCGTCCTTGGCCGTGCCGACCCAGACGTGCTTCGGGTCGATGTTGAGCTCCGATGCCCGGTCGACCCCCATGCCGGGGCTGCCCAGCGCGATGATGTCGTCGGCGTTCACCCCGCCGTCCCGAGCGGCCGCGCCCACGACATAGGTCCCGTAGCTGTGCCCCATCAAGGTCAGATGCGAACAGACGCCGTTGTCACCCTCGGCCACCCGCAAGCCCTTGGTGAAGTTCCGCAGGAGCGGCGCCCCCGCGTCCCCCCGGTCGGTCTGCGCCACGCTGCCGTTCAACCAGTTCGGCGTCTCGTACCCCAACCACGACACGACGGCCACGTCCCCGTCGGCTCCGAGCTCAGCGGCCTTCTGCAGACGCCGAATGTGGTCCATCTGCCCCGGCACACCGGTGAGCACGGTCCCGGTGCCCGGCACGAAGATCGCCGTGTGCTGCGCCTTGTCGGGGTTTCCCGTCGAGACGATGGCCCGGCCGTTGTGCGCGTCGGGATCGATACCCAGGAGAAACATCTGGTGCTTCTCGGGGTTCCCGTCGGATGCGACCAGCTTCCTCCTGATCTCCTCCATCGCCCTGATCCGCGCGTTGTACTCGCCCTCGTCGATACCGAAGTCGCCGGGCTTTCCGGAGCGGTAGGCGTCCAGCTTCTCGTCGAGGACCAGGCGGTTCGCCTCGTCCCGAACGGTCGCGGGCAGCCCGTCCAGCTTCCCGATCCGGTCGGGGTGCAGGGCCAGGTAGGCGTCCTGCTGCTCGGAGGTCAGTCCCTTCCACCACGCCGCGGACTGCTCCGGGTCCTTGCCGTCCGGAACGTAGGGATCGACCAGTCCGAGGTCCTGCATCGCGGTGGCGGCCGCGTTCTTCGCCCCGGCGAGCGCGCCGTTCACCTTGGCCGGGTCCAGGGCCCCTGAGCTAAGCCGCCCCAGGGCCGTATTCCCTTGATCACTGGCCGTCTGGGCGTCCTTCAGCGCGGCGTCGATCCGGCCCTGGAAGGCCTTCATGTCCCGACCGAGCTGCTGGCGTGCCCTCTGCGCGTCCGGGTCGTTGTGCTCGCCCTCCCCCTCGGGCGGGAGGCTGACGACCCCATCGGCGGACACGTTCAGGCCGGCGTCCACGGCCCGGTTCACGGCGTTGACGAGGTTGGTCCGCGCCTGGTACATCCGGTCGGCGACGGTGTTGAGCACCAGGGCGGCGGTGCTTGCTTCCATCTTGGCGATGTTCAGCTGCTGTTCCGTCTTCACCATGTACGAGATCGCGGCTTTGGCGTCGTCGCCCTCCCAGTTGCCGGCCAGCGGACCGTTGACCTGGCCGCGGTGCCGCTGACCGGCGCTCTCCGCCGCATGCCCCAGTGCCGTCCAGGCCTTCGCCGCATCGTGCAGCCCATGGGGATCGAACTTCACCAGAAGCTGGTAGATGGTCACTTGGCCCCCTGCGGCGTGGCAGCCAACGTACCGGCGATCGCGCGCTCGTTGTGCTCGTGGGCGGCGGCGTTGGCGTTCAGGTTGGCCGCGGTGTCCGCGAGGCGCTGACGCAGGTCGGCGAGCGGCTTGGACCAGCCGCTCCCCAGCTGTGCCAGGCCACCGGCGATCGACCAGCCGGTGAGCTGGCCGGCGACGGTCTCGCTGGTGGTCACCGCGTTCTGGACCGGCGCGCCCAGTCCCTCCCCCAGTCCTTTCGCGATACCTGCGGACGCCTGCAGATCCGCCGATTTCACCACGACCTTCGCAGTGGCGTTGTCAGCCACGTGGGTTCCCCTCCCCGAAGATGAATGCCCAGCCCCCACTCCCCGCAGGACGCTAGGCAGAGCGTGTGCGCTCCGCATCCGTACAGATACTCAGATGCTATGACCGAGCCCGGCGCGCACCCAGAACTTCCCGAGAATCCACCGAATCACCCGCCGCACCGGCTCACGGCAACAAGCAACGCGGGACAGGGGTGGGACAGCCCGTCCGAGGCCAGGGCGGCCCGCGCGCCGACGCCCTGCCCTCGGCAGGGCGTGCGGACATGCGGGTCGTCGGGTCGTCGAGTGGCCGGGTGATCGGGAAGGCGGCGGGACGGCGGTCCGGACCTCGGCGGCCGTCGGCCAGGTGTTGGAGAGTCGACCCCCATGCCCGGAACCGACGGCGACGGCGACGGTAGGAGCTGGAACCACCCGCCGGGCAACCGTGGACGAGCGCTCCCGCCGTCCTGGCCCCAGGAGCTGTTTGGGGCGAGGAGTGGGCCTTGTCCGCAGCCGCCTACGAGCGACTGGAGGGCGAGCGGATCTGACACCGGCCGGGCGCCGGGCGAAGGGTAGGGGGGTTAACCCCACCCCCGGTCCGCCAGCGGACTCCATGGTCCGCCGCACCCCGCCTTCCTAGCCTGGAACACGTCGATCACCGGCGACGATCCACGAAGGAAGGCCCCACCATGGCACCCCGCCGTTCCCGCCCCCAGCCCGAGCCGACCGGGCGCCCCGCCGCCCACGCCGCGATCGAGCTGCGCGGCGTCCGGCGCAGCTACGGGCGCGGCGGCGAGACCGTGCACGCCCTGCGCGGCGTCGACCTGGCGCTCGGGCACGGCACCTTCACCGCCGTCATGGGACCCTCCGGCTCCGGCAAGAGCACCTTCCTGCAGTGCGCGGCCGGCCTGGACCGCCCGACCGCCGGCGAGGTCTTCCTGGGCGGCGAGGAGATCACCCGGCTGAGCGAGGACCGGCTCACCAGGATGCGCCGCACCCGGATCGGCTTCGTCTTCCAGTCCTTCAACCTGCTGCCCTCGCTGACGGTGCTGCAGAACGTGCTGCTCCCGCAGCGCCTCGCCGGGGAGCGCCAGGACCGGGCCCGCGCCCGGGAACTGCTCGCCCAGGTCGGCCTCGGCGACCACGGCCGCAGGCGCCCCGGGGAGCTGTCGGGCGGTCAGCAGCAGCGGGTGGCGATCGCCCGTGCGCTGATCACCGCCCCGGACGTGCTGTTCGCGGACGAGCCGACCGGCGCGCTGGACACCACCACCGCGCACGAGGTGCTCGGCCTGCTGCGGCGCGCCGTGGACACCATGGGCGCCACCGTCGTCATGGTGACCCACGACCCGGTGGCCGCCTCGTTCGCCGACCGGGTGGTCTTCCTGGCCGACGGCTCGCTCGCCGACGAGCTGTACCACCCGGACCCGCAGGCGATCGCCGAGCGGATGGTCACCCTGACGGCGCGCCCGCTGGGGGCGGCGGCATGAGCAACGGACTCGCCCGCGCCTCGGTGCGGTTCAGGCCCGCGTCCTTCGTCGGCACCTTCGTCGCGCTGCTGTTCGGCGCCGCCGTGATCATGGCCTGCGGCACGCTGCTGCAGACCGGCATCACCGCCTCGGTGCCGTCCGTCCGGTACGCCGAGGCCCCGGTCGTGGTGGCCGCCGACCCGAACGTCACCATCCGGTACAAGAAGAACGGCGACGACGACACCCACGAGCAGCCGCTCTCCGAGCGGGCCCGGGTGGACGCGGGCCTGGTGGCCGCGATCGCCGGACAGCCGGGCGTGGCCGCCGCCCGCCCGGACACCGCCTTCCCCGTACAGCCCGCCGCGCCGAGCGCGCCCCAGGCCCTGTCGGCCCCGCTTACCGGCCGGGGCTTCGCGGCGCTCGGCATCGCCGGCCCGCAGGACAAGCTGGTCGAGGGCCGCGCCCCCGGCGCGGGCGAGGTCGTGCTCGACGCCGACACGGCGCGCGCCGCCCACCTCGCGCCGGGCGCGACCGTGGCGCTGACCGCCCCCGGCGGCAGCGGCGGCTACCGGATCTCCGGTCTCGCCGCCGCCCAGGCCACCGGTCCCACCGCCTGGTTCGCCGACCAGCAGGCCGACCGCCTCTCCGGCCACCCCGGCCGGATCGACGCCATCGCCGTCCAGCCCCGCGAGGGCGTGGACCGCAAGGCCCTGACCGCGCAGGTGAAGCAGGCCGTCGGCGGCGCCGCCGAGGTGCTGAGCGGCAGCGGACGCGGCGCCGTCGAGCAGCCCCTGCTCAACGAGGCCAAGGTGATGCTGATCGCGATCGGCGGCTCCTTCGGCGGCACCGCCACCATGACCGCCGTGTTCGTGGTGATCTCCACCGTGGCCCTGGCCGTCGGCCAGCGCGCCCGCGAGTTCGCCCTGCTGCGCGCCGTCGGCGCCACCCCGCGCCAGATCCGCCGCACCATCGCCACCGAGGCGATGCTGGTCGCGCCGCTCGCCGCCGCGCTCGGCATCCTGCCCGGTGTGGGCCTGGCCCGCTGGTGGTTCGACGGGATGGTGGAGCGCGGCGTCGTCCCGGCGGACGTCGAGCTGTCGGTCGGACCGCTGCCGATGATCGTCTCGGTCGCGGCGTGCACGCTCGCCGCGCTCACGGCCGGTTTCTTCGCCGCTCGCCGCCCCTCGCGGATGCGCGCCGTCCAGGCGCTCGGCGCGGCCGCCGTCGAACCGGCCCGGCTCGGTGTCGTCCGCACCCTGCTGGGCGTGGTCTTCACGGCCGGCGGGGTGGTGCTCGCCGCGGTCGCCGCCGAGCTGGACGGTGCCGACGCCGCCAACACCGCGCTCGGCGTGGTGATGTCCTTCCTCGTCGCGGTCGCCCTGCTCGGCCCGTGGGTGGCGCGGCTCGCCGCCTGGGTGCTCGGTCTGCCGCTGCGGGCGGGCGGTGCGCCCGGCTCGCTGGCCGCGGACAACACCCGCGCCAACTCCCGCCGGCTGGCCTCCGCGATCACGCCGATCGCGATGGTCACCGCCTTCTGCGGCACCCTGCTGTTCATGCAGAGCACCATCCGGCACGAGACCGGCGAGCAGGTGCGCACCGGCATCACCGCCGACCACGTGATCGGCTCCACCGGCCCCGGCCTGCCCGCCGCCGCGCCCGGCACCACCGGCGTCGTCGAGCAGGCGGCCCGGGTGTCCGGCGTGGACGCGGCCGTCGGCGTGCTGCGCACCGGCATCGTCTACCGGGACGGCGAGCAGCTGCTCTCGGCCACCGCGCTGGGCGTCACCGGCGACCCGGCCGGGCTGCCCAAGGTGCTCGACCTCGGGGTGCGCAGCGGCTCGCCGGCCGAGCTGGGCCGCGCCGCGGACACCGTGGCGCTCTCCACCGACCTGGCCTCCACGCTGGGCGCGAAGGTCGGCGAGCGCGTCCCGTTCTGGCTCGGCGACGGCACGGAGGTGAAGCCGCTGGTGGTCGCCACCTACGAGCGCGGCCTCGGCTTCGGCCAGGTGCTGCTGCCCCGGGCGGCGGTCGCGGAGCACGTCACCGCCGCCTACGACAGCCAGGTGCTGGTCGCGGACGCGCCCGGCGCCGACCGGGCCGCGGTCGCCCGGGCGCTGTCCGGCCTGGCCGTCCCCGGTCTGACGGTGACCGACCGGGCGGGTTTCGCGGCGCAGGCCGACAAGTCCCAGGAGATGGGCTCCTGGGCGAACTCGGTGATGGCCGGCGTGCTGGGCGGGTTCGCCGCCGTCACGGCCGCCAACACCCTGGTGATGACGGTGCTGGACCGGCGCCGCGAGGTGGCGCTGCTGCGGCTGGCCGGCACCACCCGGCGTCAGGTGCGCCACATGATGCGCTGGGAGGCGCTGCTGGTGGCCGCGGCCGGGCTGGGCGTCGGCGGGGTGATCGCCTGGCTCACCCTGGTGCCGATCACCCGGGGCATCGCGGGCGCGGCGCCGCACGTCCCGGCCGGGACGGCGCTGCCGCTGGCGGCCGGTGCGGTGGCGCTCTGCCTGCTCGCGACGGCGCTGCCGGCCCGGGCGCTGCTCCGGTCGCGGCCGGTCGCCGCGATGGGCGGCAAGCAGTAGCGGAGGCGGCCGGAGTCTCCGGGGGCTCCTCCAGGGGTCCTCGGGGGGCGTGAACGGGCGGTGCGCGCGGGGGTGGCGCACCGCCCGTTCGGGTGACAAAGCCGCGCTGAACAGGCGGGACAGCGGGGACGTCGGCGGGAAAGCGCGGGCGGCGCCCGGATAGTGAGGGGTGATCAGCCGCTCGCGGCCGCGCCCGCCCCGGTGCCGTGTGCCCGCAGCGCCCGTCCCGCCCACACCCTCCGCGCCGAGCGCGTCCGGCATGCCCGTCCACCCGGGGTGCCCACCGCGCTGCGGCGCGCCCGGCAGAGAGAAGGCCGACCGTTGAGCAGTCCCCCGGTGACCCGTACGCCCCGCCCGTCGCTGTTCCCCTCGGCGCGTTCCTCGGACCGTCCGCCGGCGCCCCCGGCCGTCCGGCTGCCGCGGCTCCTGCTGCGGGGCGCCGCGACCGCCTCGGCCGCGCTGGTGCTGGCCGCGACGGTGCTGGCCGCGGGCTTCCTGAACGGCCACTACGAGGCGCTGCGGGCGCACGCGGTGGTCGCGATGGCGCTGGGCGGCGTGCTGCTGGTCCAGCTGCCGGCGGCCGTGCTGGTCCGCCGGGGCGGCGGGCCGGCGGGGGAGCGCGGGCCGTGGTGGCCGCTCGCGGCCGCGCTGCTGCTGCTGGCCGCGGACGGGGCGCAGACCGGGACCGGCTACGAGCGGTCGGTCGGGGTGCACGTCACGCTGGGTGTGCTGCTGGTCAGCGCGCATCTGTTCTGCCTGGTCGGCGCGTGGCGGCTGGCGCTGACGGTGCCGGTGCCGGCACCGTCGCCGGCGGCGGCGGAGGACGGTACCGGGCGGCTGCCCCGGCCGTCCGGCACCGGCACCGGCACCGGCCCGGTGGAGGTGGCCTCGTGAACCGCCGCCGGTTCCTCGGCGCCGGCGCGGCCGTGCTCGGCGCCGGCGCGTTCGGGGCCTTCGCCGTCCCGGCCGCCGCCCGGCTGCTGGCGGAGGGCCGGCCGGGGCGGCTGCTGAACAGCGAGGTCCCGCTGCCGGAGGCCTTCGAGGTGCCGCTCCCGGTGCCGGCCGTGCTCGCCCCGGTCCGCTCCGACGGCACCGCGGACTACTACGAGCTCACCCAGCGGGTCGCCCGGCTTGAGATCCTGCCCGGCCTGCGCACCGAGGCCTGGACGTACGGGGGCAGCTACCCCGGGCCGACCCTGTCCGTCCGCTCCGGCCGCCGGACGGTGGTGACACACCGCAACGAGCTGCCGGTGCCCTCGGTGGTCCACCTGCACGGGGGGCACACCCCGGCGGACAGCGACGGCTACCCGGTGGACCTGCTGCTCCCGGTCGGCGCGTCCGGGGAGCGCAGCTCCGACGCCCACGCGGCCGCGCACGCGACGAGCGGCATGGCCGGTATGCCGGGAATGGCCGCCATGGCCGACGCGGACCCCGCGCGGACCGTCACCGGCACCCGCGCCTACACCTACCCGGGCCACCAGCGCGCCGCCACCCTCTGGTACCACGACCACCGGATGGGCTTCACCGGCCCCGCCGTCTGGCGCGGCCTGACCGGCTTCCACCTCCTCCACGACGACGAGGAGGACGCCCTGCCGCTGCCGCGCGGCGAGCGCGACCTCCCGCTGATGCTCGCCGACCGCGCCTTCGCCGAGGACGGCTCCTTCGCCTACCCCGCCACCGACCCCGCGCTCGCCGTCCCGGGCGTCACCGACGAGTACATGAACGGCGTGCTCGGCGACGTCATCCTGGTCAACGGCGCCCCCTGGCCGCGCGCCGCGGTGGACCGCGCCCGCTACCGGCTGCGCCTGCTCAACGCCTCCAACGCCCGCCTCTACCGGCTGGAGCTCGACCCGCAGCCGCCGGGCGGCGACGCGCTCGTCCAGATCGGCGGCGACGGCGGCCTGCTGGAGTCCCCGGTCACGCACGACGCGGTCGAGATCGCGCCCGCCGAGCGCTTCGACCTGGTGGTGGACTTCTCCCGCTACGCGCCCGGCACCGAGGTCCGGCTGATGAACCGCTTCGGCGGCGGCCGGACCGAGGAGGTGATGCTCTTCGAGGTCGGCTCGCGCCGGGTGAGCGACGACGCGGCCGTCCCCGAGCGGCTCTGCGCCCTCGAACGGCTCGACCCCGAGGCCGCCGTCGCCACCCGCTCCTTCGGCTTCCGCCGCAGCCGCGACGGCGACTGGACCATCAACAACCGGTCCTACCAGCCCGGTCGCGCGCTCGCCGACCCGGTGCTGGGCAGCACCGAGATCTGGCGGTTCTTCAGTGACGTCCACCACCCCGTCCACGTGCACCTGAACGCCTTCCAGGTGCTCTCGCGCAACGGCGGCGACCCGGGGCCGTACGACGCGGGCTGGAAGGACACGGTGGACCTGCGGCCGGCGGAGGCGGTGGAGGTGCTGGTGCGGTTCACCGACTACCCGGGGTCGTACATGGTGCACTGTCACAACCTGGAGCACGAGGACATGGCGATGATGGCGGACTTCGTCGTGGAGTGACCGGTGGAGTGACCTGTGGAGTGACGGCCGCCCGCGCGGGTCGCTGTCACCCGTTCGGCGCAGCGCGGGCGGGCGTTCCGGACGCCCGCCCGCGCCGCTGTGCGCGCCCCCGGTCCCGCGCCGCGGGCCGCGGGCCCCGCGCCCCGACGTACCGCCCCGACATGCCGCGCCGCACCGGCTGCCCTAGCGTCGCGGGCAGGCGGCCCACTGCCGGCCCGCCCCCGGAGCGCCGCGTACGCCACGTATGCCACGTCCCCGCCACGCCGAGGAGCCGCGCATGACCAGTCCGACCGAACGCCGGCGGCGCGGCCGGGCCGCGCGCGACCGGATCCCGCGCTCCGCCCACGGCCGCTGGATCCCCGCCGCCGACCGCCCCGACCCGCTGACCGTCCTGGCCCGCCAGGCCGAGGACCGGCTCACCGACCTCAACCCGATCCGCTACGGCCGGATGGCCGAATCCCCGTTCGCCTTCCTGCGCGGCGCCGCCGCCGTCATGGCCGCCGACCTCGCGGCCGTCCCCGAGACCGGCATCACCGTCCAACTCTGCGGCGACGCCCACCTGTTGAACTTCGGTGTGTACGCCTCCCCGGAGCGGGCACTGCTCTTCGACGTCAACGACTTCGACGAGACCTACCCCGGCCCCTTCGAGTGGGACGTCAAACGGCTCGCCGCCAGCGTCGCCGTCGCCGCCCGCGACAACGGCCACACCGAGGAGCGGGTCCGCCGGGCCGCGCTCACCGCCGCGCAGGGTTACGCCCTCGCCATGCGCCGCCTCGCCGACATGGGCGAACTCGACGTCTGGTACGCGCGGATCGACACCGACGACATCCTCCCGCTGGTCCGCAAGAGCCGCCGCAAGCGCGTCGAGGCCACCCTCGACAAGGCCCGCCGCCGCACCAGCCTGCAGGCCTTCGGCAAGCTCACCGAGCAGGACGAGAACGGCCGGCGCCGGATCGTCAGCGACCCGCCGCTGCTCGAACCGGTCGCGCGCGACGAACTGCGCCGGGTCGGCAAGATCTTCGGCGACTACCGGGCCACCCTCGCCGAGGACCGCCGCGTCCTGCTCGACCGCTTCCAGCTGGTCGACGCCGCCCGCAAGGTGGTCGGCGTCGGCAGCGTCGGCACCCGCTGCTTCATCCTCCTGCTGGAGGGCCGCGACGAGCGCGACCCGCTGTTCCTCCAGATCAAGGAGGCCGGGCGGTCCGTCCTGGAGGAGCACCTGCCCGCCACCCGCCCCACCGCCGAGGCCCCGGTGGCGCACGGCGGGCGGCGCGTCGTCACCGGGCAGCACCTCCTGCAGGCCGCCAGCGACATCTTCCTCGGCTGGACCACCGGACCGGCCGGCCGGCACTTCTACGGCCGCCAGCTGCGCGACATGAAGGGCTCCGTCGACGTCGGCGGCATGACCCCCACCGACCTGCGGGGCTACGCCGACCTCTGCGGACGCGCGCTGGCCCGCGCGCACGCCCGCTCCGGCGACCGCCTCGCCGTCGCCGGCTACCTCGGCACCTCGGACACCTTCGCCGAGGCCGTCGCCGACTTCGCCGTCCTGTACGCCGACCGGACCGCCGCCGACCGCGCCGCGCTGGTCGCGGCGATCGACGCCGGCGCCGTGTCGGCGCGGCGGGGGGTCTGAGGCCCGTCACCCGTTCCCGCCGGGGAGTGGCGGCCGGCCCGTCACCCGGCGCCCCGCCCCGGCCGGCCCGGCGCTACGCCCCGATGGCTTCGAGGAGGTGGTCGGCGACCACGTCCGGCCGGTCGCTCGTCAGCGCGTGGCCGGCGCCGGGCACCACCGCCACCCGGGCCGCGGGCACCAGCCGGCCGAGGCGCTCGGCGACCGCGTGCGAGTCGTGCATGGCGCTGCGCGCCCCGAGCAGGAACAGTGCGGGCACCCGCAGGCGGTCCAGGTCCTGGTCGGAGAAGACCGGCGGAACCGGCAGCGCGCGGCGGAATCCGGTCGACGCGCGCATCAGGCCCATCAGTCGGGTCTCCAGGATGGCGCTGTTGCCGATCAGACGGGCCAGGCCGGGGCGCAGCGGCCGGGGCGCGGCCGAGGCGAGCGCGCCCGCGATCAGCCAGGCGTAGAAGCGCGGGCCGAACCCGGAGAAGCCCGCCGGGTCCAGCAGGGTGAGGGAGGCGGTCCGGCCGGGGTGGTGGATCTCGTGGCACAGGGCCAGCCAGCCGCCGTAGGAGCAGCCCACGAGGTGGGCGTCCGTCGCGTCCAGCCCGGTCAGCACCTCGTCCAGCCAGGCGGCGCCGTCCCGGCCGTCGGCGATCGGCGCGCTCTGCACGCTCGCGCCCGGCTCGCCGACGGTGTCGACGGCGAGCACCGGGCGGTGCCGGGCCAGCAGTTCGACGTAGCCGTGCCACATCAGCGCGTTCCCGCCGGAGCCCGGCAGCAGGACGACGGGCGCGCCGTCCTGCTGCCCCGTGCGGTAGACGCGGGTGGCGCCGAAGGAGGTCGGCAGGTCGATCGCCGTTCGTGGCCCGGGCCAGAGCTCCGCCAGGGTCTGCTCGTAGGCAGCGAGGAAACGCTGCCGTGCCCGGTCGTTCCTGAACTCGCTGATTCGCATGGTACATGTGTATCACGGCATGATACGGGTGTACCAGGGAGGTGGGTTCATGAACGCGCGGGTCGAGCACGAGGAACGCCGGCGGCAGATCGCGGAGGCGCTGCTGCGGATCGCCGACACCCAGGGGCTGCAGTCGGCCAGCATGCGGGCGGTCGCCACCGAGGCGGGCGTCTCGCTGCGGCTGGTGCAGTACTACTTCGAGACCAAGCAGGGACTGCTGCTGGACGCCCTGGCCCGGCTGACCGCCCAGCTCCAGGCCCGCATGGAGCGGTGGATCGCCGAGTCGGCGGGCTCCCCGCCCACGCCGCGCGGCGTCGTGACCGCGATCCTGTCCTGCATCCTGCCCACCGACGCGGAGAGCCGCCGGATCACCCGGACCTTCGCCGCCTACTACACCCTGGTGCTGGGCGACCCCGAGGTTCTGGAGAAGCACGGCGCGCGGCAGCCCGAGGTGCTGGAGGGCTTCCTCGCCAAGCAGCTGGACGCGGCGCAGCGGGCCGGCCAGATCGACCCCGGCAAGGACCCCGCGGTCGCCGCCGCCGGCCTGCTGGCCATGGTCAACGGCCTGGGCTCCAGCGTGCTGGGCGGCCAGCGCACCGGCGAAGCGGCGCTCGCCATCCTCACCCACCACCTGGACGAGCTGTTCCTGACGCCGTGACGGCCCCCGCCGTACCGGTGCCCCACGGCCCGGCAGCGCCGGCCGGTGGCCCCGGCCGGCGCGGGTACCCGGCTGTCGGACCGCCGGGGTTTACTCCATGCCCATGGACGACACCGCTCATCTCGCCGTGATCGACGACCTCCTGGCCCGGCCGCTGCCGGAAGACGGGCCGGGGTACCAGGTGGCCGGACTCGCCGCCACCGATCTGGCGGCGCTGGTGACCGCGCTGAGGGCGCGGTTCGGGCCCGCCAGGGCCGTGGCCCTGGACGGGTTCACGGATCCGTCGCTGCGGCGGCTGCCCGGGCCGCCGCTGGCCGAGGTGCTGGCGGAGCGGGCGGTCGAGATGTACGGGTGGAGCATGGGGCGGCGGTGGCTCGGCGTCGGCCGGTTCACGGGCGACGGGGAGGCCCTCACCGTCGTGACGGCGCCCGTCGCGCAGCGCCGGACAGGACCCGCCGGCTCGTCATGGGTCGAGGACCTCGCCGCGCTCACCGGCCGGCACGGGCCCCGGCGGCCGGTCGACTGGGCGGCGGTGGAGGGGGAGCTGGGCCTTCGCCTGCCCCGCGACTACAAGCTGCTGGTCGAGACCTTCGGCGCGGGCAGCTTCGACGACAGCCTCGAACTCTGCACGCCGGGAGCGGAGTACGCCCGCCTCGAACCCCCCGCCGACGACCCGGCCGCCGACGACCCGGCCACCGGCCCCGCCGACGGGCCCGCGCTCCGGCTGCTCCAGTGGGCGGTGTCCTCGGCCGAGCACGCGTTCTGCTGGCTGCTGGAGGGGCCGGACCCGGAGGCCTGGCCGGTCCTCGCCCGCGGCGACGCGTGGGAGCCCTGGCAGCGGTTCGACTGCACCTCGGCGGAGTTCGTCCACCGGATGCTCACCGACCCGCGGCACCCCTACTCCCTCGCCCGGCACGTCGAGACCCACTGGTTCACCGCCGCCGATTGTCAGTGCCCCGTGCCAGGATCTGGCGTCATGCTGGAGATCACGGTGCGGACGGAGAACGACGAGAGCCACCCGCGGCCGGAGGCCGAGGCGCTGGCGGGGCTGGTGCGGCGGATCGGGGAGCGCAAGGACCGCTTCCTGGTGGTCGAGCGGATACCCGACGAGCCGGACGTCTACGTGCAGGTCTGGCACGAGGAGGGCGGGGATTACACGCTGGAGCACCGCGACGGCGGGGCGGACCGGCACTTCCAGGTGCTCCTGGGCGACGCCGGGCCGGTGATCGCCGCCATGACCGCCTGGGCCCGCCGCGAGCCGTCCTGGGGCGACGGGTTCGCCTGGGAGCGGCTGGAGCTGGGGTAGTGCCGCAGCCGGCGGCCGGGGCGGTCAACAGCGGCGGCGCCGGCTTCGCGGCACCGGCCCCGGTGGTCCACCGCATCCGCGACCACGGCTGCGCCCCGCCGCCCCCGTGCCGGGCGGCCGTGCTCAGGGCGCCGGGGTGAGCAGGTGGAGGGCGGCGGGGACGGCGCTGACGGTGAGCGGGAGCGGGGCCATGAACTCGCCGTCGGCGTAGGCGGTGATGGCGGGGGAGGAGAGGTGCAGGGACGGGGTGCGGTGGGTGGTGACCTGGGGGTGGGTGATGTGCGTGCCCTTGAGGAGGGTGGGGAAGAAACGGGCGATGCGCCGGCGGGGCATGGCGTCGACGAGGGTGACGTCGAGCAGGCCGTCGGCGGGGTCGGCGCCGGGGCAGATGAGCATGCCGCCGCCGTAGCTGCTGGTGTTGCCGACCGCGGCGAGGGTGAGGTCGCGGCCGATCACGGTGCCGTCGGCGAGGGTGATCCGGAACGGCAGCGGGCGGAGGTTGGCGAACTCGACGGCGATCGCGAGGTGGTAGCGCATCCGGCCGCGCGGCCAGCGCAGCCGGTTGGTGCGGTCGCTGACCAGGGAGTCGAAGCCGCTGGCGAGCACGGAACCGAACCACCGGGTGGTGCCGTCCGCGCCGGTGATCCGGCCGAGGTCGACGGTGCGGGTGTGGCCGGCGGCGATGACGTCGGCGGCGGCCTCGGCGTCGTCGCGGGGCAGGCCGTGCGCGCGGGCGTGGTCGTTGCCGGTGCCCGCCGGTACGACGCCGAGCGGGGTGGCGGTGGCGGCGACGGCCTGCAGCGCGAGGTTGATCATCCCGTCGCCGCCGACGACCACCAGCGCGTCGCAGGAGTCGGAGGCGACGGCCGAGCGCGCGAGGGCGAGCGAGTCGGCGGCCGAGGTCCCCGCCCGCGCGTCCACGGTGATGCCGTGGGCGCGCAGGCGGGCGGTGGCGCGGCGGGCGGCCAGCTCGGAGTGGCCGGCGGCCGCCGCGGGGTTGGTGAGGAGAACGACGCGGGCGATGGTTCTCCGGCCGCTCATGGGATCAGCTTGCCCGGGTTGAGGATGCCGGCCGGGTCCAGCTCGGCCTTGACGGCGCGCAGGATGCGTACCCCGACCTCGCCGATCTCCTGCGCCATCCAGGGGCGGTGGTCGGTGCCCACCGCGTGGTGGTGGGTGATGGTGCCGCCCGAGCGCACGATGGCGTCGCAGGCGGCGCGCTTGGCGGCGCCCCAGCGCTCCAGCGGCTCCTCGCCGAGCGCGGCGACCACGGTGAAGTAGAGGGAGGCGCCGGTCGGGTAGACGTGCGAGATGTGGCACAGGACGAGGGCGCCGGGCAGCGCCTCGGTCAGCGCGGCGGTGACGGCGAACCGCAGGGCCGGCAGCTGCTGCCAGTTGGTGGCGGTCTCCAGCGTCTCGCACAGCGCCCCCGCGTCGAGCAGCGAGTCGCGCAGGTAGGGGGCGTTGAACCGGCCGTGCTCCCAGGCCCGGGCGGGCGCCTCGCCGAGCGAGGTGCCGCCGGCGGCGAGCAGGGCGGCGCGGGTGAGCTGGTGGCGGGCGGCTACCTGCTCGGCGGTGCCCTCGAAGACGGTGACGGCCAGGCAGCCGGTCACCGCGGCCTCGCCGCCGATCTTGTCGGTCATCGCGAGGTTGACCATGGTCTCGGCCTCGTCGGAGAGCCGGATGACGGTCGGTCCGGTGTCCTGCTGCTCGACGGCGCGCAGCGCGGCGGTGCCGGTGACGAAGTCGGCGAACGACCAGGCCTCGTACGCCTTGACGGCCGGCACGGGGTGCACCCGCACCCGTACGGCGGTGATCACGCCGAGGGTGCCCTCCGAGCCGAGGAACAGCTCGCGCAGGTCCGGGCCGGCGGCGGAGGCGGGGGCGCGGCCGAGGTCCAGCACGCCCGCCGGGGTGACGACGCGCAGGCCGCGCACCATCTCGTCGAACCGCCCGTGGCCGGCCGAGTTCTGCCCGGAGGAACGGGTGGCCGCGAAGCCGCCGATGGTGGCGAAGCGGAAGCTCTGCGGGTAGTGGCCGAGTTCGAAGCCGCGCTCGGCGAGCAGCGCCTCCGCGGCCGGGCCGGTGAGGCCGGCGCCGAGCAGCGCCTCGCCGGAGGTCTCGTCGAGGTCGAGCAGCCCGTCGAGGCGGCGCAGGTCGAGGGAGACGACGGCGGCGAACCCGTCGCGCCGCGGCTCCAGCCCGCCGACGACGCTGGTGCCGCCTCCGAACGGCACGACCGCGATCCGGCGCTCGGCGCAGACGGCGAGCAGCGCGGCGATCTCCTCCTCGCCGCCGGGCAGCACCACGGCGTCGGGCGCGTCCTGCGGCGCGCGCGAGCGGCGGCGCAGCAGGTCGGGGGTGGACTTGCCGCCGGCCCGCGGGAGCCGGTCGGCGTCGGCGGTGCCGACGTGGGCCTCGCCGACGACGGCGACGAGCGCCGCGAGGTCCTCGGGGGTGAGGGCGGAGGGCCGCAGCACGACCTCCGAGGCGTCCGGGCCGGGGGCGGCGTCGCCGGTGACGCCGAGGGCGGCGGCGAGCAGGCCCTTGATGTCGGCGGACAGCTCCTTGGCGAGGGCCGGGTCGCCCCAGGCGTCCCACTTCATCGGGGGGAGGGGCAGCGCGGCGGCTCCGGCCGGCGCTGCTTGCTTCTCGGGGGTCATGCGTTACAGTTTTACACATCATGTCAAGTAGTAACGATGGCCCCGGAGGCCCCGGACCGTCCGCCGAACCGCGCGGAACCGACGACGCGATCCTCGACGCCGCCGCCGAGCTGATCGTCCAACTCGGCGTGCGCCGAACCCAGTTGGCTGAGATCGCGCGCCGTGCCGGGGTGAGCCGGCCGACCGTCTACCGGCGCTGGCCGGACGTGCGGGCGGTGATCGGCGCGCTGCTCACCCGCGAGATCGGGGCCACCCGGGACGCCGTCCGGCTCGCCGGCGCCGACCGGGCCGCGTTCGTCGAGGGCGTCGTCGAGGTGGCCGTCCGGCTGCGCGACCACCCGGTGCTCGGCGCGCTGCTGCGCTCGGCCGACTCCGACACGCTCTTCGAGTACGTGGTCGAGCGCCTCGGCGAGAGCCAGCGCGGGCTGCTGGAGGCGCTGGAGGCCGGCATCGCCGAGGGGCAGCGGCACGGCTCGATCCGGGCCGGCGAGCCGGTCGAGCTCGCCGCGATGGTGCTGCTGATCGCCCAGTCCACCGTCCAGTCGCACCGCATGGTGGCCTCGCTGCTGCCCGAGCCGGCCTGGCGGCGCGAACTCGCCCGCGCCCTCGACGGCTACCTCGCGCCGTGAACCCGCGCCTTGACGGGCTGTATCGCGCCGTGAACCCGCGCTCCTGACGGCTGTCCCACGCCGTGAACCCGACGACCCCGAGCCGCTACGGAGACCGCAGATGACCACCACCGCCGGGCCCTTCGCCGGGACCACCCGACTCACCGCCCGCCGCCGGGAGCTGGACCTCGACGCGCTCGCCGCCGGGCCGGCCGTCGACCTGCTGGTGATCGGCGGCGGGGTGACCGGCGTGGGCGTCGCCCTGGACGCGGCCGCGCGCGGGCTCTGCGTGGCCCTGGTCGAGGCCCGTGACCTCGCCTTCGGGACGAGCCGGTGGAGCTCCAAGCTCGTCCACGGCGGCCTGCGCTACCTCGCCTCCGGGCGGATCGGCGTGGCCCGCGAGAGCGCCGTCGAGCGCGGTGTGCTGATGACCCGCACCGCCCCGCACCTGGTCCGTCCACTGCCCCAACTGGTGCCGCTGCTGGACGGCTTGATGAAGCCCGCGCAGACCGCCCTGGTCCGGGCCGGCTTCCTCGCCGGCGACGCGCTGCGGCTGAGCGCCGGCACCCCGGGCAGCCTGCTGCCGCGGGTGCGCAAGGTGGGTGCCGCCCGGGCCCGCGCCCTGGTGCCGGGCCTGCGCGGCACCGGGCTGTCCGGCGCGCTGGTCGCCCATGACGGCCAACTCGTCGACGACGCCCGCCTGGTGGTGGCACTGGCCCGCACGGCGGCGCAGTACGGGGTGTCCGTGCTGACCCGGGTGCGCGCCGAGCAGGTGACCGGGACCGGCGCCCGGCTCACCGACACCCTGACCGGCGAATCGTTTCTCCTCGGCGCCCGCGCCGTCGTCAACGCCACCGGCGTGTGGGCGGGCGAGGTGGACCCGTCCATCCGGCTGCGCCCCAGCCGGGGCACCCACCTGGTGGTCGACGCGGCCGCGCTCGGCCGGCCCGCCGCCGCGCTCACCGTGCCCGTCCCCGGCTCCACCAGCCGCTTCGTCTTCGCGCTGCCGCAGCAGCTCGGCCGGGTGGCGATCGGCCTCACCGACGAGGACGCCCCCGGCCCGATCCCCGACGAGCCGCAGCCCACCGAGGCCGAGCTGGACTTCCTCCTCGACACCGTGAACGCCGCCCTGGAGACCGCCCTGACCAGGGCCGACGTGCGCGGCGCCTACGCCGGACTGCGGCCGCTGATCGACACCGGCGACGGCGCCACCGCCGACCTCTCCCGGCAGCACGCCGTCCTGGAGTCGCCGGACGGCGTGATCACCGTGGTCGGCGGCAAGCTCACCACCTACCGCCGGATGGCCGAGGACGCGGTGGACACCGCCGTCCGGCTGCGCGGCCTGCCCGCCCGCGCCTGCTGGACGGCCCGCCTGCCGCTGGTCGGCGCACCCGGCCACCGCGACAGCCGCCCGGTGCCGGAGGGCGAGGTGGCGGCCTCGCTGCTCGCCCGGCACGGCGGCGCGGCGCGCGAAGTGCTGGCGGCGGGGGAGGAGTTGCTGGGCGCCGGGTACGGCGCGCCGGTCGCGGAGGGGATCGACGTCAGCCGCGCCGAGATCGCGTACGCGCTCACCCACGAGGGCGCGCTGGACGCCGAGGACGTGCTGCACCGGCGCACCCGGATCGGCCTCGTCCCGGCGGACGCGGAGCGGGCGCGGGCGGCGGTGGAGGGGATCGCGGCGGAGCTGGGCTGAGGGCTCAGCGCTCCGTCCGCTCCTCCATCGGGTGCACGGCCCCGCCCAGCTCCAGCGTGCAGTCGAGCGGCCGTTCCGCCACGCCGGTCCGCTCCAGCCGCACCGCCACCGGCCGCCCGGGCCCCTCCGGCGGCCCCGGCAGTTCCGCGGCGAGCGCGAGCGGGTACACCCCGTGACCGTGCACCCGGTGGAAGGCCACCTCCTTGCCGTCCACCAGCACCTCGGTCTCGGTGATCCACCCGGAGCGGACGTTCACCGTGACGGAACGGCCACCCCGGTCGAGGTGGAAGCTGTGCCGCTGACGCATGGGGGCCTCCCGACCGGTCCGGCGGAAACACGGTCAGTCTACGACCAACCCGCCAAGGTGTCCGAGAGTGCGGCAATGGCAATGATCTTGCACGAAAACCGCTGTGGCGGTGGTGCCCGTGCGGGTCGGAGCTCTCGGGCGCCGGGTGTGTGCCGAGCGGCCCTCACCCTGCATGACCTGCGTGGGCGGCGAGCGGCATCGCCTGGCCTGGACCCCGATTGGCGATTTCGTTCGGGACGCATGCTGACCTCGGCCGCGGGGAGGGTTCTCTCCGCGGCCGAGGTGTGTCCTGGGGTGGTGGACCGGTCGGTAGGTTGGCGGGTTGGCGGGTTGGCGGGTTGGCGGAGGGTTGGGGGCGGGCCGGTGTTCCAGTACCGGGTGGTGAAGTACTCGGCGGAGGAGCGGGCGGGGACGGTGCCGGCGTGGACGGCGATGTCCGACATCGGTGGGAGCTTCGGTGGGGAGGTGCTCACCGAAGCGGAGTACCTGGAGACGGAGGGGCGGTATCTCGCGGCCGTCCGCCGGTTCGCGGCGGTGCAGGGGGTGACCGGGCTGCGGGTCGACGGGCTGGAGGTCTACCCCGAGAGCCCGTGGTGGCAGCGGGTCGCCGAGGGGGACCGGCTGGCGCTCGACGAGGCGATCGAGCTGGCGAGGTCGATTCTGCGCGAGGAGTTCGTCTGGTGCAGGCTCGTCGGTGACGGCGGCTTCTTCGTGCACTTCGGCTACGACTACTACATGTACCTCGGCGCCGCGCACTCGCCGGAGGAAGCCGTCCGGGTGGTCCGCGAGTCCGGCCTCCGAGTCGACGAGTTCGAGTCGCCGTACCTCGATTAGCCGCGGCCGGCGCTCAGGCCAGGCGGGCGCCGCCGTCGATGTGGAGGGTGGTGCCGGTGACGAAGGGGCTGGTCATGGCGAAGTGGACGGCGCGGACCAGGTCGTCGGTGGTGCCGGTGCGGCGGGCGGGGTTGCGGGTGGCGGTGGAGTGGAGGAAGGCGGCCTTGTCGGCGCCCAGGCGGTCCCAGGCGCCGGTGTCGACGATGCCGGGGGAGACGGCGTTGACGCGGACCGGGGCGATCTCGACGGCGAGGGCCTGGACGAGGAAGGCGAGGGCGCCGTTGGTGGTGGCCATCACGGTGCGGGCGGGGGCCGGGCGCCAGGCGGCGACGCCGGAGAAGAAGGTGAACGAGGCGCCGTCGGGGGTGTCGGTGGCGGCGTTCGGGGCGAGGTGCTTGGCGAGCAGCAGCGGGCCGTAGACCTTGGCGGCGAACGCCCGGTGGACGTCGGCGAGTTCGAGCTCGGCGAGCGGGCCGTTGGCGGGCATGGCGGCGGTGGAGACCAGGTGGTCGAAGCGGCCGGTGGCGGCGGCGAGGGCGGCGATGGAGGCCTCGTCGGCGAGGTCGACGGGGACGACCTTGGCGGGGCCGGACAGTTCGCCGGCCGTCCACTCCAGCTTGCGCGGGTCCGGGCCGGCGAGGATCAGTTCGGCTCCGGCGGCGGAGGCGGCGTGGGCGAGGGCGCGGCCGGTGTGCGAGCCGGCGCCGACCACGACGACGCGGCGGGAGGCGAGGGGGAGCTCGGTGTCGGTGTTGGTGTTCGTCATGGGGAAAGGCTGCGCCGAGCAGCGGTGATGCGTCCAAGGCTTGTTTTCTGGGAAAGCCATAAACTGTGTGCATGGCTACCCTCCGGCAGTTCGAGTACCTGGTGACCGTCGTCGACACCGGCTCCTTCACCCGCGCCGCCGAGCTGCTGCACGTCACCCAGCCCGCGCTGTCGCACCAGGTGCGGGCGCTGGAGAAGGCGGTCGGCGGGCCGCTGCTGGAGCGGCTGCCGCGGGCGGTGCGGCTGACGCCGATGGGGCGGGCGGTGCTGCCGCACGCGCGGGCGGCGCTGGCGGACGCCGAGCGGCTGCGCGCGGCGGCCCGGCAGGCGGCCGGACTCGCGGGCGGGGAACTGGAGTTGGCGACGGTGTACTCGGTGAGCCTGGGCATCCTGCCGCCGGTGCTGCGGGCCTGGCGGGCCGCGCATCCGGCGGTGCGGATCCGGCTGCGGGAGTTCGCGCACACCGAGGAGCTGCGGGCGGCGATGGCGGCCGGGCAGGCGGACGTGGCGGTGGGGACGCCGCCGGCGGACTGGGAGGGGCCGGTCCGGGAGCTGGGGGTGGAGGAGTTCGTCCTGGTTCTTCCGGAGGAAGGCGAGGAGGACGGGCCGGCGGCGGCGGGCCGGGTGCCGCTGGCGGCGCTGGCCGGACGCGACTGGGTGCACTACGCCCCGGGCAACGGTCTGGCGGACCTGCTGGACGCGGCCTGCGCGGAGGCCGGGTTCCGGCCCCGGGCGGCGGTGCGCACCGAGCAGACGGCGGCGGCGCCGCTGCTCGCGGCGGCCGGACTGGGGCCGGCGCTGGTGCCGGCGAACATCGTGCCGACCGGGTTCGACGGGCTGGTGCGCCGGCCCGAACCGCCGGTACGGCGGCCGCTGGTGGCGTACACCCGCACCAGGCCGGACGCCTTGACGGCGGCCTTCGTCGAGCTGCTGGCCCGCCAGGCCTGTCTGCTGCCGGACCACGTGGCCCGGATGCTGTCGTCCTCGGGCAACGGATGCCCGTGATCTCTACAGTGCTGTAGATTCTTCGGCAGAGAGAGCGACCGAGGAGGGCAATCGTGGGAGTTTCGCTGGCCAAGGGCGGCAATGTCTCGCTGACCAAGGAAGCGCCGGGGCTGACGGCCGTCATCGTCGGGCTCGGCTGGGACGTCCGTACCACCACCGGCGCCGACTACGACCTGGACGCGAGTGCGCTGCTCTGCACCGCGCACGGCAAGGTCGTCTCGGACCAGCACTTCGTCTTCTTCAACAACCTGCGCAGCCCGGACGGTTCGGTCGAGCACAGCGGCGACAACCTGACCGGTGGCGGCGACGGCGACGACGAGCAGATCAAGGTCGACCTGGAGGCCGTCCCGGCCGACGTGGTCAGGGTGGTCTTCCCGGTGTCGATCTACGACGCGGATGCCCGGTTCCAGAGTTTCGGGCAGGTGCGCAACGCCTTCATCCGGATCGTCAACCAGGCCAACGGCCAGGAGATCGCCCGCTACGACCTCACCGAGGACGCCTCCACCGAGACGGCGATGGTCTTCGGCGAGCTGTACCGCAACGGCGCCGAGTGGAAGTTCCGCGCGATCGGCCAGGGCTACGCCTCCGGCCTGCGCGGCATCGCCACCGACTACGGCGTGAACGTCTGATCCGAGCGGTGACGGCGGGTCAGTTCCCGTCGGCCGACGGCGGGTTCGGCTTCCGGTCCAGTGCCAGGCCGCCGAACCCGCCCGAGGTGCCCAGCTGTCCGCGCCACCACGCGGCCATCCCCGGCCCGTCGATGGCCGACCAGTCGGGTGCCCCGGTGACCTGCGCCCGGCCGAGCCGGCGGCTGAGGTCCACCAGGGCGCGCCCGGCCTCGCCGCGTTCGAGGTCGTAGCCGGGCAGCAGTCCGGCCCAGTCGTCGGCCGCCCGCCAGGCGTCCTCGAAGGCGCAGGCGTCCTGCAGCGCCTTGGCCGCGCCGCTGGTGGTGTGCGGGCGGACGAGGGTGGCCGCGTCGCCGGCCAGCAGCAGGCGCCCGGCGGTGCGGCGCGGGGTCGCGAGGTCGTGGATCGGCTGGAGCAGGATCCGTTCGACCGGGGTGAGGGCGACCACGCCCGCCCAGTACGGCGGCAGGACGCGTTCGGCGAGTTCGGCCAGTTCGCCGTGACGGGCGGTGTCGAGCGCGCCGACCGGGAAGCCGAGCGGGTCGGAGTCCTCGTCGGCGCGCCGCAGCCAGGCGGGCGCGGGGGCGTAGAAGACCCAGTTGACCAGGGTGGAGCCGGGGGTGAGCCCGGGGATGCGGTAGAGGACGACCTGGCCGCCGGGGTAGCAGACGGTGATCACCTCCTCCTCGGGCCAGCGGGCCGCGCCGCCCGGGAGGGTGTCGAGCAGCCGGGCGTCGAAGCTGCCGCGCCAGGCGACGTACCCGGCGTACTCGGACCGGGCTTCGGGGCAGACGGCGGCGCGCACCACCGAGCGGTGGCCGTCGGCGCCGACCACCAGGTCGTACTCCTCGCGCCCGCCGGACGCCGTCTCCACCCACGCGGGCCCGGCGCCGACGTCGCCCGAACCGGAGCCGCTACCGCCACCGGCACCGCCACCGGCACCGCCACCGGCACCGCCCCCGCCGACCGCCGTGACGGCCGTGCCGGGCCGGAACTCCACGCCGTCCGGGATGCGTTCGCGCAGCCCCTGCCAGAGCACGCCCCAGTGGTAGGAGTGCATGGCCATCGGCTGCACCCACAGCACCCGCCCGCGCGGGTCGCCGTCCTCGCCGCGGGCCACCCAGTGCCGGGCGGTGACGGGGTGGTGGCGGATGCCGTCGTCGAGGTGCCCGGCCCGCACCAGTTCGTCGTAGCGGTCCAGCACGACGCACAGGCCCACCCCGCGGTCCTCCAGGTGCCCCGGGCTGCGCTCCAGCACGGTGACCCGCTCGGCGCCGCCCCGGGCCGCCGCCCGCGCGAACGCGCACCCCGCGACGCTGCCGCCGACCACGGCGACCGATCCACCCCGCACGACCGTCCTCCTCGCCGGGCCGACCGGCCCCGTCCGTCGTAGCGTCGACGATACGACGTGAACTGATGATCCGTCAGCGAAAGTCCGCAGCGGCCTCCGCACGTGTTCCGCGGATCACCTATGCAACTGGTTGCATAAGCGGATCCCCGTCCCCTACCGTGTGGTAACCACCAGCCCCCCGGGGCCGCCCCCGCCCGTCCCAGGAGACCCCGTGACGACGACCGCCGCCACCGAAGCCCCGCAGGCGCCCTACCCGCACCTGCTGCGCCCGCTCGACCTCGGCTTCACCACCCTCCCCAACCGCGTGATCATGGGCTCCATGCACGTCGGCCTGGAGGAGGCCCCGGACGGCTTCGAGCGGATGGCCGCCTTCTACGCCGAACGCGCCCGCGGCGGCGTCGGCCTCATCGTCACCGGCGGCATCGCCCCCAACGAGGCCGGCCGCCCGTGGGACGGCGGCGCCATGCTCACCACGGAGCGGGAGGCCGACCGGCACCGCGTGGTCACCGACGCCGTGCACGCCGCCGGCGGCCGGATCGCGCTGCAGATCCTGCACTTCGGCCGCTACGCCTACCACCCCGGCCTGGTCGCCCCCAGTGCCGTCCAGGCCCCGATCAGCCCCTTCCCGCCCCGCGCCCTGAGCGCCGACGAGGTCGAGCGGACCATCGACGACTTCGCCCGCTGCGCCGAACTCGCCCGGCGGGCCGGCTACGACGGCGTCGAGATCATGGGCTCCGAGGGCTACCTGATCAACGAGTTCACCGCCGCCGCCACCAACCACCGCGAGGACGCCTGGGGCGGCTCCTACGAGAACCGGATGCGCTTCCCGGTCGAGATCGTCCGCCGGGTCCGCGAGCGGGTCGGCCCCGACTTCATCCTCGTCTACCGGCTCTCCATGCTCGACCTCGTCCCCGGCGGCTCCACCCTCGACGAGGTGATCCGCCTCGCCCGGGCCGTCGAGGAGGCCGGTGCCACCCTCATCAACACCGGCATCGGCTGGCACGAGGCCCGCATCCCCACCATCGCCACCTCGGTGCCGCGCGGCGCCTGGGCCTGGGTGACCAGGAAGCTGATGGGCTCGGTGTCCGTCCCGCTGGTCACCAGCAACCGGATCAACACCCCGGAGCTGGCCGAGCAACTGCTCGCCGACGGCTGCGCCGACCTCGTCTCGCTGGCCCGCCCGCTGCTCGCCGACCCCGACTTCGTCGCCAAGGCCGCCGAGGGCCGCCCCGAGGCCGTCAACACCTGCATCGGCTGCAACCAGGCCTGCCTCGACCACACCTTCAGCGGGAAGATCACCTCCTGCCTGGTCAACCCGCGCGCCTGCCACGAGACCGAGCTGGTCCTCGCCCCGACCCGGCTCGCCAGGCGGATCGGCGTCGTCGGCGCCGGACCGGCCGGCCTCGCGTGCGCCGTCACCGCCGCCGAACGCGGCCACCGGGTCACCCTGTTCGACGCGGCCGACACCATCGGCGGCCAGCTCGACATCGCCCGCCGCATCCCGGGCAAGGAGGAGTTCGCCGAGACCCTGCGCTACTACCGCCACCGCCTCGACTCCCTCGGCGTGGAACTGCGCCTCGGTGCCCGGGTGGAGGCGGCCGAACTCGCCGCCGAGGGCTTCGACGAGGTGGTCCTCGCCACCGGCGTCACCCCGCGCGTGCCCGACCCCGCCGACCTGCCGGGCGTCGACCACCCCAGCGTGCTCGGCTACCTCGACGTGCTGCGCGACGGTGCGGCCGTCGGCGAGCGGGTGGCGGTCATCGGCGCGGGCGGCATCGGCTTCGACGTCGCCGAGTACCTCACCGACGCGGGCGACGCGGCGAGCCTGGACCCGGCCGTGCACCGCCGCCACTGGGGCATCGACGAGGAGTACCGCGAGCGCGGCGGCCTCGCCCGCCCGGAGCGTCCCGAGCCGCCGCGCCGGGTCCACCTGCTGCAGCGCAAGGCCGGCAAGGTCGGCGCCGGGCTCGGCAAGACCACCGGCTGGATCCACCGCACCGAGCTGAAGCACCGCGGCGTCACCATGGTCGCCGGCGCGTCGTACGAGCGGATCGATGACGCCGGCCTGCACCTCACCCTCGACGGCGAGCCGCAGCTGCTGCCCGTCGACACCGTGGTGCTCTGCACCGGCCAGGAGCCGCGCCGCGACCTTGATGCCGCCCTGCGCGCGCTCGGCGTCACCCCGCACCTCATCGGCGGCGCCGACGTGGCGGCCGAACTCGACGCCAAGCGCGCCATCAAGCAGGGCACCGAACTCGCCGCCACCCTCTGAGCACGCACCCGCACGCACCCCGCACGCACGTACCCGTATGCACCCCGCACGCGTGCGGCGGCGACGCATCGCACACGTCTCCAGGGCCCGCCTTAGGATTCGGTGCATGTCGCTGCCGCACGCCATCCTCACCGCCCTGCTGGAGAAGCCGTCCTCCGGGCTGGAGCTGACCCGGCGGTTCGACAAGTCGATCGGCTTCTTCTGGTCCGCCACCCACCAGCAGATCTACCGCGAACTGGGCCGCCTGGAGACCGCCGGCCTGATCCGGGCGCTCCCGCAGGCCGGGCCGGTGCGCGGGCAGAAGAAGGAGTACGAGGTGCTGCCCGCCGGCCGCGCCGAACTGCGGCGGTGGACGGCCGCCGCGGACGCCCCCCGGCCGATCCGCGACCCGCTGCTGCTGCGGCTGCGCGCCGCCGCCGTGGTCGGCACGGCCGGGCTCGACGCCGAGCTGCGCCGCCATCTCGCCCGGCACCGTGAGCAGTTGGAGCACTACGAGGAGATCGAGCGGCGCGACTTCCCGGCCGGCGCGGAGCCGGACGGCGACCCGCTCCAGCACGCCGTGCTGCGGGCCGGGATCGGCCTGGAGACCTTCTGGGTGCGCTGGCTCGCGGAGACCGTCGACCAGCTGCCCCCGGCCTCGGTAAACCCCTCCTGAACTGCGGTGATGCCCGCCGGGCGGGCGGGTCGGAGCCCCCGGTGGGACACTGGACGCCTGTCCCTGCCCGACCTCTCGACCGGGGGCCCGCATGTCCCTCCCGAGGCCTCTCTCCGCCCTCACCGCGGTGGCCGTCACCACGGCGCTCACCCTCGGCGGTGCCCAGCTCGCCGCCGCTTCGCCGGCCCCGCCCGCGACCGCGGCCCCGCCCGCGAGCGCGGACGTACCCCTGAGCGCCGTCGGCGCCGCCGCCCAGCCACCCACCGACGAGCAGCTCAGGGCGGCCCTGCTGACCGCGGCCGAACTCGGCCCCGACTTCACCGAGATCCCGCTGGACACCGAGAGCCCCGAGCCCGAGGACGGTTCCAGCCCCAGCCCCAGCCCCAGCCCCAGCGCCGGCGCCACCCCGCTGGCCGGCTGCGACGCCCTGCGCGCCCTGCTCAACGGCACGGTGACCGAGGAACTGCCCAGTCGCGCCCAGAGCCCGTACCAGGAGGTCCAGTTCGAGGGCCCGGACGGCTACCCGCTGATCACCGAGTTCCTCACCGCGGAGGAGTCCGGGGAGCTGGCCGCCGACCTCGACACCGTCGACTCCGCGTTCACCGAATGCCCCAGCATCGACTTCAGCAGCGACACCGGCGAGAGCGTGACCTTCACCGTCACCCCGGTCGCCCTCGGTGACCGCCAGGACGCCCCGGCCGTCCGCCTCGACGGCACCCTCGCCGGCACCCGGCTCGTCGGCTACCTCGGCATCGAACGCCTCGGTGACGTCGCGCTCGGCTACGGGTACTTCCAGCAGGACTCGGACGACGCCGAACTCGCCTCCCTCTACTACCGCGCCGCCGTGACCAAGGCCGAACGCACCCTGGGCCTCCAGGCCGGCTCCACCACCGCCCCCGGCACGGCCGCCTGACGGCCGTGCCGGGAACGCGGCGCCGGAATCAGCGCAGCGACCACTGCTGGTAGGCGCTGCCGTTGCACGGCATCATGTTCACCTGGCGCCGGCTGCCGTCGCCCGACAGCCAGTCCTGCAGGCACAGGCCGGACGCCTTGTTCTTCATGGTGACGGCGTTGACGCCGGCCGGGGTCAGCTCCCAGCGCTGGGTGTCGGCGCCGGAGCACTGTCGCTGGATGACGCTGCTGTAGGAGTTCGGCGTGGTCGGTTCGATACAGAGGAACGAGCTCTGCACCCGGATCTCCGTCCCGCCGACGGCGGCGTCGTCCGTCCAGAACCGCTGGTTCGAGGCGTTCTTGCAGCTGAACTCCTGGAGCATCGCGCCCTCGGCGGTGGAAGCGCCCTGGATGTCGAGGCACTTGCCCTGGACGATGTTGGCGTAACCGTGCAGCACCGGCGCGGCCTGCGCCGGGGCGGCGAGCAGGGTCGCGCCGGCGAGCAGGGTGCCCGCGACGACACCGGAACGGACGGCGGACCGACGGGTGATTCGCATGATCGGTGCACTCCTCGGCTGGGGGGTCGGGGCGCCGCGGTGGGGCACCCCCGACGGTCAGTCTCACGAACCGACGGAGTTCGTCCCAAGACCATTCGAGCTGCATCGAATTCGGGCGGGGCAATGTCCGGGGCGTGCCACGAAGCGGTCAGAGCCGGGCAACGCGCCCGACGCGCCCGAACGTTCCGCCTACGGTGGGCCCTGCGGCCTCCCGGGGCCGCAGGGATCGGCGGGGGCGAGTCCGGGACATCGCCGCACCCCGCCGGGAGGCCGACGGAAGGGACCGGATTGCTGCGTATCCACTTCACCCACGACGACCTGACCAGGGTCCGGATCGCGCGGGCACCCGACCCGCTCGCCGAGACGGTCCTGAGCCTGTCACTGGTACAGGCCCGCGACGTGGGAGGAGCGGCCCTGGAGGGATGGCGCAGCAGGACCCGCAAACGGCTGCGCCCGGAACAGGGGATGCTGTTCGAACTGGCGACCGCCGCGGGGGCGGCGGGGGCGCCGGAGGCCTTTCTGCACGCCGCCACCGACAGCCTGCCGGACAGCCTGGAGCACACCTGGTCGCTGTCGCGCCGGCGGTGGGCGGCGGATCTGCGGGTCCTGGAGTACCTGCGGCCGGGGACGCCCCGCTGGGTGCGCGAACTGCACGGCGGCTCCCGGGAGTGGCGCACCGTCGTCGACCGCAGGCTCCGCGAGTACCACGCCTTCGCGGTGGCCCCGTACTGGTCGCAGCTGCTGGCGGCCGCGCACACCGAGCGGACCCTGCGGGCGCTGGCCGTGGCCGACAGCGGACTGGACGGCCTGCTCGGCTCGCTGCACCCGGACATCCGCTGGGAGTCACCGGTGCTGACGGTGCCCTGCCCGCTGGACGTGGACGTGCGGCTGCGCGGGACCGGCATCGTGCTGGTGCCCACCTTCTTCTGGCCCGAGCCGCTCGCCCTGACCGACAACCGCGGACCGGAGCACCCGCTCGTGCTGCACTACCCGCTGGCCCGCGACCTCGCCACCTACCGGACCGTCTGGGCCGCGTCCGCCGCGGACCCGGCCGGCGCGCTGGTCGCCCTGCTGGGCGCCACCCGGGCCCGCACCCTGCGGGCGGCGGCCGACCCGGCCGGCACCGCCGAACTCGCCCGCCGCACCGGGACGTCCGCCGCCACCGCCAGCCACCACGCCACCGTGCTGCGCGCCGCCGGTCTGCTCACCACCGAACGCACCGGCTCCGGCGTGCGCCACACCCTCACCCCCCTCGGCCAGGCCCTCCTGGACGACCGCCCGCCGACCGAACCCCCCACCCGCCGGCCCTGACGGAAGCCCCCGGCCGCCGCGCGCCGCGTGCTAGCCTCCGCCCGACAAGGGGTGGAGGGACGTGGAGCGACACGACGCGGCGGCCGGGGGCGACGGCCTCGCCGGGCAGCGGCCCGCGCACCAGCCGGGGGACCCGACGCCGGTGACCGACCCGCCGCACGGGCCCGCGCGCGGCTGCCTGCACGCGATCGGCGAGTTCCTGCTGGAGCTGGCGGGGGAGGCCGTCCTCGGCACGCTCCTCGCGGTGCTGACCACCGGCTCCCTGATCGGTCTCTTCCTGCTCGCCGAACTCGGCTACGAACAGAGCCCGTTGCTCGCCCATGCCCTGGGCGCCGTCGCCGTGCTGACGGTCGTGCTCGGCCTGCGGCAGCTGCGCCGCCCCCGGGAGCGGCGCGGCCGCTGGGGCCGGATCCTCGCCGCCGTCACCACCGGCCTCGGCGTCTGGCTGCTGCTCTGCGTCTGCTACGCCTCGCTGGGCGACGCCCTGGACGCGGCCGCCTTCTGAGCGATCCGCCGCTCCAGGCGGACCCGCCTCTGCGGCTGGGCGGAGGCGGCGAGCGGGGTGCGCGTGGGCCGGCGGCCGAGCGGGCGGTCGGGCACGGGCCGTCCGGGGGCGCCGGAGGCGGCGGTCACAACGATCACGCGCGCAACTGCGCTGAAGCGCCGCGCCGTTGGTCAATCCGTTCTCGGCTCCTCGGGGAGACCCAGCAGCGCCAGGAACGCGGCGGCCGCCGGGCGCGGGCTCTCCCGGCCCCAGATCACGTACTCGGCGCGCGACGGCGCGTCCGTGACCTCGATCGTCACCATGCCGCTCAGCCCCGCGACGTACGAGGGCGGCAGCAGCGCCACCCCCAGGCCCGCGCCGACCAGCCGGGCCAGGTAGTCGGCGTTGGTCACCTCGAAGGCGACCTCGCGGGTGAGCCCGGCGGCCGCGAAGGCGAGGTCGGACTGGGCCCGCCCGGCCGTCTTCGCCGGGAGGTCCACGAACACCTCCGAGGCCAGCCGCCGCAGGTCGACCGGGCTCTCCCCGGCCAGCGGGTGGTCCGGGGAGACCACGGCCACCAGCCGCTCCCGGGCCAGCTCCCGCGCCGACACGCCCCGGGGGCGGGCCGTGACCGGGATGCCGAGGAAGGCCACCTCGATCTCGCCCTGCCGGACCTGCTCGGCCAGTTCGTCGCTCGCCCCCACACCGAGGCTGACCCGGGCCCCGGGATGGCGCCGGTGGAACTCCCGGAGCACGGCCGGGACGTCCACCGCGGCGACGGTCGGGATCACCCCCACCCTGAGGCTCCCGCGCACCTCCCCGACGGCCGCCGCCACCTCGGTGGCCGCCCGCTCCGCCGCGTCCAGGCACTGACGGGCGGCGGGCAGGAAGGCCGCGCCGGCCGGTGTCAACCGCACCCGGCGGCTGGTGCGTTCGAACAGCCTCGCGCCCAACTCCTTCTCCAGCCGCGCGATCTGATGGCTGAGCGCGGACTGCACCACCAGACAGCGCTGGGCGGCCCGGGTGAAGCTGTTCGTCTCGGCCACCGCGATGACGTACCGCATCTGCTGGAGATCCATCGATCCATCGTGATACGCGATGCATCGGGTGACAAGCATGTGTTGGACTCATCGATGCGCGCGGCCGGAGACTGAGGACCACCGCGCCGGGCGATCGATCCGCCGGTGCCCCTTCCTTCGAATCCCCTGACCTGGCCGCGACCGCCGGGGCGCGCCCGTGCGCCTTCGCGGGTCCGCGCCGCCGGAAGGACCGTCATGTGTACCGCTCCACCCCGATCCGGGACGGCCGCGGCCGCCACCGACCCGAACCCGCGGGTGAGGGACACCGCGTGGGACTAGCGACCGCACCCACGGCCGCCCTGACCGCCCTCGCACCGACGGTCTGGGGCAGCACCTACCTGGTGACCACCGAACTGCTGCCGCCCGAAAGGCCGTTGCTGGCCACCACCGTGCGGGCGCTGCCCGGCGGCCTGTTCCTGGTCGCCCTCGGCCGGCGGCTGCCCGTCGGCACCTGGTGGTGGCGGGCGCCGGTGCTGGGCGTGCTGAACATCGGCGCGTTCAACTTCCTGCTCTTCGTCGCCGCCTACCGGCTGCCGGGCGGCATCGCCGCGGTGATCATGTCGGCGCAGCCGGTGTTCGTGGTGGTCCTGGCCGCCGTGTTCCTCGGCGAGCGGGTCCGGGGCCTGCACGCCCTGGCCGGCGCGACGGGCGCGGGAGGCGTGGCGCTGCTCGTCTTCAGGGGCCCGGCCTCCCCGGACGCCGTCGGCGTGCTCGCCGCCCTCGGCGGAGCGCTGTGCATGGCCTCCGGCATCACCCTGACCAAACGGTGGGGCCGGCCCGAGGGCGTCGGCCTGCTCACCCTCACCGGGTGGCAGCTGACCGCGGGCGGCCTGGTGCTGCTGCCGTTCTGGCTGGCGCTGGAGGACATGCCCGACGGCCTCACCGGCTCCAACGTCCTCGGCTTCGCCTACCTCGCCGGCCTGGGCGCGGTCCTGAGCTACCTGGTCTGGTTCCGGGGCATCGAACGCCTGCCGGCCACGGCGGTCTCCTTCCTCGCCCTGGGCAGCCCGGTCGTCGCGACGCTGCTGGGGTACCTCGTCAAGGACCAGACGCCGTCCGTCCTCCAGCTCCTCGGCATCGGCGTCGTCCTCCTGGCGGTCGTGCTCGGCCAGCGCCCGCCCCGCAAGAAGCCCGACCCCTCCGGAGAGCCGAGATGACCACACACGAAGAGACCCGGGCGCCGGCCGCGCCGCGGAACGGCGCAGCCGGGGCCGGAGGCTGGCCGGGCGTGGCCGCCATCACGGCCAGCCTGTTCGTCTTCCTCACCACCGAGCTGATGCCCATCGGCCTGCTCACCCCGCTCGGCGAGAGCCTCGACGTCTCCGTGGGCACGGTCGGCCTGATGGTCACCGCCCAGGGCGTCGCGGCCGGCCTCGGCGTGCCGTTCATCGTGGCCTGGACCCGCCGGGTCGACCGGCGCAAACTGCTGACCGCGCTGCTGGGCGTCCTGGCGCTGGGCAACCTGATCACCTCGGCCGCCCCGAACTACCCGCTGATCCTGGTCACCCGCATGGTCATGGGCTTCGCCAGTGGGGTCTTCTGGGCGATCGGCGTCAGCATGGCGATGCGCATCGTCCCGGAGCGGCACGCCAACCGGGCCGCCGCCGTCGTGATGTCCGGCATCTCGATCGCGACCGTCGTCGGCATCCCGCTCGGCACCCTGCTGGAGAGCGCGGGCTCCTGGCACACCACCTTCCTGATCTGGGCCGGCCTCAGCGCCCTGGCGCTGCTCGCCGTCGCCGTCACCGTCCCGTCGCTGCCGTCGGCGAACGCGGTCCCGGTCCGCGAGGTGTTCGGACTGCCCGTCAGGAACGGTTCGCTGCGGGTGGTGCTGGTCATGGTGGTGTTCTTCGTCCTCGGCCACTTCGGCGCCTACACCTTCGTCCGCCCCTACCTGGAGGAGAGGGCCTCCGCCTCGGTGGGCTTCGTCACCGTCGTGCTCATCGTGTTCGGCTTCGGCGGCGCGATCGGCAACGTCCTCGGCGGCCGGGCGGTCACCAGGAGCCTGCGGGGCGGCTTCGTCGAGGGCGGCCTGCTCCTGATCGGCGCCCTCGTGCTGCTGCTGACCGTCGGATCCGACGAGGTCGGTGTGATCGCGGCCATGCTGCTGTGGGGCATCGCCTTCGGCGTCGTCCAGCTGAGCCAGATCACCATGACGCTGGCCGCCGCGCCCGAGACCTTCGAGGCGGCGATGTCGCTCAACACCATGGCCTACAACACCTGCATCGCCCTGGGCGCCCTGGTCGGCGGCCTGTTCGCCGATCACACGGGCGTCACCAGCGCGGTCTGGTTCGGCATCGTCCTGGTCGGCCTCGCCGTGCTGCTGCGCTCCGTCACCGGCCGCACCACCGCGTCGGCGAGCTGACCCGCACCGCCTCCGGCGCTCGGCGGGCCGGGCCGTACAGCTTCCCCTTGTACGGCCCGGTCCCGCCGCCCCGCCCCTCCTTCCGACCGCCCCTCCGCCATCCCTCCGTGCCGTCCACCGGTCCCTCCTGCGCGGAGCGCGACCGCCGTGGGGCAGGATCGGTCGGGTCGGGTCGGGTCGGGTCGGAGTGGGCGGGTGCGGAGGAGGCACGGGGTGCGGCGACGCGGGGTGGGGTCAGTGGTGGCGGCGGCCGTGACGGTGGCCGCGGCGGCGGTGGTCGGCTGCGGAGGGCCGGAGCCCAAGCAGGAGGAGCTGATCGCCGTCCGCCTGGACGCCGGCCGGCTGGTCGTCCGCACCGGCGTCTGCCGCGACGAGCGCCTGCACACCATCCGCGTGAAGGTCTTCCCCGGCTCCGAGAAGGTCGACGTCCGCCCGCGCGAGGGCCGCTCCGCCACGAACGCCCTGGAGACCGTCGACCTCGGCGGCCTCCCGCCCGGCTGGATGGCGTACGGCCGGCTCACCGGCGGCATCAGCGCCGACAAGCGCTACACCGTCGAGGTGGTCCGCAACCGCGCGCTGAGCGTCACCGTCCCCGGCGACGTGCTGCTCACCCTGCCCGCCGGCAAGTGGGCGGCCGGCGGCTGGGACTGGGACTACAAACTGCTCACCGCCAAGGAGTTCGACAAGCGCCGCAAGGCCTCCTGCCCGGACGACCAGTAGTCCCCTCTGACCTGCGAGGATGGACGCCGGCCCGCCATCGCCGGCGGCCCGGCGTCGAAGCGTGGGGAGCAGTCGGGTGTCGCAGCAGGGACCGCAGGACGGCGGTGGCCCGGTCGAGCGGATGGAGCGGCACCAGGTGGCGGTCTACCTCGCCGCGATGGCGCTCGGCGGCCTGCTGGGCCGGCTGGCCCCGGGGGCCGGACCCGGCCTGGAGCACGCCATCAACCCCGTGCTCGCCGCCCTGCTGTTCGTCACCTTCCTCCAGGTCCCCGCCGCCGAGCTGCTGCGCTCGCTGCGCGACACCCGCTTCCTCGCCGCCGCGCTGACGGTGAACTTCGCCGTCGTCCCCCTCCTGGTGGCCGCGATGTTCCCCTTCCTCCCCGACGACCGGGCCGTCCGCATCGGGGTGCTGCTGGTCCTGCTCTGCCCGTGCGTCGACTACGTCATCGTCTTCTCCGGCCTGGCCGGCGGCTCCAACCGCCGCCTGCTCGCCGCCACCCCGCTGCTGCTGGTGGCGCAGATGCTGCTGCTCCCGGTGTTCCTCTACCTGTTCATGGGCCCGGAGCTGTCCGAGATCGTCGAGCCCGGCCCGTTCCTGCGGGCGTTCCTCACCCTGATCGCCGTTCCGCTCGCCCTCGCCTGGCTGCTCCAGGCCTGGGGCGCCCGCCGTCCGGCCGGGCGACGGGCGGCCGACGCCGCCACCACCACGATGGTGCCGCTGATGGCGGCCACCCTGCTGACCGTGGTCGCCTCCCAGGTGCCCGAGCTCGGCGACAGCCTCGCCGACGTCGCCGGCGTCGTCCCCTTCTACGTGCTGTTCCTCGCCGTGATGGCGTTCGCCGGCCGGGCCGTCGCCCGCCTCTTCCGGCTCGGCACCGGCGCCGCCCGGGCGATCGTCTTCACCGGCGCGACCCGCAACTCCCTGGTCGTCCTGCCGCTCGCCCTCGCCCTGCCCGGCACGCTCGCCGTGGCGGCGTCCGTCGTCGTGACGCAGACGCTGGTGGAGGTGCTCGGCATGGTCGGCTACGTCCGCCTCGTCCCCCGTCTCGTTCCCCGACCGGCCGCCGACCCGGCCGCCGACGAGGGCTGAGGCGGCGCGGCGTCAGGGGCCGGCCGCCAGCTCCAGCAGCTGCGCCACCAGGGGGCTGCGGTCCTCCCGCCGCCAGGCGACGGCGACGACGGTCCGGGCCGTGCGCGGTTCGACGGGGCGGAAGGCGACCTCCCGCAGCCGCAGGCGCCGGATGCTCGCCGGGGCGAGCGACACCCCGAGCCCCGCGCCCACGAGCGCGCACACCGTCTGCCACTCCACCGCGTGCTGCACGATCCGCGGCTCGAAACCCGCCGCCCCGCACAGACCGGTGATCCGGTCGTACAGCTGAGGCCCGTCGGCCCGGGGGAGCAGGACGAACGGCTCGCCCGCCAGCGCGGCCACGGCGACGCTCCGCCGGGCGGCCAACGGGTGCGCCGCCGGGAGCACGGCCACGAACGGCTCGGTGAGGACGGTGCGGAAGCCGAGCGGTCCGGGGTCGTCCTCCGGGGGCTCGCGCAGCAGACCGACGTCGATGACGCGCTCGCGCAGCGCGGTGAGCTGCGGGCCGGTGGTCATCTCCCGGATCTCCAGCTCCACGCCCGGATACCGCGACCGGAAGGTCCCGAGCAGCCCCGGCAGCACGGTCAGCGCGAGGGAGGCCGAGAACCCGATCCGCAGCCGCCCCGCCCGCCCGCCGCCGACCGCCCGCGCGGCGGCCAGCCCGTCGGCGAGACCGGCGAGCGCCTGCCGCGCGGCCGGCAGCAGCGCGACGCCCGCCGGGGTGAGCGCGACCCGCCCCGGCCCGCGGGTGAACAGCGCGAACCCGACCTTCGCCTCCAGCCGGGCGATCTGCTGGCTGAACGGCGGCTGGGCGACGCCGAGCCGGGCGGCGGCGCGGCCGAAGTGCAGCTCCTCGGCCAGCACGGTGAAGGCGTGCAGCTGCGGAAGGGGCAGGTCGGGGCGGTGGTCGGCCATATCCCTAGGGATATCAGAAGCCGGCCGACCACGTATTGGACGGTATCGCCGCAGGCCGCCTAGCGTGCAGCCATGACAGAGCGACGCGCGATCCTCAGCGGTTCGACCTTCGAGGAGCGGATCGGCTACGCCCGGGCCGTGGTGGTCGGCGACCACGTCCACGTCTCGGGCACGACCGGCTACGACTACACCACCATGACCATCTCCGACGACGTGGTGGAGCAGGCCGAGCAGTGCCTGCGCAACATCGCCGCGGCCCTGGAGGAGGCCGGCTGCACCTTCGCCGACGTCGTCCGGGTGCGCTACCTGCTGCCCGAGCGCGCGGACTTCGAGCCCTGCTGGCCGGCGCTGCGCCACGCCTTCGGCGCCGTCCGCCCGGCGGCCACCATGATGGTGTGCGGCCTCGCGGACCCCGCGATGCGCATCGAGATCGAGGTCGACGCCCACCGCCGGGGGCAGTCCTGACGGACCGGCGGGGCACGCCGACCTGGCCGCATGGACGTTACCGGCCGGTAGGCGGTGACGCGCCGCCGGGATCCCGGAAACGATCAAGGAAAGGCTGGGAGCGGCCCCCGGCCGCCGGCGCCCGGGGCCCCGAGCCCTGTGGTCTCGCTGGGCGGCGTGGTCGCCTCCGCGCCGTCATCAGCGCCCACAGTGGCAACTACCTGCAGCTGAAGGTGCGCGGCACGGACGGCAGGAGCTGGTACAAGGAGCGCGACACGGGCGGGAACTGGCGCAACTGGCGCCGCTGAGTCGCCCCAGCTCCCGCCCGGCTACCCGGGGGCCTGTCAGCAGTGGTGCCAGTCGCTCCAGACACCGCTGCCGTTGACGTCGAGGGTGTTGCACCAGTAGAGGCCGTCGCTGCCGGTCACCGAGACCGCGCGGACTCCGCCGACGACCGCGGACCCGACGCCGTCGAGGACGTTGCTGGCGGAGCCGAAGGTGGTCCAGGAGGACCACGGTCCGTTCGGGCTGGTCTGGAAGGTGTGCCAGACCTGGCGGTCGGAACCGACGGCCGCGTGCTCGTGCCGACCGTCCGGCCACGTCCAACCACGGACGATGGTGCCGCACAGGGCGATGACGGTGGGCGCGCCCCAGTCGAGCGAGGTGGGGCAGCCTTCGGCGGCGGCGCGGGCCGTGCCACTGGCGACGGCACTCGCGGTGACTTCGGTGGTGCTCGACGCACCGGCGCCGGCGGGCCCGCTCTGGGTCGGTGTCGCCTGCGCGGTGGCGACGGGGCTCAGGGTGGCGGCGAGGGCCAGGGCCATCGCCGCGAGAATGCCAGGCTTCTTCATGGTTTCTCCCCAAGGGAAGGTATGACACTCCTTCAACCGGGCGGCTGCCGCGATTGCTTGGGGACAAGCATGCCGTTCGTAGACGTCCTATTCCAGGGGTCGGCGGACGCGGCGAGGATATGGCGTGAAGCCTTCGTGTTGGCCGGATGTCCGCCGATGGCCGTACTGGTGCTTCCCACTCCACCGCCGTCACGGCCGCCGCAGGACGCGCAGGACGCTGGTGAGCATCGGGAGGGTGAACTCGCCCTCGGCGGTCTCGGGGCGGGCGGCGAGGTAGGCGCGGGTGCGGGCGAGGAGGTCCTCGCGCTCGGCGGCCGGCATGACGAGGACGCCGGCCTTGGTGGCGAGGGTGGCCGTGAGAGGGCGTTCGATACTGATTTAGGCCGCCGCAGGCGGTTTCGGGCGGAGGTATTGCCCGACTTTGTCGGGGCTGGCGGTCAGGCGGGTGGTC
>NZ_JBEOWI010000043.1:19185-74110 GCF_040296005.1 Kitasatospora sp. NPDC002551 | reverse complement strand
CACTGCACCGCCGCCACCGGCACCACTCCCACCCTCGACGTCGCTCTGGAGGAGTCCGCCGACGGCGCCACCTGGACGGCCGTGGCGGGCGGCGCAGCCGGCGCCCTCGCCCGTCGAGGCGGCCGAGGGCGCCGAGGCGGCGCAGCCGGCGGACCCGCAGCCCGTCCCAGCCCAGCACCCCTCCCCCGCCCGGGAGTCGGCGCCGGTCGCGGCCGGCGACCCGTACCGCACCCGGCTGTTCGCGGTGGACGGCACCGGACGCGGCGCCCAGGGCCGCCGCTCCCCCGCCGAGACCGACGGCGGCCACACCATCCGGGCCCGCCGCCCCCGGGGCCGGCTCGCCCGGCTGCACCTGAGCGCCACGCTGCGCGCCGCCGCCCCGCACCAGGTGGCGCGCGGCCGGTCCTCGCGCGCGCTGGTGCTGCACAAGGACGACTTCCGCGAGCAGGTGCGTCAGGGGCGGGAGTCCAACCTGGTGCTGTTCGTCGTGGACGCCTCCGGTTCGATGGCGGCCCGGCAGCGGATGACCGCCGTCAAGGGCGCGGTGCTGTCGCTGCTGATGGACGCCTACCAGCGCCGCGACAAGATCGGCATGATCACCTTCCGCGGCGCCTCGGCCGAGCTGGCGCTGCCGCCCACCTCCTCGGTGGAGGTCGGCGCGGCCCGGCTGGAGTCGCTGCCCACCGGCGGGCGCACCCCGCTGGCGGCCGGGCTGCTGCGGGCCCACGAGGTGCTGCGGGTCGAGCGGCTGCGCGACCCGGACCGCCGTCCGCTGCTGGTCGTGGTGACCGACGGCCGGGCCACCGGGGGCGGGCGGGACGCCGTCGCGCAGTCCCACCGGGCGGCCGGACTGCTGGCCGCGCAGGGCGTGGCGAGCGTGGTGCTGGACTGCGAGTCCGGTCCGGTCCGCCTCGGCCTGGCCGGCGCCCTGGCGGCCCGGCTGCGGGCCGCCTCCGTGACCCTGGACGAGCTGCGCGCCGACGGCGTCGCCTCGCTCGTCCGCGAGAACCGTCCGACCTCCCCCGCGATGCGAAAGGCGGCCTGAGCCGACATGCCCAAGGGTGTCCCCGAGAGCGTTCCCGACGACGGCCTGACGACCCGTCAGCGCCGTACCCTGCCGATCACCGCCGTGCACACCGGCCCCGGCAAGGGCAAGTCCACCGCCGCGTTCGGCATGGCGCTGCGCGCCTGGAACCAGGGCTGGCCGGTCGGGGTGTTCCAGTTCGTGAAGTCCGCCAAGTGGAAGGTCGGCGAGGAGAACGCGCTGCGCGTGCTCGGCGCCTCCGGCGAGGGCGGGACCGTCGACTGGCACAAGATGGGCTCCGGCTGGTCCTGGATCCAGCGCACCGACGCGATGGAGCTGGACAGCGAGGCGGCGGCCAAGGAGGGCTGGGAGCAGGTCAAGCGCGACCTGGCCGCCGAGACCTACCGCTTCTACGTGCTGGACGAGTTCACCTACCCGATGCACTGGGGCTGGATCGACCCGGACGAGGTGGTGGCCGTGCTGAAGGACCGCCCGGGCAGCCAGCACGTGGTGATCACCGGCCGGTACGCGCCGCAGGCGCTCACCGACGCCGCCGACCTGGTCACCGAGATGACGAAGGTCAAGCACCCCATGGACGCCGGCCGCAAGGGCCAGCGCGGTATCGAGTGGTAGTTCGTTGAACAACATCCCCCGTCTCGTCGTCGCGGCGCCCTCCTCGGGCGCCGGCAAGACCACCATCGCCACCGGTCTGATCGCCGCGCTCGGCGCGCGCGGGCTGGCCGTCTCGCCGCACAAGGTCGGCCCGGACTACATCGACCCCGGCTACCACGGGCTGGCCGCCGGGCGGCCGGGCCGCAACCTGGACGCGTTCATGTGCGGGCCGGAGCGGATCGCCCCGCTCTTCCTGCACGGCGCCGCCGGGGCGGACGTGGCGGTGGTCGAGGGCGTGATGGGCCTGTTCGACGGCGCCTCCGGGCGCGGCGAGCTGGCGTCCACCGCGCACGTGGCCAAGCTGCTGCGGGCCCCGGTGGTGCTGGTGGTGGACGCCTCCTCGCAGTCCCGCTCGGTGGCGGCGCTGGTGCACGGCTTCGCCTCCTGGGACCCGCAGGTGCGGCTGGCCGGGGTGATCCTCAACCGGGTCGCCTCCGACCGCCACGAGCAGTTGCTGCGGGAGGCCCTGGAGGAGGGCTCGGGGGTGCCGGTGCTGGGCGCGGTGCGGCGCTCGGCGGCGGTCGCCACGCCGTCCCGGCACCTGGGGCTGATCCCGGCCGTGGAGCGCTCGGCGGAGGCGCTGCGGGCGGTGGCGGACATGGGCGCGCTGGTCGCCGGCTCGGTGGACCTCGACGCGGTGCTGGCGCTGGCGCGGACCGCCCCGCCACTGGACGCCGAGCCGTGGGACCCCTCGGGCGAGGTGTCCCACGTCGAGGGCGCGCCGCGGATCGCGGTGGCCGGGGGCGCGGCGTTCTCCTTCTCGTACGCGGAGAACGCCGAGCTGCTGAGCGCGGCCGGCGCCGAGGTGGTGCCGTTCGACCCGCTGCACGCCGACGGCCTGCCGGCGGGCACGGCGGGCCTGGTGATCGGCGGCGGGTTCCCCGAGCTGTACGTCCGGGAACTCAGTGCGAACGATCAACTGCGCTCCGCGATCGCGGCGTTCGCGGCCTCGGGCGGACCGGTCTCGGCCGAGTGCGCCGGACTGCTCTACCTCGGGCGCGAGTTGGACGGGCTGCCGATGTGCGGGGTACTGGACACCTCGGCCCGGATGACCGAGCGGCTGACCCTCGGGTACCGGGAGGCCGTCGCGCTGCACGACTCGCCGCTGGCGCCGGCCGGGGCCAGGCTGCGGGGGCACGAGTTCCACCGGACGGTCTGCGAGCCGGGTCAGGGCGAACGGCCCGCCTGGGGCTGGCGATTGCCGACCGGTCCGCGCACCGAGGGATTCGCGGGCGCGGCCGGGGCGGAGAATATTCACGCTTCGTATCTGCACCTGCACTGGGCGGGATACCCGCAGCTCGCCGCCTCCTTCACGGCGGCCGCGGCGGCGTACCGGGCGGGCTGAGCGGCACCCGGCGGAAACCGACAGGGCTTCGGGTCTGGTGCTGCGGGCATGCGGAGCGTCAAAATAGGGACAGAAAACCGCATATCACCCGTTTCGCAATCGGTACCGGCCGGACCCGACCGCCTGTCGGCGAGCCGGCCCGATTGCCGGCGACCTCCCCACCCGGCGGAGCGCCGACCACGCCCCAGCGGCGCCGCACACGCCCCGGCGGGGTGAGCAGGCTCGAAGGAGCCGTCACCATGCGTCACACATTAACCCCGTTGCGTCCCCGTTCCCTCCCCGACGACCTGTCCCGTCCGCGCTCCTGTCCGGTCCCGCTGTCACCGGACGCGCTCCAGGCGCTCCACGACGAGTACCTGAACCTGATCGAGACCCGCCGGCTGCCCAAGTTCATCACCTTCGGCCAGTACTACTACGTCTGGCGATCCCGGGTGCGCGGCGAGAACGTCATCGGGCTCGACGACGGGGCCACCCGCCCCGGTCCCAGCACCGACGCCCAGCTGATCACCCGTCCGAGCAAGCAGCTCAAGGGCGTCGTGCGGACCATGGTGCTGCTGGTGGAGTTCCCCGACCAGCCCCACGACCCCGCGAACACCCCCGAACACTTCAAGGAGCTGCTGTTCAGCTCCGGTACCTTCGCCACCGGCTCGATGCGCGACTACTACCGCCTGATCAGCGGCTTCGACGCGACCGACCCGAGCGCCGGCGGCATCGACGTCCAGGGCGAGGTGCACGGCTGGTTCCAGCTGCCGCACCCGATCTCCTTCTACGCCGACAACCAGTCCGGCCAGGGCAACCCGCCCAGGAACGAGCAGGGCATGGCCGCCGACGCCCTGGAGATCGCGATCAAGAAGGGCGGCGTGCAGTTCACCAAGGACTTCGACGCCCTCGGCACGGGCGACGTCACCGCCCTGTTCGTCGTCCACGCCGGCACCGGTGCCGAGGCGGTCGAGGACCCGGCCAAGGTGCCGGACGCCCTGTGGAGCGCCAAGTGGCTCAACGACGACCCCACCCCCGTCGCGCCCGGCCTGGCCGTGCAGACCTTCCTGACCGTCCCCGAGGACTGCAAGGTCGGCGTCTGCTGCCACGAGTGGGGCCACCTCGCCTGCGGCTACGCCGACTACTACGACACCGGCGACATCGAGTTCACCAAGTCCAACGGCCTCGGCAACTACTGCCTGATGGCGGCCGGCTCCTGGGGCAACAAGGGCATCACCCCGGTGTACCCGAACGGCATGCTGCGGATGTTCCAGGGCTGGACCACCCCGAAGCTGATCGAGAGCACCACCAAGGACCTCACCCTGCACCCGGTCTCCGAGGGCGGCGACATCCTGTTCGTCCGCAGCCCGCGGATGACCCGAACGCAGTACATCATCGTCGAGTACCGGCGCCAGAGCGGGCAGGACGAGTTCCTGCCGGACCAGGGCATCGCCGCGTACGTCGTCGACGAGAGCATCGACAACGTCAACGACGAGAAGCACCTCGCCATCGAGCTGATGCAGGCCGACGGCCGGCGCGACCTGGCGAAGATCTTCGGCCAGGGCAACCGTGGCGACGACACCGACCTCTACCCGTCGCTCGGCAACACCAGCATCGGCGAGCACACCCTCCCGGCGCTGAACGAGCCCGGCGGCACCTGGAGCGGCGTCACCCTCGACGTCGCGGGCACGCCCGGTGCGGACCGGATGGAAGTGAGCGTGACCATCGAGTGACCACCCGGTCCTACCTGGACCGCCCCTCTAGAGTGATCGGATGACCGATTGTCAGGTGATCGTCCTCAACGGGGGCTCCAGCTCCGGGAAGTCCAGCATCGCCCGCCACTTGCAGGAGGTGCTGCCGGTCCCCTGGCTGACCCTCGGGGTGGACACGCTGATCGCCGCCCTGCCCGCCGCGTTGCGCGGCTCCGGCGGTGGCTCCGGCGGAGCCGCGCCCGGCGCGGTTGGTGAGGCCGGACCGGGCAGCGGCGGCGATCGCGGCGTGTCCGCTCGGGAGGCGGTCCCCTCGTCGCAGGGGGCGGGCATCGGCGGGGCGGGCATCGGCGGGCTGGAGCACGGCGACGGAACGGTGACCGTCGGGCCGGCGTTCGCCGCGCTGGACGCCGCCTGGACGCTCGGCGTCGCGGCGATGGTCCGGGCCGGCGCGCGGATCGTGGTCGACGAGGTGTTCCTCGGCGCCACCGCCTCCCAGCGGCGCTGGCGCGGGGCACTGGACGGCCTGAACGTGCTCTGGGTCGGCGTGCGCTGCGCGCCCGAGGTGGCCGCCGCCCGTGAACGGGCCCGCGGCGACCGCGTCCCCGGGATGGCCGCGGCCCAGGCCGAGGCGGTGCACCGGGGCGTGCGCTACGACCTGGAGGTGGACACCGCCGTGCTGGACGCGGCGGCCTGCGCCCGGCTGATCGCCGACCGGGCGCTCGGCCGCTGAAGCACGGCCGCGGAGCCCGCGTGAACCGGCATCAGGCCGCCGGCCTCAGGACGCCGGCATCAGGACACCGCCTCAGGCCGCGGCCTCGGCCAGGCCGAACCGCACGCCGGTCAGCTCCTCCGAGAGCGCCCAGAGCCGGCGGGCCGCCCCGGGGTCGGCCGCCGGGGGGCCGAGCCGGACCGGGGTCGGCGCGCCGCGCAGTTCGCCCCGGCCGTCCGGCCCGATGAACTCCCCGCCCCGGGCGGCCGGTTCGGTCGCCGCGTAGAGCTGCGGCAGCGCGCCGTCCGCCGGGCGCTGGGCGAGCGGCCTGAGCAGCCGTCCGAAGAGCAGCCGGGTGAGGCCGGTGGGCCCGCTGGTCTGCAGGTTGGTGGCGGTGTAGCCGGGGTGGGCGAGCAGGCTGCGCACCGGGCTGCCGGACGCGGTCAGCCGGCGGTGGAGCTCGCGGCCGAAGAGCGCGTTGGCGAGCTTCGACTGGTCGTAGAAGGCCATCGGCGAATAGCCGCGCACGCCGGTGAGGTCGTCGAAGCGGATCCGCCCCTTGCGGTGGTTGAGCGAGCTGACGGTCACCACGCGCGGGTCGCGGCCGGCGGCGAGGGCGTCGAGCAGCAGGCCGGTGAGGGCGAAGTGGCCGAGGTGGTTGACGGCGAACTGCAGCTCGTGGCCCTGCGGGCTGAGCGCGCGGGGCGGGGCGAACACGCCCGCGTTGTTGACGAGGACGTCCAGCCGGGGGTGATCGGTGCGCAGCCGGTCGGCGAAGGTCCAGACGGTGTCGAGATCGGCCAGGTCGAGGTGGCGGACCTCCAGTCGCTCGGCGAGGCGCTCGGCGAGGCGGGCGTCCCCGGCGGCGGAGGTGAGGCCGGCGACGGCGCGGCGGCCCCGTTCCTCGTCGCGGACCGCCAGGACCACACGCCCGCCGCGTTCGGCCAGCGCCCGGACGGTGGCCAGTCCCAGCCCGCTGCTCGCGCCGGTGACGACGAACACCCGCCCGCTCTGGTCCGGGATCCGCCCGGCGTTCCAGCCCGCACTGCCGTCCGTTGGTTCCAAAGGCTTCATGTGGCAGATGCTGCCGCGAGTGTCACTCGGTGTCAAGGCGCTACTGGATGACATCCCCGGCATGGCGTTACGATCGTCGGGTGACTCCCGGACCCGCCGTCAGCCTGGCCCAGCGCAAGCGTCAACTCGTCGAGGACGAACTGACCGAGGCCGCCTTCCGGCTGCTCACCGCCCAGGGGTTCGACGCGGTCACCGTGGACACGATCGCGGCCGAGGCCGGGGTGTCCAAGCGGACGTTCTTCCGCTACTTCGCGTCCAAGGAGGACGTGATCGTCCGGTTCCTGGCCGACCTGGGCAGCGGCATCCGCGCCGAACTGGCCGCCCGCCCCGCCGGCGAACCCCCCTCGGCGGCACTGCGGCAGGCCGTCTCGGTGCCGCTGACCGTCTGCGGCACGCACGGCGAACACGGCGAGCGGCCACTGCGGGCCGTCCAGCTGATCCTGCGCACCCCGGCCCTGCACGCACGCTTCCTGGAGCGGCAGGCCGAGTGGCGCGAGGGGCTGTCGGCGGAGCTGGCCGCCCGCCTGGGGCGCGACCCGGCCACCGACCTCTACCCCCGGCTCGCGGCCGGGATGGCGCTCACCGCCTTCGGCGCCGTCCTGGAGCGGTGGAGCGACAGCGACGGCGCCGCCGACCCGGCCGCCCTGACGGCCGAGGCCTTCGCCGTCCTCGCCCCGGCCCTGGACGCCGCGGCCCCTTCGTAGTCCGGCAGCGTCGCGAGGCAGGACGGCAGCGGGGCGGCCCCGGCAGGTGCCGGAGCCGCCCCCACGACCGCAGTCGGGCCTACTTGCCCTTGGTGGCGGGCGCCGGCTTCACGGGCGCCTGCCCCTTGGAGCCGGTGGTGTTCTTGGTGCCCGTGGAGCCCTTGGTGCCCGGCGCGACGATCTGCACGGTGGCACCCTTGGTGCAGGTCGTCGTCCCCCGGAACGGCGTGGTCGGACTCTCGTTGACGTAGACGCACCGCCCGATGTCCGTCGGCCCGAGCGGGGTGGTGGCGTCGTACGACACCCGGACCCGGACGGTAGTCGTCGAGTTGGCGCGGAGGCTGGAGTCCCGGCCCTGGAGGTAGACCCCGGGGTTGTCGTCGGGAATGCCCTTGTAGACCTTCTTCAGGGTGGTCCAGGTGCCGTTCGGCCTGCGGACCTGGACGGTGGCGTGCGGGTCGACGAACAGGGTGTTGGCGACGTTGATGTAGTTCGACGGCGTGGAGTTCTTCACCACGGCGTCGAACTCGATCGGTGCGCCGCCCGCGACCGCGGTGGCCGGGACGCGGGACAGCGAGGGCGAGATGTTCCGGACCTTGATCCCCTTGGTCACGATGTCCGCCGCGGCCCCGCGGGCACCGATACCCAAGCGGGACTCGAGGGCCACCGACTGGACCCAGCCGTTGCTGGCACCGTTGTGCGGCAAACCCATCGGAACGCCGATCCGCAGACGCAGCGTCACACTGCTGTGCGCCGGGATCTCGAACGCCCGGGGAACCTCACCGTCATAGGCGAGGCCCCCCGTGCTGTCGACCGTCAGCGGAACGGACTTCCACGTGCCCTTGGCCGGGTCGCGGTAGTCAATGACGATGGCGTGGTCGCTCGCCACCTGTCCGTCGCTGGTGACCCTCAGGTGAAGGTGGTAGTCGGCCTTCTGGGAACCGGTGTTGGTGATGGTCTCGGTGAACTCGACCGGCTGCCCGGCGCCTCCGACCGCAGCCGGGGCGTTCACCTTGAGCTTCCCCGTCGGTATGGGGTTCGCGGAGGCGGTGGGCGCCGACATCAGGACGGTCCCGCCCGCCAGGGCGGTCGCGAGGACGGTGGCGGCGGCGGCACGAACGGCCGTGTGGCGCGCGCGGCCCTGGTGGCCGGTAACAGTTGAACGCATGGGAAGTCCCCCCCAGTTTGCGCTGCCGGCACCTGCCGGCAGCGATCGGTGACGTGTCGAACGGTCTTGCTTCATGCCCTGGGGCGACTCCGGCGGCGACCACCGGAGCCCCCCCTGGTCGCTGCCGTCAGGCGCGGCGGCGGCGGACGACCCAGGAGGCGGCGCCGGCGCCGACGGCGAGCAGGGCGACGCCGGCCGCCGCGTACGACGGGGTCCGCTCGGACGAGCCGGTCGAGGCCAGCTCGACCGCGCCCGGGGCCGCCGCCACGGGGGCGGTGGTGGCCGACGCGGACGGGGCGGGGGCGACGGGGGCGGCCACAGGCGCGGCGTCCTTGCCCGTGGGCGCGTCCTTGACGGCGGGCGCCTCCTTCACGGCGGGCGGCTGCTTCACCGCGGGCGCCTCCTTCACGGGCGCGCCCTTGCCGACGGACGCCTCCTTCACGGACGCCTCCTTCACGGGCGGCTGCTCCTTGGACGCCGAGGCGCCCGGCGCGACGATCTTCACGGTCGCCCGCTCGGCGCACATCGTCGTCCCCGAGAAAGGCCGCGCCGGGTTCTCGTTGACGAAGACGCACGGGTTCACCGTCACCGGACCGAGCGGAGTGGTCGCGTCGAACGACATCCGGACCCGCAGGGTGGTCGTCGAGTTGGCGCCGATCGAGGAGTCACGGCCCTCCAGGTAGACCCCGAGGCCGTCGTCGACACCGCCGCCCTGGACCGGCGTCAGCGCGCTCCAGGCGCCGTTCGCCTTGCGGACCTCGACGTGGGCGTGCGGGTCGATGCCCAGGACGTTGGCGACGTTGACGTAGTTCGAGGCCGTGGGGTTCTTCAGCACGGCGTCGAACTCGATGGGCGCGCCGCCCGCGACCGCGGTGCCCGGGACGCCGGACACCCCGGTCCTGAGGCCGTCGACCGTGATCGTGTCGGTCACCTCCACCGCCGGCGCCCCGTGGGCACCGATGGCCACGGAGGACTCCAGGGCCAGGGAGGGGATCCCCCCGTTGCCGGCGCCGTTGTGCGGCTGGCCCATCGGCAGCCCGATCCGCAGCTTCACCGTCGCACTCCGGTGCGCCGGGATCTGCAGGGAGAAGGGCAGCTGACCCCGGTAGGCGGTGTCGCTCCACTGGCCGTCGATCCACAGCGGAACGGACTTCCACGCGCCGTCGGCCGGGTCGCGGTAGTCGATGGCGATGCCGTCCGTCTGCGGCAGGCCGGCGCCGGTGACGGCCTTCAGGAAGAGCTGGAACCCGGAATCCATGGAGCTGGTGTTGGTGACGGTCTCGGTGAACTCGACCGGCTGGCCGGCGAGTCCGATCACGGCCGGGGCGTCGACCTTGAGCTCCGCCGTCGGCACGTCGTCCTGCGCGAGGGCGGCGGGCGCCGCGAGCAGGACGGTCCCGCCCGCGAGCACGGTCGCGAGGACGGTGGCGGCGGCGCGGCGCGAGCGGTTCCGACGGCCGGAAATGGTCGTGCGCATAAGAACTTACCCCCCATTTCTGTTGCGGGCAGGAGCGGGCAGCAGATGGTCAGTCGAATGAATTCCCACGGGCGGACGGACATCGTTCCGACCGGCCCGGGAGTGACGGCGCGCCGTGCCGTGAACCCCTCCCCGGCCCGTGCGCTCAAGGCTTGTTCGTGCCTTGTGGTCAGTCAGACATCGCTCGGGGCGGAACGGTTGCACACCCACGGAAGGAATTTTTCCGGGTCTCACCGGGAATGCCGGACCGCCCCCGGAAGGGCGTGACGAATCGGGTGATTCGTCACCGAACTCTGCGCGGAGGGAAGGGTCAGCGCGTGGACGCCGGGTCGTCGGAGTCCGCGCCGGCCGGGGGGAGGGTGAGGGTGGCGAGGGCGCCGCCGTCGGGGTGGTTGGCGAAGACGAGGGTGGCGCCGATGACGCGGGTGTGGCCGCGGGCGATGGTGAGGCCGAGGCCGTGGCCCTTGCCGCGTTCGCGGACGCTGGTGCGGAAGCGCTGCGGGCCGTCCCGCAGGAGCTCGTCGGGGAAGCCGGGGCCGTGGTCGCGGACGGTGATGCGGTGGCCGTCGACGCTCAGGTGGATGGTGCCGCCGCCGTGGCGGTCGGCGTTGAGGAGGAGGTTGCCGAGGATCCGGTCGAGGCGGCGCAGGTCGGTGCGCACGGACGCGTCGGCCGCCACCTCGACCGCCACGTCCAGGCCGGTCAGCGCGACCGTGCGCCGCACCGCGCGTTCCAGCGGCACCGCCGAGAGGTCGGGCAGTTCGGCGTCGGCGTCCAGCCGGGAGACCTCCAGGAGGTCCTCGACCAGCCCGCGCAGCGCCTGCACCCGGTTCTGCACCAGCTGGGTGGGGCGCCCCGGGGGCAGCAGTTCGGCGGCGGTGACCAGCCCGGTCAGGGGGGTGCGCAGCTCGTGGGCGACGTCGGCGGTGAACCGCTGCTCGTCCTCCAGCCGCCGGTGCAGTTCCCGGGACATCAGGTCGACCGCGGCCGCGAGGTCGGCCACCTCGTCCCGGCCGTCGACGAGTTCGCCGATCCGGGCGTCGGTGCGCCCGGCGGCGATGCCGCGGGCCGCCGTGGCCGCCGTCCGCAGCCGCCGGCTGATCCGGTCCGCGACCAGCACGCCGACCAGCACGGTGATGAAGACCGACGCGACGACGGTGATCAGGATGATCCGGTCGAGGTCGGCGATGGCCTGGCGGTCCTGGGCGAAGTCGAGCCGCACGGAGAGCACCCCGCCGCGGACCGGGCCCGCCGCCCAGACCGACTCCCCCTCGGGCCCCCGGGCGAGCAGCGAGCCGCGCCGCCCCTCCGCGGCGAGGATGCGCAGCCGCGCGGGCAGCGCCGGGTCGTCCAGCGCCGCGTGCCGGCGGTCGCCTCCCGTGACGTCATCGCCGCGCTGGTACGCCCCGAGCGCCGTGTCCAGCGCGGTGAGCGCGGAGCCGCGCGCCTGGTCGACGTGCTGGCGGACCATCGCCTGGTGGACGAGCAGGCCGACGGCCACCGCGACCAGGACGGAGATGGCGGCGACGGCGGTGGCGATCTGGCGGCGCAGGGTCATTCGGAGCGCCTCAGCTTGTAGCCGAAGCCGCGGACGGTCTCGATCCGCCCGCCGCCGATCTTGGCGCGCAGCCGCTGCACGTGGACGTCGACCACGCGGGTGTCGGCGCCCCACTCGTAGTCCCAGACCCGCTCCAGCAGGACGGCGCGCTCCAGCACGATGCCGGGCGCGGCGGTGAACTCCAGGAGCAGGCGCAGTTCGGTGGGGGTGAGCGGGACGAGCCGGCCGTGCACCCGGACCTCCATGGAGTCGGTGTCCACCTCCAGGCCGTCGAAGCTGCGGACGGGGGTGCGCGGTTCGGGGGCCGCCGGTTCGGGGGCGGCGGGTCCGGGCACGGGCACGGGAGCCCGGACGGGCGCGGGCTCCGGCTCGGGCACGGCCGGGACGACCCGGATGCGGCGCAGCACGGTGCGGATCCGGGCGACCAGCACCGCGCTCTCGAACGGCTTGACCACGTAGTCGTCCGCGCCCGCCTCCAGGCCGGACACCACGTCGACCGGGTCGGTGCGCGCCGACATCATCAGGATCGGCAGCTGGCTCTCCTCGCGGATCCGCCGGCACAGGCCGACCCCGTCGAGCAGCGGCAGCATCACGTCGAGCAGCACCAGGTCGGGCCGCTCGGCGTGGAACATCTCCAGCCCCTCCAGGCCGTCGGCGGCCGTGGACACCGGGAAGCCGTAGCGTTCCAGGGCCATCCGGGTGGCCTCCCGGATCACCTCGTCGTCCTCGACGATCAGGATGCGGGGGTGGCTCGGTGGCGTGGGGTTCATGGCGCGGTCTCCGGACGGGAGGAGGGCACGACGGGTGCGGGCGTGGGCGTGGCCGTGCGGGGCTGGCCGGGCTGCGGCGGCTTCGCGACGGGTGAGCCGGCGCCCGCGCCGGAGCCCGTCCCCGGGTCGGCGGCGTCGGGCCGCCGGACGGCGGGCGGGGTCGGCAGGGGGAAGGGCACGACGCCCACGCCGGAACCCGTCGGGCGCAGGCTGTTGGGCCTCTCCAGGGGGGAGGCGGTCGGCGTCGGCTCGGGCTCCGGGGTCGGCCCGGTGCCCTCGACCTTCTGGTCGGTCAGGACGAGCCGCGCGCCGTCCCAGCCGTAGCGGCGGCTGGTCCGGGACTGGATGGTGGTGGGCTCGTACAGCAGCAGGTCGGTGCCGATCGTCACGGCGCCGAACCGTTTCAGCAGCTGCACCCTCAGCACGGGCATCAGCCGGTCGCCGGACGCGGCGTAGACGTGCAGCACGTCCATGTCGGCGAGGCCGACGACGACCAGCAGTTCGGGCCGGCCGTCGCCGGTGAGGTCGCGGTACTCGGCGTCGCGGATCTCGCAGCCCGCGCACGGGTCGAGGGCGCGCCGCTCGTCCTGGCTCACGCCGGGGTCCTTGGCCAGCAGCGCGCGCACGTCGACGGCCGTGACGTCCTGCCCGGGGACGGTGACGTCCGGGACCGGCTGCGGCGCCGGTTCCGGGGTGCGGCCCGCCGCCGGGTCCGGCGGCGGGGCGGTGGCCTGGCCCGGCCAGAGCGGGACGCTGGCGAGCGGGGGCGCGACGGGCTCGGCCGTGCCGTGGTCGCGCAGCCCGCCGGGGGCGCCGCAGCCGGTGGCGAGGGCCAGGGGTGCGGCGGCGAGCAGGCCCAGGAGGAGCGCGGGCAGGCGACGGACGGTGGTGCTCATCCTCCGGTGGCCCTCCTGGTCCGCGGTGACGTGCCGGTTCGTGTCCGGTGGGTAGGTCGTCCGGACGGCACCCGCCGGTTCCCCGGTGGGTGCCGTCCGGCAGAGTAGCCGCAGCCCGATCAGTGGGCGGAGGCGGCCGGGTCGACCAGGTCCGCCAGGACAATGATGTTGTCCGTCCAGTGCCCGTCGGCGCCGATCCGGCCGCCGCAGGTGATCAGGCGCAGCTCGGGCGCCGTCGTGTCGCCGTACACCGCGGCGGTCGGGAACTCGTCCTTCGCGGCCTGGAGCAGCGAGCGGACCCGGAAGTCCACGGTGCCGCCGTCCTCGCGCCGCACCTGGATCCGGTCCCCCGGCCGCAGCTTCGGCAGTCCCCGGAAGACCGCCGGGCCGTGTGCGGTGTCGTAGTGCCCGATCAGGACGGCCGGTCCGGTCTCGCCCGGGGTCGGGCCGTTGCGGTACCAGCCGACCTCGTCGGCCCGGTCGGCGGCGGGTACCTCGACCGTGCCGTCGGCGTTCAGGCCGAGCCCGGTCACCGGGGCGTCGACGCCGGCCGCCGGGACGAGCAGGCGGGTCGGCGGCGAGGCCGCGAACGGGCGCGGCGCGGTGGTGCCGGCGGTTGCGGTGCCGGCGGCCGCCGGCGCCGCCACCGGCGGCACGGGGGTGCCCGTCGGTGGCGTGGTGCCCTGCCGGGCCGAGGTCTCCACCCGGACCACCGGGGGCTCCCCCTGGCCCGAGAGCGCCACGGTCGCGCCGAGCGCCACGCAGAGCAGCCCGGCCGCACCGAAGACGCTCCGGTTCAGCCCGCCCGTTCCCGGTCCACCGTGCCGGGCGCGCCCCGCACGGCGGCGCCCGCCCCGGTGGCCGTCGTCAGCCGCGCGCACCGGAGCGGCGGCGCAGCACGGCGAAGCCGAGCGCCCCTGCCCCGATGGCGGCGACCGCGCCACCGCCGACGAGCTTCAGACCGGACGAGTCGCCCGCGGCGGACCCGTCACCGGCCTGGGCGGCGCCCTTGGGCACCTCGCGGACCTGCGGCTGCCCGGCCGGGGCGCCGCCGGTGCCGTTGCCCGCCGCCTCCTTGGGTACGGGGGTGACGACGGGCCGGGCCGACGCCTCCTTGGGCATCGGGCTGACGGTCGGCCGGGTCGCGTCCTTGGGCACCGGGCTGACGGTCGGCCGGGCCGCCGGGGGCGCGGTCGGCGTGATCACGGGCACGGCCGGCGTGGCCGGGGCCGCGGTCGGCGTGACCGGGGCCGCCGTCGGCGTGGCCGGGGCCGGGGCGGCACCCGAGCCGCCGTCGGCCCAGGCCTGCCCGCCGGTGACGACGGTCAGCAGCGCGGCACCGGTCAGGGCGCAGACGGCGGTCAGCCGCACGACGGCCCGGTTCCTGGTCGTACGCGTAGCCATACGGACTCTCCTTCATCCTCGTGACGCGGAACCCGGCCGGGTGTGGCCGGTGCGTCGGGAGAGACGGTAGGAAGCCCGTGTCGCGGTCCCCGGCCGGTCGTGTCACGACGGCTCATCGACTGCGTAACGGCCCGCCGTCACGACGTCCGCGGTCACGGCGCCCGGGGTCACGGCGCCCGCGTGCTCAGCGGCGGGTGAGCCGGTCCAGCGGGCCGGGCCTCTCCGGGGCGAAGGCCGCGCCGCTGCGCAGCCCCCGGTAGCCGATGACGAGCGCCTCGCCGAGGAAGCCGGTGCCGATGGCGAGGTTGAGCGGGCGGGCGTCCTCGTGCATGCCGAGCCTGCGGGCGACCAGGCCGTAGAGCGCCGAGGCCGACCCCGAGGAGGCAGCCGCCGGCCACCCAGGCCACGTCGGCGCCGTCCAGCCCGTCGACCTCCAGGACGGCCCAGACACCGAGGGCGGTGAGCACCACCGGCGGGCCGAAGAGGTCGCGGACGTTGACCGGTTCACCGATCGACCGCCTGACGACGACCGCGACGGCGGCCACGGCGATGTCGCAGGATCGAGCGCGGGCCGGACCGCGGCCGGAGGCCGGGACGCCGTCCGGTCCGTACGGTGGCGGTATGAGCGTCGACCTCGACAAGTACTTCGCACGGATCGGGTGGGACGGCGAGCGCTCGCCCACCCTGGACACGCTCCGGTCACTGCAGCACGCGCACCTGCTGGCCGTGCCGTTCGAGAACATCGACGTCGTGATGGGCACCGTCCCGTCGCTGGACGTCGCCGACCTCGAAGCCAAGATCGTCGCGGGCGCGCGCGGCGGCTACTGCTTCGAGCACAACACCCTGTTCGCCGCCGTACTGGAGCAGTTGGGCTACGGCGTGGCCCGCCACACCGGCCGGGTGCGGGTGCGCGCCCGGCCCGGGGAGGTCCGGCCGCGCACCCACCTGGTGCTGGCCGTCCGGGTGCCCGGGGCGGGCGCGACGCGCTACCTGGTGGACGTCGGGTTCGGGTCGGCGGACGCCCTGCTGGAGCCGCTGCCGATGATCCCCGGCGTGATCCGGGAGGGCCGGGGCCGCCGGCACCTGCTGGCCCTGGAGGAGGCGGACGGGCCCGTGCCGGTGTGGGTGCTCCGGGCACGGACCGGCGACGGATGGCGGGAGCTGGTGTCGTTCACCCTCGACCCGGCGCCGCCGCCCGACATCGCCGTCGCCAACTGGTACGTGGCCACCCACCCGCGCTCGCCGTTCCGCCGCCTCTTCGCGCAGCGCACGCTCGCCGCCGGCCACCTGTCGCTCGACGGCACCACGCTCACCCGCACCGCGCACGACGGCACCGTGACGGTGGAGGAGCTCGACGGCGCGCCGGGGATCCGGGCGGTCCTGGAGTCCGAGTTCGGCATCACCCCGCCGCCCGGCCTGCGCGCCCAGCGCGAGGACTGACCGCCGGAGCCAGGGCGCGGGCTCAGCAGACGGCCGGCACCGTGACCGTGGCGCTCACCGTCGGCCGGCCCGTCCGGGTGGTGGTGAACTTGGCGGTGATGCCGACGCCGCACGGGACGGTGGCCGCCACCGGACCGACCGTGATCCCACCGCCCCCCACGACGGCGCCGAGGTCCTCGCGCTCCAGGACGGAGCCGGCGGTGGTGCGCAGCTCCAGCTCGAAGCCGGCCATCTGCGGGGCCCCGCCGGCCGATCCCACCCAGCCGGTGGCGGAGGCGAGGCGGCCGTCGATCGTCAGGCAGACCGACGTGCCGACGCCGTAGCCGCAGGTGGTCGTGTCCGTGGGCCGGGCGGTGGCCTGGGTGGCGCCCGCGACGCCGAGCCCGGACAGCGCGGCGCCGACCGCGAGGACCGCAACGAAACGCTTCATCGGAGTTCTCTCCTTCGAGGACAGGAGGGGCTTTGAGGATGTGCCATGTCACGCTTCACATGGCAGATGCTTCCACCCGGCCCGCCACCCACTCCCGGACGGCCCCAAATCCCGTCAGGAGTACTGGATTTGACCCCTCCGTGGCGCGATTCCGCGCCCCGCCCCGCCGGATCGCCTCCGGCGGGGCGGAACCCGGGGGTCACTCGGTGCGGTAGGCGTCCAGGACGGTCTGGTCGAGGGTGTTGCCGTCGGCGTCGGTCAGCTCCGCCCGCAGCGAGACGCCTGCCCCCGCCGCCGGGTTGCGGACCGTCACGGCGCCGGCCTCGACCGGCAGGCCGGCCCAGGAGACGCCGCCGTCGGTGGACGCCGAGACCGTCAGCGAGCGGACGCGGCCGTCGGCGGCGGCGCCCTGCACGGTGACCGGCACCCGGATCGCGCTCCCGGCCGGCGCGGTGCCGGTCGGGCTCAGCTCGGGCGAGAACCGCACGACGCTGACCGGCACCGCGGCCGGCCCGGTGGTCGTGGCCGAGGCGAAGGTCCACGACGCGTTCAGCCGGGTGGTCGCGCCGCTCGCGGCCTTGCGGGTCACCGTGGCGGCCAGCCGGTAGGAGGCCTGCCCCGGGGGCACGGTGAAGGCGGCGCGTCCGGCCGCGGCGTCCTCGCCGGACCGGGCGCCGACCAGCACGCCGTCGCGGTACAGCGAGGTGTAGGCGGTGTCGAAGGACGGCGCCGCCGACATGTGGCCGTCGCCGTCGGCGAGCAGCGGGATCCTCGCGGTGATCGTGTCGCCGTCGCGTTCGACGCCCCGGCCCGGCGGCAGGGCGGGGGCGAAGACGGCGTTGCCGAAGGTGTGCGTGGTGGTGGCCCCGGCCGGGACGGCGATGCCGTCGGCGAAGTAGCGGTTCGTCCAGTTGTCGGACGCGGCGAAGGTGACGTCCCAGGGGCCGCGCTCGGGCGTCACGTAGACGGTCGCGGTGGCGGGGTCCGGCATGGAGAAGGAGCCGCCGACGGTCGAGCCGGCGGACGGTCCGGGGGTGGGGGCGATGTCGAAGGCCGCGCTCCCCCCGGCGCCCGGGCGGACCGCGCCGCGGATCCGCACGGCGCCCAGCTCCTGCGCGGTGTAGCGGTGGGTGAGCCCGCTCAGCGCGCGCGAGCCGGTGTGGGTCCGGCCGAGGGCGTAGCCGCCGGTGGCGGTGCTCCAGTAGGAGTCGAACCACTGCCGCACCGATCCCGCCTCGGACTCGGGCCCGAGGTGGGCCACCCGCAGGGTCGGCGTCGCCTTGACGATGCTGGCCATCCGGGTGGCCCCCTGGTGCGTGACCTCCAGGAACATCCCGCTGGTCACGAAGACCGCGGAGCCGTCCGGGGGCCGGAGGTCGAAGGGGGCGGTGGTCCGCGCGTCGACGGTGACGGTCGTGTCGTGGTCGAGGTCCAGGCGCGGCTGGACGATCCAGTCCTCGCCGTCCGCCGCGTCGTCGGTGTAGAGATCGCTCTCCAGCAGGTACCGGCCCTTGGGCAGCCGCACGGTGGTGACGCCGGAGGGGTCGTGCGGCTGCACCGACAGATCGGCACCGGCGCCGGAGATGCCGGTGACGGAGGTGCGGTAGTGCGCGGGCGCCTGGCCGGAGCGGTCCAGGTGCCGGATCGTCAGCGTGTACGTCTCGGGCTCGGCGGCGAGGGCCGTGCCGCCCCAGGCGGGCGTCACGCCGGCCACCAGCGCGACGGCGACGGCCAGGGCCCGCAGGGCGGTGCGGCGGGGTACGGAAGTAGCGGTCATGCTCTGACCTGCCCGTTCGGCGCCCGGAGTTCCTGTGATCCGGGCCACGTCCGGACGGAACGGCGACGCCGGGGGCGCTCTCCCCGGTCAGCCGGCCGGGGTCCCGGCGTCCGCGGGCTCGGCGGTCAGGCCGGCGGTGAGGAAGGCGACCACGGTGGAGAACGCGGGGAAGGACGGTTCGGCGGAGGCGTCCACCTCGGCGGCGAGCGGCCGCCCGTAGGTCTCCAGCAGCGCGGTGAAGGCGAGCCGCCAGCGGTCGGTGATCTCGCGGACGGTCAGGTCGGGCAGCGCCCGGCCGAGCACGACCTCGAACGGGGCGGTGCCCGCCCAGGGGGAGCCGCTGAGCGGCCGGTCGGCGGTGAGCATGGTCTGGGCGAGCAGCCGGCAGAGCATCCGGCCGCGCTCGGTGCGCACCAGTTCGTCGAACGGTCCGGCGACGGCCGTGACGAGCGCGCGCACCTGGGCCGGCCCCGCGGTCGCGGGCAGGTGGGTGGCCGCCTCCAGCCGCTCCCGCCACAGCGGGAACAGCTCGCGCCCGAGCAGCGCGGTGACCAGGCCCTCCCGGGAGCCGAAGTGGTAGTGCACCGCGCCGGGGTTGAGGCCCGCCTCCGCGTTGATCGCCCGGACCGAGACCTGGCCCACGCCGCGCTGGAGGAAGAGCCGCTCGGCGGCCGCGAGCAGCCGGTCCCGGGTCGAGGCGGGGTCCGGGGTCGGGGCGGGGTCCGGGGTCGGGTTCTGGTCCTGAGCTGTTCCATCCGGCATGCCGCCATTGCACCACACGCGACCGAGTTACCATCCAATCAGTGATTGAATCGCGATTGGCGAATGAACGAGAGGCTTCCACCATGGGTACCTACGCCGTCACCGGCTCCGCTTCGGGCATGGGCGCCGCCAGCGCCGCCGTCCTCCGGGAGGCCGGCCACACCGTCATCGGCGTCGACCTCCGCGACGCCGACATCACCGCCGACCTCGGCACCGCCGAAGGCCGCCGGGCCGCCGTCCAGGGGGTCCTGGACGCCTCCGGCGGGGCCCTGGACGGCGTGGCCGCGGTGGCCGGCGTCGGCCCCGCGATGAAGGACGCCGCCGCGGTGGCCTCCATCAACTACTTCGGCCCGGTCGCCCTGCTGGAGGGGCTGCGCCCGGCGCTCGCCCGCTCGGCGGCGGGGCGCGCGGTCGTGATCGGCTCCAACTCCTCGACCACCGTCCCGATGATCGACGAGCGGCTGGTCGGCCTGCTGCTCGCGGGCGACGAGGACGCGGCCCGCGAGCACGCCCGGGCGGCCCAGGCGGCGCTGCCCGCCGGGGCGGTGCGGGAGGCGCCGAGCATCTCCGCCTACGCGACCTCCAAGTTCGCGCTGGCCCGCTGGGTGCGCCGGACGGCCGTCACGCCGGCGTGGGCCCGCGAGGGCGTGCTGCTCAACGTCATCGCGCCCGGCGCGGTGGTCACCCCGCTGATGCTCGGGTCCACCGGCGCGGGCGAGGACCTGGACGCCGACGCCTTCCCCACCCCCATGCCGCTGGGCGTCTTCGGCCGGCCCGAGGACATCGCCTTCTGGGTGCACCAGTTCCTGCGGCCCGAGGCCCGCTTCACCACCGGGGTCACCCTGTTCGTCGACGGCGGCACGGACGCCGCGGTGCGGCCGGACGCCCAGCCCACCGCGCTGACGCTCTGACACGCGGCGCGCTGGGAGCTGCGCCGCCCGGGCCTACCGGGCGGCGCGGCCCGGCGCGGCCGTGACCGCGCGGCCGAGGTCGAGCAGGCTCAGGCCGAACATCAGCACGCCGAGGGGCACGTGCGGCGCGGGGTGGTGGGTGACGCCCAGGACCACCTGGGCCGAGGCGAGCACGAGGAACCCGGTGGCGTACAGGATCGGGCGGGCCGGGCCGCCGCCCGGACGCCAGGCCAGGACGGCGGCGAGCAGGTAGAGCATCGAGGCGCCGTACATCACCCGGGCGCCGACGCCGTGCAGCGTCTCCCCGTAGGCGGTGGAGAGCAGCAGGCCGGCGGTGGCCGCCTGGAAGAAGATCGCCAGGGTCTGCAGGGCGACCGCGACCTGCGAGAACGTGAAGCCGCGGCGGGCGGCGGCGGTCGGTGCGGTACTCGTCGGGATGGCCATGGTGCGGTCCCTCTTCCTGCCTCGCGGCGGTGGATCGGTAGTGTCCCGCTGATTCGACGACGCAGGCCCGCGAAGTGTGAGGCGGGTGGGACGAGCAGGGGGCGGCCGGCATGGACACCGGGAACGAGCGGCGCACGGACGGCGTCCTCGGCGAGCGGCGCCACCTGACCGACCTCGCCTACCGGATGCTCGGTTCACCGGCCGAGGCCGAGGACGCCGTGCAGGAGGCCTACGCCCGCTGGTACGCGATGCCGCCCGCGCGACGGGAGGCCGTCGCCTCCCCCGGCGCCTGGCTGACGACGGTGGTCAGCCGCGTCTGCCTGGACGTGCTCGGCTCGGCACGGGTCCGGCGCGAGCGCTACGTCGGCGAGTGGCTGCCCGAGCCGCTGCCCGACCGCGCCGAGTGGCCCGGCGGCGGCCCGGCCGGGTCCGGCGACCCGGCCGACCGGATCACCCTGGACGAGTCGGTGAGCATGGCCTTCCTCGTCGTCCTGGAGTCGATGACGCCGGCCGAGCGGGTGGTGTTCGTCCTGCACGACGTCTTCCGCTACCCGTTCCCCGAGATCGCCGTGATCGTCGACCGGACGGCCGCGGCCTGCCGCCAGCTGGCCTCCTCCGGCCGGCGGCGGATCCGCGCCGCCCGGGCCCCGCAGGGCGGGCGGGCACAGCAGGCCGGACGGGCGGAGCAGGCCGCCGTGGTGCGGAGCTTCCGGCGGGCCTGGGAGGCCGGGGACATCGAGGCCCTGGTCGGCCTGCTCGACCCGGCGGCGACCATGGTGGCCGACGGCGGCGGCCTGGTCGGCGCCGCGGTCCGCCCGGTCGAGGGCGGCGCGCGGATCGCCCGGTACCTGGTGCTGATGGCCGAGAAGGCCCCCGGGCTCACCCTCCTGGAGCGCACGGTCAACGGCCTGCCCGGCCTGGTCGCCCAGCGCGACGGCGTCACCGCGACGGTGGCGGCCCTGGACCTCGTGGACGGCCGGATCACCCGGATCTGGGCCGTCCGCAACCCGGAGAAGCTGGGCCGCTGGACGGCGTCGGGCGGCGCGGCCGGTTAGGCGAGGCCGGTCAGGCGCGACCGGTGCCCTGTTCGTAGAGCGCGACCAGCACGCCGTGCACCGGCTCGCCCTCCGGGGCCTCGGTGGCCTCGACCACCAGGGCCTGGAGGGCCTCGCCGAGGCGGGCGGCCTGGTCGGCGGTCAGCCGCAGGTGCCGCAGCACCATCAGCGGCTCCTGCGGCGCCTTGGCGCACTCCTCGGCCACCGCGCCGAGCAGCGCGGCGGTCGGCCCGGTGTCCCCGCCGGCCACGGTGATCCGCCGGGCGGTGCGCCGGTAGAGGTGCTCGCTGCCGCCGCGCACCTTGCGGGTCTCGGCGATGCGGACGACGCCGGCGTCCTGCAACACCTTGAGGTGGTGGGCCACCGTGCCCTTGCCGCAGTCCAGCACCGCCGCCAGCCGGCTGACCGACGCGGCCTGGCCACCGAGGGCCAGCAGCAGCCGTTGGCGCAGCGGGTGGGAGAGCGCCTTGTACTGCTGTGGACTCTCGATGGTGAGCTCGTCGTCCTGGGTCTGGGCCTGGGCCTGATCCTGGGCCTGGTTCTCCGTCCGGCCCCGCGTCTCGTGCTGCGTCTCGTCCGCCATGCCGAAAGCGTCCACTTTTCTTGACGCTTTCGCAAGCCGCGTGCTCTACTCGTCGCCAACCTGATCCGATCACCACCAGCAGGGGACGGCACATGACACAGCTGCAGCCGGCCGAGATCACCGGGATCGTCACCGAGGTGAGCCGGCTCACGACGGAGCTCTACGTCTTCCCCGAAGTCGCCGAGCGGATCGCCGGCGGCCTCGGCGAGGCGCTGGCCCGGGGCCGCTACCACCGGGCGGGGGACGCCGAGACGCTCGGCCGGCTGGTCACCGAGGACCTCCAGGCGGTCAACGGCGACGGCCACCTGCGGCTGAAGTTCCACCCGAGGGCGATCCCGGCCGAGAAGGAGGACGGCGCCCTCCTCGCCGAGCTGACCCGGGCCGCCGACCTCTCGCTCGGCGGCGTCCCCCGGATCGAGCGCCTGGAGGGCGGCGTCGCCCTGCTGAAGCTCGCCCCGATCCTCTTCCCGCTCGACATGACCGGCGCCTCGCTGGACGCCGCGCTCACCCTGGTCGCGCCGGCCGAGGCGCTGCTCCTGGATCTGCGCGAGTGCGTCGGCGGCCACCCGTACACGACCGCCCACATCTGCGGCCACCTCTTCGACGAGCCGACGCACCTGAACACCCTCTACGACCGCGAGGAGGACTCCGAGCAGCAGTTCTGGAGCCCCGCGCTGCCGCCCGGCCCTCGCTTCGGCGGCAGCAAGCCGCTCTACGTGCTGATCGGCAGGGCCACCTTCTCGGGCGGCGAGGAGCTGGCGTACAACCTCCAGCAGCGCGGCCGCGCCGTGGTGATCGGCGAGACGTCCGGCGGCGGCGCCAACCCCCGCCGGGGCTTCACCGTCCACCCCCACCTGGAGGCCACCATCCCGACGGCCCGCGCGATCAACCCGGTGTCGGGCGGCAACTGGGAGGGCACCGGCGTGGTCCCGGACACGGAGACGGACCCGGCCGTCGCGCACGAGGTGGCCCACCGCGCCGCGCTGGTCGAGGTGGCCCGCCTCGGCGGCGACACCCCGTCGGCTTCGGCCTCGGTCGAGGAGGCCCGGCGGGTGCTGGACGGCCCGACGGAGGACCGCTCCCCCTCGCCGGAGGGTCGTCTCTGACGGAACTCGCCCGGTTGGCCCGGGCGTTGATCCCTCTGCGGGAGGCGGGCGATTCGGACCTCGGAGGTCGGCATGGCTCGGCAGGGGGCGCTTCGGCGCGGATTCGGCGCGGTGGCGGTGGCCGCCGCGCTGACGGTGGGCACGGTGACATCGGCCGCCGCCGCCGGTGGCGGCGGACACGGAGCGACCCGGGCGGCGATGGAGGAGTACGTCCGGACCGAGAAGCTGCCAGGCACGATAGTCGGCGTCCTGGAGGGCGGCGGCACCTGGTCGGCGGCGGTCGGAGTGGCCGACACCTCGGGGCAGCCCCGCTCGCCCCGGGAGAAGTTCCGGATCGGGAGCCTGACGAAGACCTTCACCGCCACCGTGGTGCTCCAACTCCAGGCCGAGGGGCGGCTCGATCTGGACGACACGGTGGAGAAGTGGCTGCCCGGCGTGGTGCGGGGGAACGGCAACGACGGGTCGGCGATCACGCTCCGGCAGTTGCTGGCGCACACCAGCGGGCTGTTCTCCTACGACGCCGACCCGTTGATGATCCAGCGGCTGGCCGGCCCCGACTTCCTGACCCACCGCCACGACACCTACCGGCCCGAGGACCTGGTGCGGACGGCGCTCTCCCACCCGCCGGTGTTCCCGCCGGGGACGTCCCGCGCGTACTCCAACACCAACTACATCCTGGCCGGGATGGTCATCGCCAAGGTGACCGGCCGCCCGTACGGTGCGGAGATCGAACGGCGGATCATCCGCCCCCCTCGGCCTCTCCGCGACCAGCCTGCCCGGCACCGCCGCCGGCATCCCCCGGCCGCACGCGCTCGGCTACTCCATGCTGTTCGGCGGCTCCCCCACTCCGGTGGAGACCACCGAGCTCAACCCGTCCTGGGGCGGGGCGGCCGGGGAGATGATCTCCACCACCGCCGACCTGACCCGCTTCTACTCCGCCCTGATGCGCGGAAAGCTGCTGCCGCAGGCCGAGATGGACGAGATGGACGAGATGGACGAGATGGTCCCCGCCGCCGGCGGCCCCGGCCTGGGCATCGGCAGCGTCAAGCTCAGCTGCGGCGTCACCGTCTGGGGCCACACCGGCGGCATCCACGGCTCGGAGACGGCGGCGCTGACCACCCGCGACGGCCGCCACGCCGCGGTGTTCAACACCAACGCCGACTGGGCCGAGGGCGAACGCCCCCTCGCCGAGGCCGAGTTCTGCCGCTGAGCGACGCGCATGCGGGGCAGGACCGGGCGCCCATCGGGGCACCTCGACCAGGCCGTTCGGCCGTCCCCGCCGGTCTTCGGTGGTGGGCGATCGAATTCCGTGTGAAGCTTCCGGGGCGCCCGGCCTCCGGGCCGAAGCGCCGCGCGAGGGGTTGAGCAGTAACTCCCCGGCGGCGGCGAAGGGTGCGCGAGAAGTCGGCGGGTCCGACTTCTCGCGCACGCCCCCGCGCTTCCGGAGCCGACGGCGTCAACGGCCGTCGCCCGACGGCGGGTGTCACGTTCCCGGGGCCTTGATGGTTGATTCCAAGGGGGTTGGCCGACCTGCGGGTCGGCGTCCGGACTGCTGCGCTCGCGGCTCGTCCACGTCCAGGGTGGTCAGTGCCGTGGATACGGGGCCCCGGTGCCCGGTACCGACGGCTGCGTACGGTGGACGGGCCCGATCGACCGAGAGGACACGAAGAAGACGTGGACGTGTACGAGGCCGTGGACAGTCGCCGGGCCGTGCGGGCGTTCAGCGATGAGCCCGTGCCCAGGGAGGTGCTCGAACGCGTGCTGACCGCTGCGACGCGGGCACCGTCCAGCGGGAACCTCCAGCCGTGGCATCTGTACGTCGTGACCGGTGAACCCCTGGCGGCGCTCAAGCGGACCGCGACAGCCAGGGCCCTGGCGGGGGACCCGGGCGACGAGCGTGAGTACCCGATGTACCCGGACGGGCTGGACTCGCCGTATCTGGACCGCTTTGCCGCTGCCGCCGCCCAGCGGTACGCATCGCTGGGGATCCAGCGCGACGACCCGGACCGGCCCAGAAAGATCGCCGCCCTGAACGCGGAGGCGTTCGGGGCGCCGGCCGTCCTGTTCTGCTATCTCGACCGGACGATGGGGCCCGGCCAGTGGGCTGACGCGGGGATGTACCTGCAGACGGTCATGCTGTTGTTGCGGGCCGAGGGGCTGCACAGCTGCCCCCAGGTGATGTGGACGGTGTACCGGGAGACGGTCGGCCGGGCAGTCGGAGCCGATGACGGACTCGTGCTGTTCTGCGGCGTCTCCGTGGGCTTCGAGAAGGACGGCGTGCCGCGCCTGCGCACCGGGCGGGCGGACATGACGGAGACGGTGAGCTTCATCGGCGTGTGACCGTCGGACGGCCGAGACCGACAGGCCGGGCCCACACGCCAATTCGCCCGCAGGGCGGGCTCGGCGGGACGCCTGAGGCGTCTGCGGCCCCTCGCGCGGGTGCGCGAGGGGCCGTTTCATTCGGGCCTACTCGTCGGGACGGCCGATCAATCGGCCAGGGTGCCCCGGTACTCGACGGGGCCCTCGCCCGGGAAGCGGGCCGTGCCCTCGAAGCGGGAACCGTCGTCGAAGAAGGTGACGCTGGCCGAACCGGCGTCGTCGCTGCTCCAGGTGACGGACGTCCCCGTGGCGGGGGCGCCGTCGCCGACGACGGACCCGCGGCTGGCGATGTTGAGCGTGAGGGGCTTGTCCTCCTGCCAGCCCCCGCCGCCCGTGTGGATCTCCGTGTTGTACGTGGCCATGGTCTTCCCCTTCCCGGCCACCGGACCGGTGAGCGGCCCGGTGGCTGCTGTCGGAAACGGCGCCCTTGCGACGCCCCGCCCGGCTCAACGCCCCGGGCGGGGAAAGGACACTGGCCCCGGAGCACCCGCCTCCGACTATTCGGCGGGGGTGCCGCGGAGGAGGAAGGGGAGGTGGATGCCGCGGGTGAGGGCGGTGAGGGCGTGGGTGGTGCGGCGGTGCTGGTCGGGGGCCATGGCGTCGGGGAGTTGGTGGGGGTGGAGCCAGTGGAGGGCGGTGATGGTGGCGGGGGGCTGGTGGTGGGTGACGATGTCTTCCTGGGCGGGGGTGAGGTGGCCGCCCCAGTAGACGAAGTTGATGCCTTCGGGGAGGTGTCGGGCGTCGACGTAGTCGGTGGCGAGGATGTGGCGCAGGGGGAGGGCGAGGCCGGTTTCGGTCTCGGTGTGGCGGCGGGCGGCGAGGTGGGGGAGTTCGTTGGCCTCGGCGCTGCCGCCGGGGAGGATGAGGCCGGTTCTGTAGGTGGTGGCGACGAGGAGGACGGCGCCGTCGCGGTTGAGGATGAGGGTCTGGTGGCCGAGGCGGCGGCGGGGCGGGTGGGTGAGGATGGCGGGGAGGGTGCGTGGCACGTGGTGCTCCTGTTTGTGCGAGAGCCAGGTGAAGCAGGCGGGCAGTCCGGCTGAGATGCCGGTGGTGAGGATCAGCCCGAATATCAGCAACTGCGGTGCGGGAGGCCCGTCGTGGATGGGCCGGCAGGCGGCGGTGGCGGGGAGGGCGCTGAGGATGGGGACGCCGAGGAGGGCGGTGGCCGGCTTGAGGGGGCGGCTCACGCCACGTCGGCGACGCGGGGCCGGCCGGGGTGCTGGACGGCGGTGAAGCGGGGTTCGGCGAGGGCCTGGATGTGGTCGGGCTTGGTGGTCCACTCGCACCCGCCGCCCTCGGGCCGGAGGTAGACGAGCCCGGCGAGGGTGTCCATGTAGACGGCCTCGACCGGCTTTCCGGAGAAGTCACGGTGCCCGAGGTCGAGGACGATCTCGCCGACGGTGGGGGCGTAAACGGGCATGCGGGGGCGACTGGGCATGGGGGCTCCATTGATTGCGCTGTGCATTGGGATCACTACGACCCGTATCCATGGTGGGGGGATCTGAGCTACGATCGGAAGCGTTCGTACTGGACACTTCAGCCATGTGGGATTCACCCCACGAGAGGCGATCGAACATGCGGCGAACGTCACTTGACCCAACGTCATCTCCCGCAGCGGCCTTCGGGGTCCAACTCCGCAGATCACGCGAGGCGAAGGGGCTCACCCAGGTCGGCCTGGGGAAGATCATCGGCTACAGCGACACCCTGGTGTCCTGCATCGAAAGAGGGACGCGGAATCCCACTCTTCCGTTCGCCATCCAGTCCGATGATGCGCTTGATACCGGCGGCACCCTGGAGCTGATGTTCTGGAACATCAGCAACACCTCACTCCTCGAAGGGTTCCCCGAATACGCCTCCCAGGAGGCCAAGGCCGTCGAGATTCGGCACTTCGAACTCGGCATCGTCCCTGGGCTCCTGCAGACCCCGGAGTACGCGGCGGCGTTCGCCGCCGCCGCTGTACGACGCGGAAAGATCACCACCGAGCAGGCTGACGACCGAGTCAATTTCCTGCTGACTCGCCAGAAGTTGATGGACCGGACCCCGGCTCCGTGGCTCCACTTCGTCCTCGACGAGGGCTGCCTCCACCGTCCGGTCGGCGGCCGAGAGGTGATGCGCCGCCAGCTCCGACACCTGGCGGAGCTGGCGGCCCGGCCCAATGTCACCATCCAGATCGCGCCGTACAGCCTGGCCGAGGAACTTCCGTTCACCATGGTGGTCACGTTGCTGACCTTGGCGGACCGCTCGGTGCTCTCATACTCCGAGTGCCAGATGCGCGGCTTCCTCGTTCGGCAGAGCGAAACCGCCCGATCCTTGGAAAGGGACTACCATCAGCTCACAGTGGAAGCGCTGCCGAAAGCCGCCTCACTGGAGATGATCCGTCAGGCGTGAAAGGAACGTCATGAACGGCCCCGTAGACCTGTCCACCGCTGCCTGGTTCAAGTCCTCCTACAGCAACAATGGGGGGACCTGCGTCGAGGTCGCCCCCGACTTCCCCGGCATCGTCCCCGTCCGTGACTCCAAGGACCCCGCCGGGCCCGCCCTCGTCTTCCCCACCGACGCCTGGCGTGCCTTCCTCTCCGCCGTCCAGGCCGGCGAGTTCGGCGCCATCTGACCGCCGACTTCCGAGGGCCCTGACCGCTGTACCGGTCAGGGCCCTCCTCGCTGAACGGCCGGTTCTGGGATACGCCCGGGCTGTCGACCGCACCTACCGTGAGGACCATCCGGATCCACCCCGACTCGGGAAGGTCTCCCATGGCAACCACCGACCTCAGCGGCGCCCACTGGGTGAAGTCCAGCTACAGCAACAACGGGGGCTCCTGCGTCGAAGTGGCCCTCACCACCGCCCAGTGGCGCAAGAGCACCCACAGCCAGAACGGCGGGAACTGCATCGAGGTCGCCCCCGACTTCACCGGTCTTGTTCCCGTCCGTGACTCCAAGGACCCCGCCGGGCCCGCCCTCCTCTTCCCCACCGACGCCTGGCGTGCCTTCCTCACCGCCGTCAAGGCCGACGAGTTCGACCTCCTGTAGCCCTGACCGGCGCACCGGAGCGCGGCTCAGCAGCAGGTGCCTTCCTCATCGGCCACCATGCCCATGGAGGCCGAGATCTCAGCGTGGCCGCCGCCACGAACGCGCCTTCGCCGACAACCGCGGCCTGCTGAACGCCTGCTGGCAGCACCGCCAGCACGTCCGGCAGGCCGCCTGGTTCTGCCGCCGCTGCCAGGTGGTCTTCTTCCCCGACACCGCGCTGCGCCCCGGCTTCCCGGCCTCCCCGCCGATCGCGCTCGACGCGTTCCCGCTCCGGGTGGTGACGGCCGCCGAACGGGCCTACGGCTCTTCCCCGTTCCCCGTCGCGCCGAGCTGACCCGGACGGCCGGTACCTGCTTCCATGGGCGGATGCCCGAAGCAGCCGCCGTCACACCCCCGCCACCGCCGCGCGCCGAAGTGCTGGGCGTCCGCCGGATCCGGCTCGTCGAAGTACCCGCCCCGCGCCTCACGGCGCAGGAGCGACAGGCCCGTGACCGTGCCTGGGAGGACGCCGTCGCGGCCAATCCCAAGCTCTTCGACGGCCCGGTGGTGGCGTGCGCGGGCACGTCGTGGCCGCGCCCCGGGGAGCTCCACGTGTACTGGTCCCGCGTGACGTACCGGCACTACGCGCTGCGCCGTGTCACGAGCTCCACCGCCCCGACCGCCTCCCTGTCGGTGAGCGTGCTCCAGCCCACCGACGACGGCCGGGTGCTCGTCGGCCGGATGTCGCCGTCCACCGCCGCCCCCGGCCGGTGGCAGCCGCCCGGCGGCGGCGTCGAACCCCCGCCGGACGGCGAGCGCCTCGACCTCGCCGCGCTGCGCCGCAACGCCGTCCGGGAGCTCGCCGAGGAGACCGGAGTGGCCGCCGGTCCGGGCGAGTTGGCGCTCTGGGCGGTCACCCGGGGCCAGTACGGCAGCGTCGGCGTGCTCTTCCTCGCCCCACCGCGGCCCGAGCCGGAGCTGCGCGAACGCTTCGGAGCGCTCGCGCCGCCCGAGCGGGAGCTGGTCGAGCTGGCCTTCGTCCGCTCCCCCGGTGACCTGCCCGGCCTCCCCGGCCCGCACGCCGACTACCTGGACCCGGTCGTCCACCGCTACGCCCGGCAGCGGCCGCCCGGTTAGTCGGCGAGCAGGACGGCCGGCAGCGGGGCCTCCAGGACCAGGGCCCTGGGGAGTGCCAGACCGAAGTGCCGCTCCAGCACCCCCAGGGTGGTCCGGTGCACCTCGCGGTGCTCCCGCTCGTCGTCCGGAAGGCCTTCCGCGCCGAGCGATTCCCTGACCTCGTCCGCGACTTGCGGGTCACCCTCGACCCGGCCGTTGCCCCAGGAGTCGTCCAGGTGCAGGTTGAACGAGCACACCGTCCGGCCGTCCCGGTGGTAGTGGAAGGTCGGCGGCACCGGCTTGCCGTTCTCCTCCTCGTACTCCAGCCGGAAGACCTCGGCCCCGCCCTCGGAGATCGCCGGATCGTTCCGGAACTCCCCGAACCAGCCCCCGTACGCCACCGCGAAGGTCCACCCACCGCTCACCCCCAGCCGCAGCCCGATCCCGTCCCAGGCGTCCCCGAACTCCGACTCCAAGGCCTCGACCAGCCCCTCACCGGTGAGTTCCCCGGCCGGCTCCACGGTCCGCTTCGACCACTGGACCGAGGCCGCGATCCGCGCCGCCAGCGCCTCGGTCCCGAGCCCTCGGGCCAGCGTCACGCTGTAGCCGCCGAAGGCGATGCTCTGTGGCTCCGCGAGCCAGGCGATTCCGTCCGTCATGCCGGTGATCCTGCCCTACCGCGCCGACACCGGAAGCGCGCAGAATGGGGCCATGTCGACACCGGCAGCGCCTCCCCGGTCATGACGCGGCCCGAGCTGCCCGCCGAAGTCCCGTGGCACGACACGGACTCGAACGTCTTCCCGCACGCCGCCCGGGTCGACGGCCAGTGGTGGGTGCTGCGCCTCAACGGCTTTCCCGACCACCCGCTCCACACCCTGTTCATCGACGCACGGGTCAGCCTGGACCTGGAGACCCTTCCGGTCACCTGGCGCCTCGCCGGGGGCCGCGGAACGCGCCCGGTCCTCGGCGAGCCGGAACGCGCGGAGGTGATCCGGCTGATGGTCGGCCTCGGTCCGTACGGCTCCGAGGCCGGCACCCCGTGCACGGGCGACTGGTGCACCTGTGCCGCTCTGACCGACGAGTACGCCGCCCTGCGTCGCGGCGGTTGATAGCGTGATCGTCATGACGGAGCTGGAAGAGCTGGTCCTGACCCCCGGCGAGCGGAACGGGGGCGCCCGGGTCGAGGACGTGGTGTTCACCATGGACTGGACCGGCGAGGAGGAGCCGGGCGAGCTGGCGGCGTTCGTGGCCGGCCGGGTGCGGGCCTTCGGGGCGGAGCCGGCGGGCGTCGGCACCGACGCCGTCCGGCAGGCGGCCGAGGCGGATCCGGCGCCGGGCCGCGGTGATCTCCCGGTCCGCCAACTCGACCACCTGTCCGGCGTGCTGGCGCCGCTCGGCTTCACCCTCCTGCTGTGGCACAGCGGCACCGACGCCTACGAGGTGCTGGTCGCGCCGGCCGGCGAGGGCGAGCCGAGCGGGCTGACGCACGAGGACCTGCCGGTGCGGGCCTGGGGCGCGCGGGCCGAGGAGAACCTGGTCAGCCTGACCTGCCCGGGCTGCGAGGACATGCTGGTCTGGGAGCTGCCGCCCACCGAGACCCTCGCCGACGAGAAATGCGACTGCGGCACCGCGCTGTTCGACGCCGAGGGCAGCCCGCTGCCCGGCGTCACCCTCCATGCCTGACCCCGACCACCCGGCGCGCCTGGCCGCCCACGGGGCCATGGCCACCCGCCTCTCCCTGCTCAGCGACCGGCGGCTCGGGCGGCTCGTGGCCACCGCCGCTCCGCTCGGCACCGGCGTCGGCGGCACGTCCGCCGAACTGGACGTCGACGGGACGCGGGTCTTCGTCAAGAAGGTGCCGCTCACGGAGTTGGAGACCCGGGCCGAGAACGTCCGCTCCACCGCGAACCTCTTCGGCCTGCCGCTCTTCTACCAGTACGGCATCGGCTCGGCCGGGTTCGGCGCCTGGCGGGAGCTGGCCGCCCACACCATGACCACCCACTGGGTGCTGGGCGGGGCGTACGAGGGCTTCCCGCTGATGTACCACTGGCGCGTCCTGCCCGACGCCGCGCCCGAGGGCTTCATGGACGAGTTCGGCGGCGTCGGGGGCGCCGTCGCCCACTGGGACGGCTCCCCGGCCGTGCGCGAGCGGCTGGAGGCCATCGGCCGGTCCGCGCACAGCGTGGTGCTCTTCCTGGAGCACGTGCCGCGGACGCTCGCCGACTGGCTGCACGAGCACCGGGACGCGGCTCCGTACGGGTGGGCGGAGCAGTCCGTGGCGCGCGGCGCCGCGTTCCTGCGCTCCCGGGGGCTCGTGCACTTCGACGCCCACTTCCGCAACCTGCTCACCGACGGCCGGCGGGTCTACTTCGCGGACTTCGGGCTCGCGCTCGGCGCGGACTTCGAACTCTCGGCGGAGGAACGGCGGTTCCTCGCCGAGCACCGCGCCTACGACCGCGACTACACGGCCGCCCACCTGCTCCGCCACCTCCTGGGCCGCTACCGGGGCGAGACGGAGGCGACCGTCTTCCTGGAGCGGTGGCTCGCGGGCCGGCGGCCCGACGGCGTCCCGGCGGAGGTGGCGGCGCTCGTCGACCGGCACGCCCGGACCGCCGTCGTCCTGGACGGCTTCCACCGCCGGCTCCTCCACGGGAGCAAGCGGACGCCGTACCCGGCCGCCGCACTCGACCGCGTCGCGGCGGTGGACGCAGCCACCGGGTAGCGGGCGGTCGACGGGTGGCGTACCGCCGACGGGTGGCGTGCCGCTACGCTGCCCCGGTGCAGACGAACGATCACCAGGACGACGCCGTGTGGGCCGGGTTGTTCGCGCCGCCGGGCCCGAGCGAGGAACTCGCCGAGGTGTGGCTGGACAGCCTCTGCTGCAACGAGGCCGCCCCGGTGGACCTGCTGCTCGCCATCCTCGACGCCGGAAGCACCACCCCCCTCTGTGGCGGCGACATCCCGCCCGCCGTCCTGGACGCGGCCGTGGTGCACCCGGACCGCCAGGTCTGGGGCCGGGCCGCCGAGTCCGGACAGCTCACACCAGCCCAGTGGGACCGGTTGCTCACCGCCACCGCCGGACGGCCCGGCCATGTCCTCGCGAAGGAACTCGCGGCCGACGCGGCCGCCCTGGCAAGCCGCCCGAGCTGGTCACGGCGCATCGCCGTCGACCGCGTTCCCGACGCCGGGACGCAGCCGCCCTCGACGCCGGAGGAGATCGCCGCGCTGGCCGGGACCGTTCCGGACATCGAGCCGGGCGCCCGGACCTACGCCCTGTGGTGGGTCGCCGCCCTGCACGACGACGCCGACGCCATGCGGCAGTTGGCGGCCTCCCCCAGGCTCTGGATCCGCCGCAGCGTCGCCCGCGCGCGCCGGCTGCCCCCGGACGTCGTCGAACGGCTCGCCCGCGACGAGGACTTCGCCGTCCGGCTGTTCCTCACCGAGTCCTGCGACGACGCCCCCGCCGAACTGCTGCTCCGCGTGTGGGAGGAGGGCTGGAACGGCAGCTTCTCCTTCCCCGGCCGCCCGCTGAACCACCCCAACTTCCCCCTCGACGGCCTGCTCCGCTTCGCCGACGACCCCCGCCCGCGGATGCGCCTGCTCGCCCTCCACGACCCGGCCTCCACCGCCGATCTCGTCGAACGCCTGGCCCACGACCCGGACCGGACCGTCCGCCGGCACGCCGCCCAGCACCCCCGGCTCTCCCCCACCGCCGCCGCCACCCTGGCCGCGGACGAGGACGTCGCCCCGCACGCCCACCGGCACCCGGCCCTGCCGCTGCCGCTCCTGGCGGAGCTGCTCCAGGACCCGTTCACCGCCGAGGACGCCGCCATGAACCCGGCGCTCCCGGTCCACGTCATGCGCCGGATGGTCGCGGTGGCGGGGGCCGTGCGGGCGGGGTAGGAGACCGCCCGGGCCGAGCTCAGACCCCGGCCGGCACGGCGGCGTCCGCGCCGTCCGCCTCCCGGAGCGAGGCCGAGAGGGCGCGGGCCTCGTGCTCGGTCATCCGGGAGGTGGCGTACGGCACGCCGTTGACCCAGCGCTGGGTCAGCCGGGCGATCCGCTCGCCGTACCGCTGGGCGGTGATCAGGTCACCGCGCGAGCCGGCCTGCTCGGGGCCGAGGTCAGCGTGGCTCTGGCTCATCAGCCCGAGCCACGAGCCCAGCCGGTTCAGGTCGTCACGGGAGCCGCCGCTCCAGTTGTTGCCCGGCAGGTCCCCCACGCCGATCCACTGCATGCCCAGTTGCGCGGCGAACACCGCCAGCTGCTGCAGCACCATCAGCTTGTCCCCGCTCTGCGAGGCGGCCATGGTGAACCCGCCGGCCAGCTTGTCCTTCCACGCCTGCGTGGTGAACGCCGTGAACGCCGACTCCATGAACGCCTTGAACGCCGCCGACACGCTGCCCATCAGCGTCGGACAGCCGAACACGATCGCGTCCGAGCGCTCCAGCAGCGCCAGCACCTCCGCGTCCCGCCACCGGCCCGCGTTGACGTCCTCCGCCCGTACCTCGACGAGGTGCACCTCGGCCCCCGGCACCGCCCGCGCCCCGTCGGCGAGGTGCTCGGCCAGCACCCGGGTGTGCCCGTGCACCGAGTGGTAGACCACCGTCACGGTGACCGCCGGCGCTCCGTGCTCGCGGTCGACGTCCTTGACTGCCATGTCGCTTCACTACTTTCCGTCGATGAACGGGCATTCCTGCCCGCCCGTTCATCACACCCCGTGCACGGCCGGGCATCAACGACGGACTTCGCCCCGCAGCGATCGGCCACACCGATCGATCGCGCTAGCCTGCTCCCGTGGACAGGATCGAACTCGAGGCGTTCGTCGCCGTCGCGGAGGAACTCCACTTCGGCCGGGCCGCCGCGCGGCTGCACCGGGGGCAGCCGACGGTGAGCGAGGCGGTGCGGCGGCTGGAGAGCACGCTCGGCGGGCGGCTGTTCCACCGCACCAGCCGGCGGGTGTCGCTGACCGACCTCGGCCAGGCGCTGCTGCCCGACGCGCACGCCACGCTGGCGCAGCTGCGCCACTTCCAGCAGCGCGGCCGTGCCCTCGCCGCCGGGGAGCGGGCCCGCAGCACCCTCGTCGTCGGCCACGCCGAGTACACCGGCCAGCAGGTGCTGCTGCGCTGCCTGCCCCGGCTGCGCGAGCGGTTCCCGGACGTCACCATCGTGCCGGAGTGCATGCCCACCACGGCGCAGCTCACCGCCCTGCGCGCCGAGACGATCGGACTGGGCATCGGCTGGGCGACCGGCGACGTCGCGGGCGTGCGCGCGCGGGTGCTGTCCACCGAGCGGTTCGTGGCGCTCGTCCCCGCCGCCCATCCGCTCGCCGACCGCAGCGAGCTGAGCGCGCCGGAACTGTCCACCACCGACCTGCTCACCTGGCCGCACCAGATCAACAGCGGGCTCTGCGACCGGCTGCTGTCCGCCTTCCAGCTCGGCGGGGCGGACCTGCGCATCATCAGGACCGCCGACAGCGTGCACGCCATCGCCGCCCACGTCGCCGCCGGGACGGGCATCGGCATCACCGTCGAGTCCGCCCTCGACCACCAGCCCCCCGGCCTGCACGTCATCCCCCTCACCGGCCCGTCCACCACCGTGGACCAGGTCGTCCTGACCCCCGCCCGCCCGTCGGAGACCGCCGCGGCCCTGCACGACCTGCTGCTGGACGCCTCGGCGGCGGACGCGGTCGTCAGCGGCTACTGAGCGCCGCGCACGGCCGTGTGGCGGACGTAGGCCGGCCGGGCCGACCCGGTCTCGACGCGGTTCTCGTCCAGGCCGTTGGCGATGCGCAGGCACCCTCCCTCGAAGACGAACTCCACCGCCACGGTCCCGGCGGCCAGGTCGAGTCCCGCCGGGCGCCATTCGAGCAGCGCGGCCTCGCGCAGTTCCTGGCCGACGAAGGGCGCGAGGCGGTCGTCGCCGTGGGACCACTCCGGTGTGAAGCCGGCCCACTCCCAGCCGGCGATGCCGGCCTCGGTGTCGATCGTGTCCCAGCCTGTCGAGAGTTCGTCGAGACTCCTGTGGCAGAGCTCCACCTGGACGCCGTCGAAGTCCAGGACCACCGGGCAGTCGGCGAACCACTCCCCGTCCTCGGCGAAGCGCACCACGGCGAACCCCGTCAGCCGCCTGCCGGCGAGCGCCGCCAGCCGTGCCCCGTGCGCCTGCCGCACCGCGTCGAGCCCGACCAGGAACAGTGGCTCGAAACCGGAGATCCCCATGGTCATGGACCTGATTCTCCCCAAACGACGGATCAGGAAGTCGGCCGGTCCGACTTCCTGATCCGCGCGACCGGTCCGGAGCACGCGCGCCACCATGGCGGTGATGTCCCGAAGGCGCCCGTCACCGGGCCCCCTGCCCCGACAGGTGCGCGGACGCAGCCCACGAGGGAAGCGTCCGGCAGCGCCATGCCCTCGCCGTCGATCTCGCGGCCGCGCAGGTGCCGCGGGAACGGCGCTCGCAGGTGTTCCTCCCACAGCCGCGCCGGCGGGTCCGGGTCCGGCTCGTGATTGCCCGCGGTCACGCCCGGGCTCCGGGCGGGGCACCGGGGCAACGGGCGTCAGACGGACGTCCCGGGAGGGGCGGCGCGGAGGCGTTCCCAGAGGCGGACCAGATGCGTGTGCAGGGCGTCCTCGGCCTCCTCGGCGGTCAGGTGTCCGATGAGCACGTGGCTGGTCAGGCCGTCGGTGAGGGCGAGCAGGGCCCGGGCCTCGCGCCGCGGATCGGGCGGCGCGGCGTCACCGCCGGCGCGGCCGCTCTCGCAGGCCTCCGCGATGAGGCGGCCGAGGAGGTCCTGGAGAGCCGCGTAACTGGTCCTGAGCTGGGCGGCGAGCGGCTCGCTGACGGCGGCCTGCGCGACGAACGCGAGCCACACCCGCGCCTCGGCGCGGTGCTCTTCGCGGAGCAGGGCGATCTCGGTGGCCGCGTGCCCCAGGGCGGACGCGGCCGACTGGGCCGGGCTGCCGCCCAGGCGGGCCCGGACCCGTTCGGTGATGCGCTCGCCGACGTGCTCGACGGCGAACAGCAGCATCTCCTCCTTGGTGCGGAAGCACCGCTGGACGGCGCCCAGGGAGACCTCCGCGCGGGTGGCGACGTCGCGCATGGTCACCCCCTCGGGTCCGTGGTCGTCGACGAGGAGGCAGACGGCCTCGGCGATCCGCCGGCGTCGGCTCTCGTAGTCCACCTGCTTGGGCATGGTCGGGCTCCTCCTTATTCCGATACAAGCGTATCGGTTCTGGGCTATGGTTCCGACACGAGCACTCCGGCGCAGGACAGGAACGGGGAGGACACGATCGTGCGCGACACCCTATGGACGATGACCGCCGCAGCCCAGGCGGAGGCGGTCCGGAACGGAGACGTCTCGGCCGTCGAGCTGGTCGACAGCCACCTGGACCGCATCGCCGACGTCAACCCGCGGGTCAACGCGGTCACCCAGCTGATGGCCGAGCGCGCCCGCGAAGCCGCGGCGCGGACGGATGCGCGCCGGGCCGCAGGCGAGGAGCTGGGGCCGCTGGCCGGGGTGACGTTCACCGTCAAGGAGACCACCGCCGCCGAAGGCGTGCCGACCACGATGGGACTCCCGCGCTTCCGCGAGCTGGTGGCGACGGCCGACGCGCCCCCGGTGGCCCGGCTGCGCGCCGCCGGAGCCATACCGATCGGGCACAGCAACATGCCCACCCTGATCCTGGCCGGGATGCACACCCGCAGCGAGCTCTTCGGCGACACCGTCAACCCGTGGGACCGGAGCCGGACCCCGGGAGGCTCCAGCGGCGGCGACGCGGTGGCCGTCGCCACCGGCATGGCCGCGCTCGGGCTCGGCAACGACTCCGGCGGGTCCGTCCGCGTCCCGGCCTCGTTCTGCGGCGTGGCGGCCCTGAACCCCACCACCGGGCGGTTCCCCGCCGACCACCGCATTCCCGGCGCGGACGACCCGGGACCGGCCACGCAGATGCTGGTCAAGGACGGGCCCCTGGCCCGCGGCATCGCCGACCTGCGGCTGGCCTACGAGGCCCTGGCCGGGACCGACCCGCGGGACCCGCGGGCCGTGCCGGTGCCCGTCCGGGGTGAGCCGCTGCCGGGACCGGTGAAGGTCGCGGTCGTCACCGACCCCGGCGGCCACGGCGTCCACCCCACGGTCCGCGGTGCCGTCGCGACCGCGGCCGAAGCACTGCGGGACGCCGGGTACGACGTGCGGGAGGTGGCGGACGTGCCGCGGCTGGACGACGCGCTGGAGGCGTACCACCGGATCGTGGCGACCGAGTTCGCCCCGACCTGGCCGGTGGTGCGGACCCTGCTCGGCGAGGGCGGGGACCGCTTCATCGAGATGACGATGGAGAAGACCCCGCCCGTGACCGCGGCGGAGTTCATGAAGCTGATGGGGGTGTGGCTGGGCATCCGCCGCTCCTGGGCGGAGTTCCTCGACGAGTACCCGCTGCTGCTCGGGCCGTCGTTCACCGAGCCGCCCGTCGAGCCGGGGCTGGAGTCGCGCGACCGGGCAGGACGGGAGCGGGTCGGCTCGGGCATGCGCCTGTGCACGGTGACCAGCTTCGTGGGCGTACCCGGGGTCGCCGTACCCACCGGAGTGACCGACGGCCTGCCGGCCGGCGTGCAGATCGTCGGGCGCGCGTTCCGGGAGGACCTGTGCCTGGACGCCGCCCAGGAGGTCGAGGACCGCCTCGGCGTGTTCACCCCGATCGACCCCCGCCCCGGCTCCTGATCACCGACCCGTCGGGGTGTCGTCGGCCGGGCGGCAGAGGTTGAGGCTGTAGGCGGCCCGGCACTCCGTCTGCGCCGGGACGACGCCCGTGCCGCGGACGCCCTGGAAGAGGCTGACCAGGACGACGGCGGCCAGCGCCGCCTTGACGGTGCCGGTCAGCGCGCCGGTGAACTTCGCGGCGTGGAACCGGCGGTAGGCGTACGCGAGGCCGGCGAGGGCGGCGACGAGGGCGGAGAAGCTGAAGTAGTCGTAGGCGACGATCCGGCCGTTCTCGCGGACCAGGCTCTCGCTCTTGAAGTCCAGCAGCACGGGCGCGATCGCCACGACGGCGGCCGCCAGGCCGACTCTGACGGCGAGGCTGCGCCCACGGATGTACTCGAACACGGTTTCCCCCCATGATCGTTCGGTTGCAGGGAGGACGCTACAGTTCGATCTTCCGGTTCCGGCGTCGGGGTTGTGGAGGATGCGATGGGAAGACCGCGAATACGTCTCGGCGACGATGTCGCGTGGGTCGAACTGGCCGAGGTCGAGGAGGAGAGCTGGCGCGTCACCGCGGACTGGTCCTCCCGCCTGACGGCCGACTTCACCGCGTACCTCACCACCGAGGAGGTCGCGGACTTCGCGGCGCGGATGCTCGCTCTGCTGCGCACGCCTTCGGGTGAGGACTTCGCGGAGCGGGTGACGCCCGGTCGCAACAATCCGCTGACGCTGCGGGGCGAGCCCGTCGAGGACGGCTACGCCTTCGCCGTGCGCCTCACTCCCCACGGGGACGACGCCGTGTGCCAGTTGCAGCTGGAGGTGGACCCCGTGGGCAACGCGGACCTGTGCGAGCTGTTCGAGGAGCTGCGGGCGTCCCTCGCCGTCGGGCGGTAGCGCGTCTGCGGAAAATGGCGGGCCCACCGGGCCGGTCAGGGGCAGAATCGGCCCCATGGCGGACATGGAAGCGTTCCGGGATGCGGTCACCGCGTGGGCGGCGGGCGGGCCCGGTGGGCCGGCGGGCGAGGCGGCCGGGCAGGTCGGAGTGCGGACGGCGGTGCTGGTGGAGGGGCCGAGCGACCTCGCCGCCGTCGAGGCGCTGGCCGCCCGGCGGGGCCGGGACCTGGCCGCCGAGGGGGTGTGCGTGGTCTCCATGGGCGGGGCGATGAACGTCGCCCGGTACGCGAGCCTGCTCGGACCGCCCGGGCTGGGGCTGCGGCTGACCGGGCTCTGCGACGAGAACGAACGCGGCTTCTACGAGCGCGGGTTGGCACGGGCCGGGGCGCCGGAGGACGGCTTCTTCGTGTGCGTGGCGGACCTGGAGGAGGAGCTGATCCGCGCACTGGGCGTGGCACGGGTGGAGGAGATCGTCCGGGCGGAGGGGGAGCTCCCGGCCTGGCAGACCTTCGTCCGCCAGCCCGCGCACCAGGGCGGGCTGGCGGAACGGCAGCTGCGGCGGTTCATGGGGACGAAGTCGGGGCGGAAGATCCGCTACGGGCAGCTGCTGGTGGAGGCGCTGGAGCACGAGCCGGCGCCGCTGCGCGATCTGCTGGCGGCGCTGGCTCAGGAAGGCCTGCGGCGGTAGAGGGCGACGTCGTTGTTCGAGCTGACGACGAGGTCGCCGTCGGCGGTGAAGCATACGGCGCATGGCCCCTCGATGACGATCTCGGCGAGGAGTGACCGGCGGTCCAGGTCCCACAGCCGCACCCGGTGGTCGAGGCCACCGGTCACCATCACCGAACGCCCGTCGACCAGAGCACAGTTCATCCCCATCACAGCAGCCGCGTGAACGAAGATCGGCTCGCCCAGCGCCCGGCCAGTGTCCAGGTCCCGCAGCCGAACCATGCCGGTGTAGTCGCCACTTGCCACCGCCGGACGCCCCTCAACCACCCCGAGCGCCACCGCCACGGCGTCACCGAGGGAACCCGTGAGAGGCTTGCCGATTCTGCGGCCAGTGATCAGGTCATTCACCCGCACAAGTCCGGAAAGGTCACCGATCACCATCGATAGACGGTCCTCGACCATCCCACACGCCACCGCAGACGCGGAGTCAATATGACTGACGAGGGGCTCGCCAAGCTCTCGGCCAGTCTCCAGGTCCCGCATCCGAACCATGCCGGTGTCGTCGCCACTCACCACCACCACCGGGCGCCCCTCAACCACCCCAAACGCCAACTTGATATCGCGACCGGAACCGGCGCGTGGCGGACCGAGCTGTCGCCCCGTGGCCAGGTCCCGCACTCTGATCGATCCACCCCGGCTACCACTGATCACCACCGGACGACCTCCGGCCTCCGCACACCCCACCGCTACGACGTCGTGAGTGTGACCGGTCAAAGGTTGGCCCAGATTCCGGCGCTCGGTCAGATCCCAAACCCTGACCGTCCCGTCCCAGCTGCTGCTGACCAACATCGCTTCGCCGTCAAGTTCGACGCACACGACTGCGGTCACGCGACTGTTGTGGCCCATGAGAGGCCGGACGATCTCCTGGCCGGTAGCCGGATCCCACACCTGAACCGTACCTCCCGATCCACCACTCACGACCACCGCGCCACCGTCCAGCTCCGCATACACCACCGTGTCGACCATCTCGTCATGACCGGTGAACGGTCCGCCGATCAGCTGACCGGTAGCCAGGTTCCACATCCGAACCGTCTTGTCCGCGCTACCACTGACCACCACCGAGATACCGTCAACTACTGTGCAATACAGCGCAGTCACCGCATTGTCATGGCAGCCGAAAGGTCCGCCAACCAGCTGGCCGGTAGCCAGGTCAAGAACCACGATCGACCCGTCCATGCCACCGCGGACCACCACCGCCCTGCCACCGAGCACGGCGCATGCCAACGCGCCCACCTCGCCCGAACAGCCGGTGAAAGGACCCCCAACCGCCACACCGGTAGCCAGATCAAGCGCCACCACCGACCCGTCTGTACCGCCGCAGACCACCACCGCCCTGCCACCGAGCACGGCGCATGCCAACGCGCCCACCCTGCCCGAATAGCCGGTGAAAGGACCCCCAACCGCCACACCGGTAGCCAAGTCCCACACCCGCACGGTCTTGTCCATACCGCCACTCACCGCCACCTGATGGCCGTCCATCAGTGCGCAGGACAACGCGGTCACCGCCCCGTCGTGACCGGCGAGAGGACGGCCCACCGGCTGGCCGGTCGCCAGATCCCACAGGCGGACCAAAGCGTCCCCGCCGCCGCTGGCCACCACCGGACGCCCGTCGACCACCGCACACGCCACCGCGAACACGCTGTCCTCGTGGCCGGAGAAGGTGCCGCGGAGGGAGGGGTCGAATCCGCTGCCGGTGGCCCAGACCGGAGCCCACTCGCCGGGCGGGATGCGGCTGACGAGTTCTCCGTGCAGATCCCCGGCGCCGGCTCTGGCGGCGTCGAGGGCCAGGATCCGGCGGCGTTCGTCCGGTGCTGCCTCCCGATGGAGGTGGATGCCGGTCCGGTAGACCGCCGCCGTCAGCCGGGCCGGGTCGGCGCGGGCGTGGTGGAGGTGGGGGGCGAGGCCTGCCGGGGTGGCGTGGACGAGGTAGTCGGTGTCGGCGAGGGCCTCGTCCAACAGGCCCGCCCGGGCGGCGTGGTGGGCGAGGTGGTGGAGGGCGTACGGATGGGCGCGGGACCAGTCGCGGGTGCCGTCGGTGCGGTAGGGGACGCGGGCGGTCAGGACGCGGGCGTAGGCGGCGTGGACGGCCTCCGGGGCGGTGCCGTCGCGCAGGTGCTCGGCCATCGCCTCGTGGTACAGCCGGTACGCGGAGCGGCCGTGCTCGGTCGCCTCGACGACGTACGACCCCGCCTCGCGGCGCAGCCACAGCAGGTCCTCGTCGGTGTACCGCCGCCCGGAGACCGCCGAGGCGAGCGGGGCCCAGACGTCCTCCCACGGCAGGCCCTGGCCCTGGGCGTACGCCAGGGGGCGCAGCAGGTCGGTGGCGCGCCGGGCGTCGTCGCCGAGGCGGCGGTGGAGGTCCTCGCGCATGGCGTCGCCCGCGTGGCGGGGCAGCGAGGCGCGCCAGCCCTGGCTCCAGGGGTTCGGGATGTCGGGGGCGGCGGCGAGGGTGCCGGCGGTGATGCGGGCGATGAGGAAGGAGTGGCCCGCCGCCTCGGCGACGGCCTCGGCGACCGGGCGCAGGTAGCCGAGGTCGTGGAGGTAGGGCGAGCCGGGGTGGGCTTCGAGCAGGTTGCGGGCGGCGTAGACGGCGAGCGCCTCGGGGTCGGCGTAGCGGGGGCTGTCGAGGTCGAGGACCTGGTCGGCGGCCGTGCCGAGGCGGGGCAACAGGTACGGTCGGGTGCCCAGCAGCAGGCGCAGGCGGCCGCGGGCGTGCTCGATCAGCGGCCGCAGGACGGTGCCGCAGAGGGTGTCGGGCGTGGCGGCCTCGTCGAGGGCGTCGACGAGGACGGTGAGCGGGCGGGGGCGGCCTTCCAGGGCTTCGAGGAGCTTGCCGACGGAGTCGGCCCGGATCCGCGCCGCGGCGCACAGCGCGTCCAGCACGTCGGCGTCGGTGAGGCGTTGGGCGTAGACGGCGGCGTCGACGGCGCCGACGGCCACGAGGTCCGGCGGCAGGCCGAGGGCGTCGAAGGGGACGGTGCGGCGGCGTTCGGGGTGGGCGAGGGCGGCGACCAGGCCGAGGACGGCGGTCTTGCCGGAGCCGGGGGCGGCGGTGACCACCCGGCAGGCGGACGGATCGTCGCCGGCCGGGGTCTTCAGCCAGGCGGCGAGGTCGCCGAGGGCGGTGTGCCGGCCGCTGAACCACCACGCGGCGGCGTCCGCCCGGCTGTGGTAGCCCATGGCGCGGACCAGCAGCCGGGAGGTGAACTCGGTCTCGCGGCGCCGGTCCTGTTCGGCGAAGGCGGCGACCTGCTGCTGGGCGAGGTCGACCTCGTTGAGGCGGGTGTCGTGGCGGGGGTTGGGGAAGAACGCGGGCGGTTCGCCGTCCAGGCCCACCATGGCGAGCCCGATGCGCTGGTGGCCGGGGCGGTCCGCGGAGTTGTTCATGTGCTGCACCACCGCGTTCACGGACAGCGTGCCGGGGCCGTGCCCGGCGACCGACAGGTCGGTGACGGCGTCGGTGAGCAGCTGCGGGAACCGGCCCGCCACGGCCGGCTGGTGCGGCTGGGCGGAGGAGAGGACGATCAGGCCGGAGCCGGTGCTGCGGCCCCAGGTGACGCCGAGGCGTTCCAGGGCGGCGGCGGCCAGCTGGTTGCCGCCCTGGCCGACGTAGCAGGCGTCCAGCAGCAGCATCACCCGCCGGGTCCGGGTGCCGCGCAGCATGGCCCGGGTGAGTTCGGCGGTCGGCAGGGCGGTGAAGGTGAGGTCGTCGGGGTCGGTGTCGGCGGTGAGCAGGACGTGTTCCTCGCCGTCGTCGAGGATCTCGCCGTGGCAGGAGAGGTAGACGGTCAGCAGGTCGTCCTCGCGGCGCTCGGGCGAGGTGCAGAACGCGCGCAGGGCGGCGGCCAGTTGGAGTTTGGTGGGGTTGAGCGGGACGGAGTCGTGGTGGTGGTAGCCGAGCGTGCCGGTGAAGAGCTCGACGACGCTCTCGCGGGCCCGGACGAGGCCGGGGCGGTTCCAGTCGCGGTTCTTCGGGTAGTCGGCGACGACGGCGGCGATCAGGTACCGGCGCGGGCCCGGCCCGTCGTTCACGCCAGGCCCTCGGCGATCGCGCGGCCGCACAGTTCGTCGGTCAGGTACGAGGTGGCGTCGTGGGCGTGCGTGCCGTTGGACAGCAGGGCCGAGCGGACCCGGGTGCCGAAGACCGGGCGCAGGTCCTTCACGAGGGCCACCACGTCGCCGGTGCCGGCCAGGTTGGTCCAGGTCAGGGCGTCCCCGCCCGGCCACTCCCCGAGCGGCTTCCCGCACGTCCAGACCGGGTCGGGGCGGAGGCGGTCGAAGACCAGGTTGCGGATGCCCAGCGGCGAGCCGATCGTCACCAGCGCCCGGACGCCGTGGCCGGGCAGGGCGCAGAGCGCCTCGTAGGCGACCACGGAGCCGAGCGAGTGCGCCACCACCACGCGGGTGTCCGGGCCGATCCGCGCCATGACCCGGGCGCGCACCCGCTCGCGGGTGGGCTCGTCGGTCAGGTAGGCGCGGACCTGCTTGAGGTCCGCCACGACCAGGCGCAGCGCGACGTCCGCGAAGAAGCGGGAGCCGGACAGCGCCCGCAGCGCGGCCTGCACGGACCGGGGCGTCGCCACCAGTGTGTCGTCCGCGTCGGGCGGCGCCACCTCGGGGTCGCGCTGCGCGGCCTCCCGCCACCAGGCGGCGAGCAGTTCCTGTTCGAAGCCGCCGTCGACGTCGCGGGCGGTGTACGGCGGGTCGCCGGCGGCGAGCAACTGCCCGGGCGGGCGGAAGAGGTCGCCGTAGAAGCCGATCGCGACGTCCGGTTCCGCCAGCAGTCCCTCGGGGGCGCCGGCCCGGCGCAGTCCGTCGCTCAGCGCGGGCCACCACACGGAGCGCAGCCGGTCCTCACCCTGGACCTGCTGTCCCATCCCGTGCACGCACACCACCCGGGCCACTGCCCCCACCCCCAGCCGTGAAGGGCCGGAACCGGCCCTGAGGGCTCCACACCTACCAGCCCGCGGCGGCTCCCGGGGGCGGAATCCCGACACCGGGCGGGGTGCGTCAGGGGCGCGCGGGTCAGAACTCGACGGCGTCCAGGTGGTAGGTGGTGTCGACCAGGAAGCCGCCGGCCTCGGCCTTGACGGAGAGCACGTACTGGCCGGGCGTCAGCGGGTCGAGGGCGCACCACAGGCCCCAGGCGACGCGCGGGATGCCGGTGGCGAGGAAGCGCCGGGAGGCGAACTCGTGCACCCTGAGCGGGACGCCGTTGAGCGTCGCCTCGGCCTGGGAGTGCTCGACGCGCCAGGGGGCGGAGGAGAGGCCGAGGGCGATGCGCTGGGTGTTGAAGACCGGGAAGAAGACCGGCTTCCCGGCGGCGATCGGGCAGCGGCGCACGACGCGTCCGCCGTAGGTGCCGGCGAGGAACCAGACGTCGGAGGGCTGGCGCCAGCCGGCGAACTCGCCGGTGGTGTCGGCGACCGGGCTGCGCTCCATCGGGGCGGACAGCGCCCACTTCCACCAGCGTGCCGCGAGCTGCGCGCCCCGGCGGGGATCCACGGTGTCGGCACCGGTCTCGGGGGAGACGGCCTCGCCCACGTCAGCTCCTTCGGGTCCACGCGCGCACCGCGAATCGGTTCGCGCAGTGACCCTATCCGGTGGCGGCCGGGCCCTCCCGGGCGGGAGGGCCCGGGGTCTCAGGCCTCCAGGCGGCGGACGACGATCTCGTACTGGTCGACCGCGCCGTCCCAGCGGACGACCACGGTGCCGCCCTCGGACGGGTCGTCGGTGTACTCCTCCTCGTCCTCCTCCTCGCCGTCCTCGCCGTCCTCGCCGGCCTCGCCGGCCGGGGTGACCGGGGTGACCGGGACGAGGGCGAGGTCGTGCGACTCCTGGTCGCAGAAGGCCACCAGGAAGTCCCGCAGCGCCGGGTCGGCCACGCCGGCGGCCAGCTCGTGGGCCTCCTCGTCCAGCTCGTCCCCGGCGTCGCCGACACCGGCCGGCAGCAGCTCGGGCGAGGTGACGGCGGTCAGGCCGGTGGCGGCGAGCAGGGCGTCGAGCAGGGTCTCGCCCCCGGAGGCCAACCGGGCCCGCCAGAGGGTCCACAGGCCCCCGGGCAGTTCGGGCGAGGCGAGGTCGACGCCGTGGCGCCCGGCGATCCGCCCGAGGTCCGCCCCCGGCAGCGCCCCGTCCCACGGCCCGCCCTCGGACTCCTCCACGGCGGTGGCGAGATCGGCGGCGAAGGGCGCGAGTTCCCCGGACAGTCCCCGCGGGTCGACGTGGAACAGCGAGCGGCTCGCGTCGAAGACCAGCTCCGTCTCGTCGAGGTCACCGGGCGGGGTGAGCAGCAGGTGGGCGGTGGTGACCCTCTCCTCCCCCGCGAGCGCGGCCCGGCCCACCCACACCGGGTCCCGCTCCAGCTCGCTCTCGGCGAGGAAGTTGCCGCTGTAGTAGGCCCCGTAGCGGGCCTTCCCGTCGTACTCGGCGAGCGGCCGGCCGAGCACCTCCCCGAAGCCCTGGGCGAGAACCGCCTCCCACGCCCCGGACCGGACGGCGGGCGTGCTGTCGTCAAGCGTCATGCCGGGAGTACAGCACGCCCAACCGACAACCCCCGCCCCTGGGTTGGCCCGCCGGGCAGGGGGATCCGGTCAGCCGGTGGCGCGGACGTAGATGTCGGCGGCGCCGGGGAGGCCGCCGGGGTCGGGGGCGACGTAGATGCGGCGGGCGCGGGGCGGGGTGGGGGTGACGGTGGGCTCGGCGGTGGGGGCGGGGATGGGGGTCGGGGTGGGGCTCGGGGTGGGCGAGGGTGAGGGCGAGGGGGTTTCCTCCGGCGGGGGCGCGGGGTCGGACGTGGGGTCGGGGTCGGCTTCGGTGGCCGGGGTGAGGTGCTCGGTGGGCTCCTCGTCGACCGCCTCGGCCTCCGGCTCGGGTTCCACGGTGGCGGTGGGCGTGTCGTCGGGGGTGGCGGAGGGGGACGCGGTCGGTGACGGGGTCGACGGGGTCGACGGGGTCGACGGCAGGCTCGGCGACGGCGAAAGCGACGGCGACGGCGAGGCCGCGGGGTCGGGCACGCCGACCTCCCGCGCCTGGGCCGGCTCGTCGCCGCCCAGGGCCTCCGCGAGGTCGGCCGGCAGCGGGGCGAGGGCCCCGGGGGCGGCCAGGTCGTAGGTGCGCAGGAAGTCCCCGATGCCGACCTCGCGGCCGCCGGCCAGCCGGTAGTGCAGGTAGGCGACGGCCAGGCCGTCCGAGGTGTGCGTGTAGACGGCGCCGACCGGGACGTAGTAGCGGCCGGCCCCCGGGTGCTGGGACGGGTGGAGGCCCGCCAGCAGCTCGGCGCGGTCGCGGTCGGTCTCGATGGCGCCGCGGCCGACCGTGAGCGCGTTGACGCCCCGGACGGCCAGGGCGGCCAGCACCGACACGAAGATCACCAGGCCGATCGCGACCGTGCGGCGCAGCACGGGCCTGCCGTGCAGCGCCGGCCACGAGTCGTCGGGCACGCGTTCCGGCGACAGCCCGCGGTCGGGCCCTCGTTGACTCACTGTTCCTGCTCCCCCGGTCAGTTCTCGTGGCGGCCCGGCGCCGGGCGGCCACTCATAGTGCTCGACGTGGACCCTACGCGCGAAGTTCCGCCCGGGACCACCCGGCCCGAGTGGCCAGGGAACGCCGGGGCCTCAGCCCAGGAACGCCGGGGCGACCGCCGCGTCGAGCAGCCGCCGCGCGGAGCCGGAGCCGTCGGCGGGGACGGTCCACAGGTCGGCGCCGAAGTCGCCGGGCATGGCGTACAGCAGGGTGCGGTCGTCGGACCAGACGGCCTGGTCGTCGATGCTGCGCTGTTCGGCGGTGGCGGTCTCGGCCAGGGTGGCGAGGTCCAGGACGTACAGCCGCCAGGGGGCGTCCTCGGAGGCGCCGGGGACGCGCTTCTTGTAGGCGACCCGGGTGCCGTCCGGGGAGAGCGAGGGGCACTCGACGTTCTGGTGGAGCGTGGTGAGGGTGCGGGCGGCGAGGTCGCCGCGGACCAGGTGGGTCTGGCCGCCGGTGGCGAGGGTGGCGTAGAAGGCGTTGTCGTCGACGAAGGTCACGCCCCAGATGTTGACGTCGGGCGAGCGGTACGGCCTGCCGTCCTTGATCACGTCGAACTCCTCCAGGTTCTCCCGGAGGTTCCAGTCCCGGACGTCGACGATCGAGGTGCGGGTGGAGAAGGCGGTGCCCGCGTAGGAGTCGCCGCTGACGAAGACGGTCCAGGCGGCGAGGTGGCCGGAGGGCGAGACCCGGGAGCGGGTGGGGATGCCGGCGGCCGGGAAGGAGCGCAGCTCGCGCAGGTGCTCGTCGAGGACGACGGCCCGGTAGGTGTCCTGGAGCGGGCCCCGGTCGGCCTGCAGGCAGATGCCGGTGGCGGCGGCGGCGTGGAAGCGCAGGCACTGAACGCCGGAGGAGGTGCGCGGGCCGTCGGGGTGGCCGACGGGGACGGTGACGACCTCGTCGCGGTGCGGGCCCCAGGCCATGTTGCGGAAGAGCAGCTGCCGGGCGGCGGGGGCCTTGAGGGTGACCTCGCCGGGGGTGACGACGGGGCCGCCGGCCTGGACGCGGTCGCGTTCGGCGGAGCGGTCGGCGGCCCACAGCACGGCGCCGGTGCCGACCGCGCCGAGCAGCACGACGGCGACCAGCAGGATCAGCACCCGGGTGCGGTTGCGGAGGGGGACGGTGGTCACGGGGACACCTCGGGGTCGGCGGTCGGGGACGTGGGCTCGCGCAGCACGAACGCCGCCCCGGTGACGCAGCCGGCCAGCGCCAGCGCCGACCAGGTCAGCGCGGTGGTGGCGCCGACGGCGCTCCACAGCGCGCCGAACGCGAGCGAGCAGGCGAACCGGGCGAGCGCCTGCCCGGTGCCGACCAGGGCGAGCCCGGCGCCGCGCCGCGCGGCGGGGACGGTGTCGGCCGCGGCGGCGGCGAGCACGCCGTCGGTGGAGGCGTAGAAGGCGCCGTGCAGCACCAGCACGCAGACCACCACCGGCAGGCCGTCCAGCGGGGAGAGCAGCAGCCCGTAGGCGAGCAGCAGGAGGCCGTGGCCGGCCAGGAACAGCCGGCGGCGGCCGATCCGGTCGGCGAGCGCGCCGAGCGGGACGGCGAGCAGCAGGAAGGCGCCGGCGGTGCCGAGCGGGAGCAGCGGGAAGTACTCGGTGGCGAGGCCGAGCCGGCGCTGCACGAGCAGGTAGAGGAAGGAGTCGCTGACGGTGGTGAGGCCGAGCAGCACGGCGCAGACGGTGAGCCGGCGCAGCCCGGGGACGCGCAGCAGGGCGAGCCCGTCACGCGGGCGGGGCTGCCCTTCCGGCGGTTCGCCGGCCGGGAGGCGGTTCGGCACGAACAGCAGCAGGACGAGCACGCCGAGCACCGCGACGCACGCGCTGACCGCGAACACCGCGCGGTAGCCCTGCTGTTGGCCGCCGTCGGCGAGCAGCGGCCCGCCGGCCATCCGCAGCACCAGGAAGGCGGTGAGCGGTCCGAGCAGCGCGCCGGCCGTGTCCATCGCCCGGTGCACGCCGAACGCCCTTCCGCGGTGGGCGGGTTCGGTGGCGAGCGAGATCATCGCGTCGCGCGGGGCGGTGCGCAGCCCCTTGCCGGTGCGGTCGGCGGCCAGCACCGCGCCGATCAGCGGCACGGTGTGGACGAGCAGCAGCAGCGGTTTGCAGAGCGCCGACAGGCCGTAGCCGACGGCGGCGACGGCCTTGTGCCGGGGCGCGCCGTCGCGCCCGCGCCGGTCGGCGAGGTGGCCGCCGGCCAGCCGGACGACGGCGCTGAAGCCGTTCTGGATGCCGTCGAGCAGGCCGAAGCCGAGCGGGGACAGGCCGAGGCCGGTGAGCAGGTAGAGCGGCAGGACGGCGCTGACCATCTCGGAGGAGACGTCGGTGACCAGGCTGACCACGCCCAGGACCACCACGGTGCCGGGAACGGCCGCCCGTGCGGCCCGGTCGGCGGTGGCGCCGTCGGCGGCCTCCCGCCGCCCCCGCCGGGTGGCGGCCGGGGCGGCGGGGGCCTTGGAGCTGCGGGAGTCCGCGACGTACACGGGCGTCAGTTCCAGATGCCGGTGATGGTGGCGGCGGTGGCGGCGTTGCCCGCGTGGGTGGTCAGGCCCGCGAGGTCCTCCAGCGTGCGCAGCACGTTGTAGTGGTTGTAGGTGGTGGCGGTGGTGGAGCCCGGGGTGACGTGGGCGCCGTAGAACACGGTGGGGATGCGGTTGCCGGAGAGGCGGTTGTCCTCGTCGAAGGTCACGACCAGGATGCTGTTGTTGTTCCTGGCCCAGGCGGCGTAGGCGCCGAGCTTGTTCTGGATCCAGCTGTCGCCGGTGGAGACCGAGCAGTCGTGCATGTCGTTGCAGAGGTCAGGGACGACGAAGGAGACCTTCGGCAGGCTCGCGAAGTTCGTCGGGAACTGCGTCATGGTGAACGCGGTGTTGGTCGGCACGTTGCCGAAGCCGAACCACGGGTTGTGCTTCTGCGCGTACTTGCCGCTGGAGCAGACGGTCGAACCCTGGCTCGGCAGGCCCTCGTTGTAGCTGCCCCAGGTCTTGCCGGCGGCGATCAGCTCGGAGGCGAGGTTCGGCTTGTTGATCGAGCCGACCGGCACGCAGCTGTCGTCGGTGCGGCCCTGGTTGGAGCCGGAGAACAGCTGGTAGTAGTTGGGCTCGCTGGGGTGGGTGAGCCCGAACGACTGGGTGAGGGTGGCGCCGCCGGCCTTCAGCGTGTTGTTGATGTACGGCGCGCCGGAGCTGCCGATCACCTGGCTGTAGGCGTGGTTCTCCATGACGACGACGACCACGTGGTCCGGGGTCGGCAGCGCGGCGGCCTGCGCGGTGGTGCCGGTGGCGGCCCAGAGGCCGAGCGAGCCGGCGACCAGGGCCAGGCCGGCGGCGGAGGCGGTGAGGGTGCGGCGGCGGGGGCGGCGCGGGGCGGCGCCCCCGGCGACGGGGGTCGTGGCGCTCATGTCAACAGTCTCCGGGGTTTCGGGCATGGTGTCCTCCGTACGTCGGGGCGGCCGGGTCGGGGAGGGGCCCGGCCGGGTGGGGAACTGCCGGGTGGGGAGAGGACCGCCGATCGGTGGGCCGGCGGTTTCGGAGCGCCGCAAACAGTAGGAGCGGCGCGGTGGCGCGGACCTCGGCGGTGACATGAAGAAACGGCGAACAGCGGTCGCCGGCCGAGGATCGCCCCCGGACGTACGTCACAACCGTCACGATTGACCCGTCCGTCACGGGCGTGGTGGGATTTCGGCGGCCCCCGGCACCCGGGACCGGCCTGACCTGGGCGTTCCGGCCGGCCGGAACGGCGGGTTTCGGCCGCCGCGGACGGGCTCCGGCCCGCGGCGGCCGGCGGGCGGCCCTCGCAGGTGTCGGGCGGGTGGCGCGGAGGAACGGGACGTGAGCAGGGCGTGAGCGCGGCGTGAGAGGACCGGACGGAAACGGTTCGCGACGCGGAGAATCCGGCGCGTTGGGCGGTTCGGGTGACGGCGGGGGCGGCGCCGGCGCGGACCGGCTCGTCGTCGGGGTGGGCGTGCGCGGCATGGCGACCGGGGCGGAGCTGCTGGAGCTGATCCGGCGGACGCTCGCCGCGGCCCGGCTGCCGTCCGGCGCCGTCGGCGCGCTCGCCACCCTCGCCGGCAAGGCCGGGCACCCCGCCGTCCGCGCGGCCGCGGCGGCGCTCGGCGTGCCGGTGGTCGAGTACCCGGCCGAGACGCTGGCCGCCGTCCCGGTGCCGAACCCGTCCGGCGCCGTCGGCGAGGCGGTCGGCACGGTCAGCGTGGCGGAGGCGGCCGCGCTGGCGGGCGCCGTCGGCGGCGGGCGCGCCGAGCTGGTCGTCCCCAAGCGGAAGTCGGCGGCCGCGACGGTGGCCGTCGCCCGCGTCCCCGTCACCCCGCACCGTCCGCGCCGTCCGCACGTCCAGCAGAACCCAGGAGAGCAGCCGTGACCCCCCACTCCCCCGCCGAACCCGACCTGCGCCACCACGGGGACGCCGAGGTGCGTGCCGACGGCGCCGGCCTGGTCGACCTCGCCGTCAACGTCCGCACCGGCACGCCCCCGCCGTGGCTGCGCGAACGCCTCGCCGCCACCCTCGCCGACCTCGCCGCCTACCCCGACGGCGCCACCGCCCGGGCCTCGGTCGCCGAACGGCACGGCCGGCCGGCCGCGGAGGTGCTGCTCACCTCGGGCGCCGCCGAGGCCTTCGTGCTGCTCGCGCGAACTCTGACACCTCGTCACATAGCGGTCGTGCACCCGCAGTTCACCGAGCCCGAGGCCGCGCTGCGGGACGCCGGGCACCGGGTGCGGCGGGTCCTGCTCACCCCCGGGGAGGGCTTCCGGCTGACCGGGGGCGCGGTGCCGGAGGAGGCCGACCTGGTCGTGCTCGGCAACCCCACCAACCCCACCTCCGTCCTCCACCCGGCCGCCGCCGTCGCCGCCCTGGCCCGGCCCGGCCGAACCCTGGTGATCGACGAGGCGTTCATGGACACCGTGCCCGGCGAGAGCCAGTCCCTCGCCTCCGTCCGGGACCTGCCCGGCCGGGTGGTCGTGCTGCGCAGCCTCACCAAGACCTGGGGGCTGGCCGGCCTGCGGATCGGCTACGCGCTCGGCCCGGCGCCGCTGATCGCCGCCCTGGCCGCCGCGCAGCCGCTCTGGCCGGTCTCCACCCCGGCGCTGGTCGCCGCCGAGGCCTGCTCCGCCCCGGCCGCGCTCGCCGAGGCCGAGCAGGCGGCGCGGGAGCTGGCCCTGTGGCGCGAGCACCTGCTGAAGGGTCTGGCCGCGTTCCCGGCCGTCCGGGTGCACGGCGAGCCGGCGGCGTCCTTCCTGCTGCTCGAACTGCCCGGCGCGGGCGCCGTCCGCGCCCGGCTGCGCGAGCTGGGCTTCGCCGTCCGGCGGGGCGACACCTTCCCCGGTCTCGGCGCGGACTGGCTGCGCGTCGCCGTCCGGGACGAGGCCACCACGGACCGCTTCCTGGCCGCCCTGGCGACCGCGCTCGGGGTTCTCCAGGACGCCGGCTACTCGCAGATCCCGGGCCGGGCGGCCGGTTCGAGCAGCACCGGACCGGCGAGGTAGCCGGGGGCGTCGAAGCGGAGCCGGTCCGCGGCGGTCAGCGTGGCCCAGCCCGGCAGCACCCGGGGTCCCGAGCCGGGGCCCTGCGGGCCGGGCGGGCCGGGCGGCAGGACCGGCGGCCGCGCGGTCCGCCAGCTGCGCCCGGCGAAGCTCAGGTGGCTGGTCTCGCAGTGGGTGTTCCAGTCGAGCGGGTAGGCGACGCCCACGGCCGCGGCGGGGCCGGGGTCGGCCGGCCGCACGTCCGGGGTCACCTCGCGGCGCGGTGGGGCGGCGGTGCTCCCCGCCGCCGTGGCCGTGGCCGTCGCCGTCACCCGGACGGTGACGACGTCCGTCCGGCCGCCACCGCCGCCCGAGGTCACCAGCACCACGGCCAGCGCCGTTCCCGCCGACGCCACCACGGCCACGCGGGCCGCCCACGTCCGCCACCCGCCGGCCGCCGCCGCGCCGCGCTCCTGCTCCCTGCCCATCCCGGTCGCCTCCTCGCCAGTCCCGTCCTGGTGGCGATGGGACTGTCCGGACCGGCGGGCGGTTCCCCGCACCTCAGGAGGACAGCACCACCGGGTCCCCGACCGCCACCCGGTCGGGCGTCAGCACCCGGGCGTACACACCGACGCAGGGCAGCGCGGGCATGCCCGGCGGCGGGACCAGCCGGTTGCGCCGCGCGGGCGTGCGCAGCGCCGCCGGCGAACGCGGCAGCCCGGCCCGTGCGCGAGGGTGGGGACGGCACAGCGCGGCGTCGCCGTGACGACGTGCGGGCGCAGCTCCGGCCCGATCGCCGGCTCACCCTCGACCCAGCCGTTCTCGACGAAGCCGGGGGCGCCGTCCGGGGTCCGGACCAGCACGTTCGGGCGGTACCGCTCGGGCGCGGCGCCGTCCGTCGCGGCGAGGGCGGCCGTGGTGAGCAGGTGGAGCGGCGCGAAGTCGACGAAGGTGCCGGGCGGCGCGCCGCACCCCAGCTCGTCGACGGTGAACCCGACGTCGGCGTGCGGTCCGTGCGCCAGGACCTCCTCCGGCACGGACCGTTGGACGCTCGCGCCCTGCGGCGGCTCGTCCACCAGCCGGACCTCCCGCCCCAGCCGCCGCGACAGCCCGCCCTCGTCCACGACGGCACCGTCCGGCCCGGTGACCACCACCCCGCCCCCGGGTCCGGTCGCGGCGGTGAACCCGAGCACACCCGCCCACAGGCGCGGGCGCTTGGCACTCACCACCCGCCCGGTCGCGGCGTCCAGCAGCGCGTACGCCCGGTCCCCGGCGATCCCCCGCTCCGTCACGGAGGCCGCCCGCAGCTCCTCCCCGAGCATCGACTTCACGGGATAGCGCCGCAGCCGCTCGACCGTGCCGACCCTCACGCCCCGGTCCCCAGCTCGGTGCGCGCCCATTCCCGCAGGGTGGCGAAGTCCTCGTCCCGCAGGCCGATCCCGGGGTTGATCCGGAAGGTGGCCGCCGGGCCGGGGTGGTGGGCGGCGATCCACTCGGTGTCCTGCGGCCCCAGCTCGTCGTCCACCCAGACGAACGGGCGGCCGTCCGCCCAGTCGAGCAGCGCGCGGGTCTTCCAGTGCAGGCCGTCCGGGTCGTCCTGGTGCATCTGCGGCCAGGCGATGAACGGGAGTTCGGGCAGGCCGACGAGCGGGGCTATCCAGGTGTTGGCCTCGCCCTTCCAGGCCGTCGCCCAGACCAGTTCGAAGGGCAGGTCGAGGAGTCGGGGTCCGTGGTCGGGGTTGATCCAGAGCCGGATCGGCTCGATCTCCCCGACCGGCCGGCCGGGGAACCGGGCCAGCCAGGAGTCGGGGCGGACGTGGTGCGTCCGGTAGCCGGCGGGCTGTTCCTGCGGCTCGGCGGCGAACGGGTTCAGCGGGCCGTCGACGTCGAGAAGGAGCAACGGGAGGGCAGTCATGGGGCCGATCGTCCCGCGCGGCAGGGGCGTTGACCATCCCTTCTCGGCGGCGCGGTCTGCGACAGGATCGGGATATTTCCCGCACCGGGCCGTGAACGATCGCGTCGTACGGTCGTGGGGGGGGGGGGGGGGGGCGAGGGGGCGCCGAACAAGAATTTGAAGACGGTCACAAAGAGCACGCACGAGGGCGGGAC
>NZ_JBEOWI010000043.1:0-19175 GCF_040296005.1 Kitasatospora sp. NPDC002551 | reverse complement strand
CGCGCCGGGGCCTCCCGCCCCCCCCCCCCCCCCCCCACGACTCTGGGGGAAACCGCATGCGCTCGCGCCGTCTCGCTCTCACCGCCGCCGCCGTCGCGGCGCTCGCCGTCACCGCCACCGCGTGCGGGCCGGAGAACAGCGACACCGCCGCCCCCGCGTCGAGCCCCGCCGTGACCACCGCCCCGGCCACCGCCCCGGCCACCGCCACCAACGCGCCGTCCACGGCCGCGACGCCCTCCGCCGCCGCCAAGCCCTCCGCCGCGCCGGCCTCCGGGCCGGCCTCCACCGCGCCCGCGGGCACCTGCGGCGCCAAGGACCTCGTGCTCACCGCCAGGACGGAGTCCCAGGCGGGCGGCTACATCCTGATCGCCGCCAAGGCCAAGCCGGGCGTCACCTGCACGCTCCCGCCCCGGCCCCCGGTCATCGCCTTCGGCTCGCGCGGCATCGAGGCGTCCAAGGCCGAGCAGGGTGTCGGCCTGCCGATCAGGCTCAGCGGCTCGGACACCGCCTACGCGGGCGTCATGGCGAAGACCACCAAGGACAACCAGGCCGTCGAGTTCACCGACGTCATCGTGGGCATCGGCAACCCCGACCCCGACCCGGTCAGCCTGCCGGTCGGCCGCACCAACGTCGACCGGCCGATCGTCACCAACTGGCACAACCTGCCGGAGGACGCCGTGCCCGTCCACTGAGACAAACCGCTGGTGACACAGCCTGCCCCTCTGCTTGGATCCGGCCATGACCAGTGACCTGCCGGACGGCTACGAGATCTCCACCGACCCCGCGCGCCTCGACGCCGCGCTGATCCACCAGTGGCTGTCCCAGGACGCCTACTGGGCGCTCGGCCGCAGCCGCGAGAAGCAGGACCGCGCGATCGCCGGATCGCTCAACTTCGGTCTCTACGCGCGGGATTCCGGCGGCCAGGTCGGCTACGCCCGGGTGGTCACCGACCACGCGACCTTCGCCTGGCTGTGCGACGTCTACATCGCCCCGGCCGCCCGCGGCCGGGGACTGGGCACCGCGCTGGCCGCCGCCGTCCGCGACCGGCTCGCCGAGCACGGCCTGCGCCGCGTCCTGCTCGCCACCGCCGACGCCCACGGCGTCTACGCGAAGGTGGGCTTCCAGGCGGTCGCAAAGCCCGAGCAGTGGATGGTGCTGGGCGAGCAGTAGCCCGGCCCGCCCCTCCCCCGAAGGCCCCTCCCCCGCCGGCCGGATGCTCCCTACCGCTCCGGCCGGCGCCACAGGCCGCGGGCGGCCAGCACCGGCAGCACGCCCTCGCCGAACCAGTACGCCTCCTCCAGGTGCGGCATCCCGCTGAGCACGAACTCGTCGATGCCCAGCTCGTGGTACTCGGTGACCAGGTCGGCCACCTCCCGGTGGCTGCCCACCAGCGCCGTCCCGGCCCCGCCGCGCAGCAGCCCGACGCCCGCCCACAGCCCGGGGTACACCTCCAGCCGCTCCGCCGAGCCGCCGTGCAGCGCGAGCATCCGGCGCTGCCCCACCGACTCGCTGCGGGCCAGCGCCCGCTGGGTCTCCCGGACGCGCTGGGGGTCCATCGCCGCCAGCAGCCGCTCCGTCTCCGCCCACGCCTGCGCCGAGGTGTCCCGGGTGATCACGTGCAGCCGGATCCCGAACCGCACCACCCGCCCCTGCCGCGCCGCGAGTTCACGGATCCAGGTGATCTTCTCCCGCACCTGCGAGGGCGGTTCGCCCCAGGTGAGGTACACGTCCGCGTACCGCGCCGCGACCTCGCCCGCCGCCGGGGACGACCCGCCGAAGTACACCGGCGGCGCCGGCTCCGGCAGCCGGTTCACCACCGCGCGCTCGACGCGCAGATGCGGGCCGTCGTGGTCCACGGTCTCCCCCGCCCAGAGCCGCCGCACGATCGACAGGAACTCCCCGGTGCGGGCGTAGCGCGCGTCCTTGTCCAGGAAGTCCCCGTACGCGCGCTGCTCCGCCGACTCCCCGCCGGTCACCACGTTCAGCAACAGCCGCCCGCCGGAGTGCCGCTGGTAGGTCGCCGCCATCTGCGCCGCCAGCGTCGGCGCGATCTGCCCGGGCCGGAACGCCACCAGGAACTTGAGCCGCTCGGTCACCTGGGTGAGCATCGCCGTCGTCAGCCAGGCGTCCTCGCACCACGCCCCGGTCGGCGTCAGCGCCCCCTCGAACCCCAACTGCTCGGCCGTGCGGGCGATCTGCCCCAGGTACCCCACCGACGGCGGCCGGTCGCCCCCGGCCGTGCCGGGTGTCGACCCGTGCCCCCCGCCGACCACCTGCCGGCTGTCACCGTTCGTGGGCAGGAACCAGTGGAACGTCAACGTCATGAGCACACACTCCGGTGTCGGGAACAGCCTGAAGGGAGGGAAATCGGCCACTCACCGGCGACAGGCGTCCGCACACACGCGCGCCAGATCCACGTGCAGGCGACGCACGAGGCACGTGGAGGCAGTCATGAACGGAATTATCCGCTCCCGCCCGGCACCGATCAAGAGAGCCTCCCCCGGCCACGCCGGAAACGCCCGCAGGGCCTCCCCGGTGAGGTGGGGAGGCCCTGCGGGCGTGCGGGGTGCTGCTTCCGGCGGACCGGGATCAGACCAGGCCGGCCTTCTCCAGGGCGGCGCAGCAGGTGTTGATCAGCAGGCGGGTGACGACGTAGGGGTCGACGTTGGCGTTCGGGCGGCGGTCCTCGATGTAGCCCTTCTGCTCCACCTCGACCTGCCACGGGATGCGGACCGAGGCGCCGCGGTCGGAGACGCCGTAGGAGTAGACGTTCCACGGGGCGGTCTCGTGCTTGCCGGTCAGGCGGGACTCGATGTCGGCGCCGTACTGGGTGACGTGCTCCAGGACCTTCTCCTGGGAGGTGCCGAGCGACTCGCAGGCGGTGATGATCGCGTCGTAGTTCTCGCGCATCGCCCTGGTGGAGAAGTTGGTGTGCGCGCCGGCGCCGTTCCAGTCGCCGCGGACGGGCTTCGGGTCGAGGGTGGCGTCGATGCCGAACTCCTCGGCGGTGCGGTAGAGCAGGTAGCGGGCGATCCACATGTCGTCGGAGACGGTCAGGGCGTCGACCGGGCCGATCTGGAACTCCCACTGGCCGGGCATGACCTCGGCGTTGATGCCGCAGATGGCCAGGCCGGCCGCGATGCAGCGGTCGAGGTGCAGCTCGACGATCTCGCGGCCGAAGACCTCCTCGGCGCCGACGCCGCAGTAGTAGCCGCCCTGCGGGGCCGGGTAGCCGCCCTCGGGGAAGCCGAGCGGGCGGGAGCCCTTGAAGAAGGTGTACTCCTGCTCGATGCCGAAGATCGACTCCTGCGCCGCGTACTGCTCGGCGACGCCGCGCAGCAGGGCACGGGTGTTGGACTCGTGCGGGGTACCGTCGGTCTCGTTGACCTCGCAGAGGACGAGGATGTTGTCGCCGCCGCGGATCGGGTCCGGCACGACCCGCACCGGGTCCAGCACGCGGTCCGAGGCGTGGCCCTCGGCCTGGCTGGTCGAGGAACCGTCGAAGCCCCAGGTGGGGATCTTGTCCGCGTTCGGCAGGACACGAGTCTTGGAGCGGAGCTTGGCGGTCGGCTTGGTGCCGTCGATCCAGATGTACTCGGCCTTGATTGCCACGGCGGTGTACCTCGCAAACTGAGTGGTGGGGTGCCCGCGTAGCGTTGCAAGCCGCCGTTTCCCGGTTGTTCCTCTTGTGTAACGCGCATGTGAACCAACCGTCCGCATTGGCACGGTCACGGTGCGGGAGTGCCGCGGGTGGCACCCCCGCACCCGTGGGGAGCCGGGGCCGGTGGGCCGGAGCCGGTAGGGCCGGGGCCGGGGGCTTGGGCAGGGGGCCGGGCCCGACGGCCCGGGGTCAGTGCCGGCGGGCGTGGGCCGGGGCGGCGGCCCGGCGGCGGCGGGTGGCCCAGAGGGCGCAGGCGCCTGCGGCGACCAGCGCGGCGGCCCCGGCGGCGAGCGGGCCGGTGGCGTCGTTGCCGCCGGTGGAGGCGAGCGTGTCCGGCGCGGCGGTGGGGGCGGAGGCGCCGGGCGACGCGGGGGACGCGGTCTTCCGGCCGGTGGAGGTGGCGGTGGAGGTGGCGGTGGCGCCGGCCGTCGCCGCGGCGGGAGTCGCGGACGGGGTGGTGTCCGCGACGGGCTGGGCGGCCGGGGTCGGGGTGACGGCGGCCGCGGGGGTGGTGGAGGGTGTCGCGGTGGCCGCCGGAGCGGCCGGCACGGGCTTCTCGCAGCTCACCGAGGCGACCGTGACGGTGCCGGTGACCTTGGCGACGTTGAGGTTGAGCGGGTCCACCGCCACCTGGACCTCCAGGGCGGAGGCGGCGGCCGTCGTCGAGGTGGTGGTCTTCTTGGAGAACTCGACCGACACGCTGCCGACCAGCGGTACGTCCACCCTGGTCGGCCCGTACAGGCCGAGGGTGACCGGCTTGCCGAGGACGGTGAGCCGGGCGGGCGCGACCACGTCGGCGGTGGGCTGCCCGTCGACCGGGCAGGTGGCGGTGGCGCTGAGCGCCTCCAGGCCGAGCAGGGTGGTCGCGGGCAGGCCGGGGGCGTGCACGTCGGCGTCGGCGAGCGTGACGGAGGCGGTGGCGCCCGTGGCGTCCACCCTGGTGACCGACTTGCCGACGTCCGCCTTCACCAGGGTGACCGGGCCGGACTGGTCGACGCCGGCCACCGTGGCGGTGAGGACGGTGCCCTCGCGCTGGGCCGGGGACTCGACCTTGTTGAGCGCGACGTCGACCGGGACGCTCACGGCGTTGTCCAACAGCCGGACGTCCAGGTCGAGTTCGGCGGTGACGGCACGCGCCTTGCCCGGCGATCCGGCCGGGGAGGCGGTGGGCGCGGCGGTAGGAGCGGGCTCGGCGGCCCAGGCCGGCGGCGCGGTGAGAACGGCGCAGGCCAGGACGGCGGTGGCTGCGGAAACGGTTCGTCGAGAAGACATGGCGGTACCCCCACGGCTGAATGGATGAGCCGCCAGTCTTCTCAAACGATCCGTCACATGAGTAACACAGAACGTTATTTCACTCGTTGGGGTGAGGTTGGCATCCGAGGCTGACGCCGACCTGCTACGGCCTGCGGCGGCAGCGTTACGGCAGCCGCCAGTCCACCGGCTGCGCGCCCTGCCGCACCAGCAGCTCGTTGGCCCGGCTGAACGGGCGCGAGCCGAAGAAGCCGCCGCTCGCCGAGTACGGGCTCGGGTGCGCCGACTCGATCGCGGGGATCTCGCCCAGCAGCGGCCGCAGATTGCGCGCGTCACGGCCCCAGAGGATCGCCACCAGCGGGCCGCCGCGCGCCGTCAGGGCGCGGATCGCCTGCTCGGTGACCTCCTCCCAGCCCTTGCCGCGGTGCGCGGCGGGCTTGCGCGGGGCGGTGGTCAGCGCGCGGTTCAGCAGCAGCACGCCCTGCCGCGTCCACGGGGTGAGGTCGCCGCTGGACGGCTGCGGCAGCCCGAGGTCGCTGCCGTACTCCTGGAAGATGTTGATCAGACTGGCCGGGATCGGCCGGACGTCGGCCCCCACCGAGAAGCTGAGGCCGACGGCGTGGCCGGGCGTCGGATAGGGGTCCTGGCCGACGATCAGCACCCGCACGTCGGCGAACGGCTGCTGGAAGGCGCGCAGCACGTTCGGGCCGGACGGCAGATAGGTGCGGCCGGCGGCCAGCTCGGCGCGGAGGAAGTCGCCCATCGCGGCGACCCGCCCGGCCACCGGCTCCAGCGCGGTGGCCCACCCGGGCTCGACGATCTCGTTCAGTGGACGCGGTGCCATGGGCGTAACCCTATCGGCCTACACCGACAGTCCGGTCACCGAGACGATCACACCGGAGGGCGGCCCGCGCGCCTCACGCCACCGGGCGCCCGCGCAGCACCACCAGCCGCGGATCGGCCAGCACCCGCACGTCGGCTCGCGGGTCGTGCGCGTACACCACGAAGTCCGCCGGCGCGCCCTCCTCCAGGCCGGGGCGCCCCAGCCAGGCGCGCGCGCCCCAACTGGCCGCCGACAGCGCCTCGGCGGGGGTGAGCCCGGCCTTCACCAGCTCGGCGACCTCCTGCGCCACCAGCCCGTGGGCCAGCGAGCCGCCCGCGTCCGTGCCGACGTAGACGGGGATGCCCGCGTCGTGCGCGGCGCCGACCGTGTCGTAGCGGCGCTCGTGCAGGCGCCGCATGTGGGCGGCCCAGGCCGGGAACCTGCCCTCGCCGCCCGCCGCCAGCTCCGGGAAGGTGGCGATGTTGACGAGGGTCGGCACGATCGCGACCCCGCGCTCGGCGAAGACCGGGATCAGCTCCTCGGTCAGGCCGGTGGCGTGCTCGACGCAGTCGATCCCGGCGGCCAGCAGGTCCGGCAGCGACTCGGCGGCGAAGCAGTGCGCGGTCACCCGGGCGCCCTCCTCGTGCGCCGCCGCGATCGCCTCGGCGAGCGCGTCACCCGGCCAGCAGGCGGCCAGGTCGCCGCGCTCGCGGTCGATCCAGTCGCCGACCAGCTTGACCCAGCCGTCGCCGCGCCGGGCCTCGGCGCGCACGTAGGCGGCGAGGTCGCCGGGCTCGATCTCGTGCGCGTAGTTGCGGATGTAGCGGCGGGTGCGGGCGATGTGCCGGCCGGCCCGGACGATCCGGGGCAGGTCCTCGCGGTCGTCGATCCAGCGGGTGTCGGCGGCGGATCCGGCGTCGCGGATCAGCAGGGTGCCGGCGTCGCGGTCGGTGAGCGCCTGCTTCTCGCTGGTGGCGGCGTCGACGGCGCCGTGCGCGTCCAGGCCGACGTGACAGTGGGCGTCCACCAGGCCGGGCAGCACCCAGCCCTCCACCGTCCGGACGTCGGCCGAGCCGGCGCCGACCGCGGCCGGACGGGAGAAGGTCACCCGGCCGTCCACCACCCAGAGTTCGTCCCGGACGTCCTCGGGACCGACCAGCACCCGACCCCGGACGTGCAGCACCGCGCCATCGCTCATGGCCGCACTCTACCGACGGCGCCGTTCCGTGTAAGCAGCGAACATGGGGCAGACTCGTTCCCGCCGGCCCGTCGTCCCCTCCCCGAAAGGCCCCGCAACCGTGAGCCCCTTCCTCGACCTGCCCCCGCTCACCGCCGCCGACTTCGCGGCGATCGAGGACCAGGTCGCCGCGCTGCTGCACACCACCGCCGACGTCATCGTCACCCAGGGCGAGGCGCTGCTGCCGCTGGAGGCCGCCATCCGCGGCGCCGCGCACCCGGGCTCGACCGCGCTCAACATCGTCACCGGCCCGTACGGCCAGACCTTCGGCAACTGGCTGCGCGACTGCGGCGCGAAGGTCGTCGACCTCGCCGTGCCCTTCGACAGCGCGGTGAGCGCCGAGCAGGTCGCCGAGGCCCTGGCCGCCGAGCCGGCCATCGACTTCGTCTCGCTGGTGCACGCCGAGGCCGCCACCGGCAACACCAACCCGGTCGCCGGGATCGCCGCCGTGGTGCGCGAGCACGGCGCGCTGCTGATGGTGGACGCGGTCGCCTCGGTGGCCGCCGAGCCGCTGCTGACCGACGCCTGGGGCGTGGACCTGTGCGTGATCGGCGGGCAGAAGGCGATGGGCGGCCCGGCCGGCGTCTCGGCCGTCTCGGTCTCCGCGCGGGCCTGGGAGCGGATCACCGCCAACCCGGCCGCCCCGCGCCGCTCCTACCTCTCGCTGCTGGACTGGAAGGAGCGCTGGACGGACGCCGGGCGCACCGTCCTGCCGCACGCCCCAGCGCAGCTGGAGATGCTCGCGCTCGGCGCCTGCCTGGACCGGATCGCGGCCGACGGCCTGCCCGCCGTCATCGCCCGCCACCGGGCGGCCGCGGCCGCCACCCGCGCGGGCGTCCGGGCGCTCGGCACGCTCGCCCCGTTCGTCCCGGAGGACGCCCACGCCGCGCCGGTGGCCACCACGCTGCGCACGCCGGCCGGCCTGGACGCCACCGCCCTCGCCGCCGAGCTGCGCCGCCTCGACCCGTCCCTCCCGGTCCAGGCCGGCGGCGGCGCCCTGGCCACCGAGATGCTCCGGGTCAACCACTACGGCCCCGCGGCGACCCTCGGCACCGTCCGCGCCACCCTCACCGCCCTCGCCACCGCCACCACCGCCGGCCCGGCCCCCGCCCTCACCGCCGCCACCCAGGCCTGGGAGACGGCGCTCACCGCCTGACCGGCACGTCGCCCGTCCGCCCCGTCCGCCGCAGCGGGCGGGGCGGTTCGCGTTTCCGGTGGCCGCCCGCCGGCACTGTTCCCGAACCGTTCACTCCCCCGGCACCCGGTGCTCACCCGCCCCCGGCAGGCTCCACGGAAAGAAGTTGGCTATACAACTTTGCCCGCCGGGCCGCCGAGGAGAACACCCATGACCACCGAGCTGCCGCCGTACTGGCTGCGCGACAACTGCCCCTGCGCCGAGTGCCGCGACCCGCGCAACGGGCAGAAGCTGTTCCAGATCACCGATCTGCCGGACGACCTCGCGATCGCCGCGCAGGCGGAGCTGGACGGGCACCTGGAGGTGCTGTGGTCGGACGGGCACCGCTCGCGCTACCCCGGCGACTGGCTGGCGCGGGAGGCGGACGGTGACGGGCGGACGGAGGCGGACATGCGGCTCTGGGTCGCCGCGGACTTCGCGCGCGGCCTCCCGGAGGCGCGGTGGCCGGCCTACCTGGCCGACCCGGCCGAGCGGGCCGCCGTGCTCGCCGCCGTCCGCCGCTCGGGCTTCGCCGTGCTGCGCGACGTGCCGGTGCGCGAGCGGCAGGTGCTGGAGGTCGCCGAGACCTTCGGGTACGTGCGGGTCACCAACTACGGCGAGCTGTTCGACGTCCGGGTCGAGCCGGACCCGAACAACCTCGCGTTCACCAGCGCCGCGATCGCCCCGCACACCGACAACCCGTACCGGGACCCGGTTCCCACCCTGCAACTGCTGCACTGCCTGGAGAACTCGGCGACCGGCGGGGACTCCGGCCTGGTGGACGGCTTCCGGGCCGCGGCGCAGCTGCGCGCGGAGGCGCCGGGGCACTTCGCGGTGCTGACCCGCACGCCCGTGCCGTTCGTCTTCCGCGACCGCGCCACCGACCTGCGCGCCGACCGGCCGCTGATCGAGGTGGACCCGCTGGGCCGGATCCGCGAGGTCCGGTTCAACAACCGCTCGATCGCCACCCTGCGCGGCCCGGCGGCGGAGCTGGAGGCGTTCTACGCCGCGTACCGCGCGTTCGCCGCGATCACCCTGCGCCCGGAGCTCCGGCTGGAGTTCCGGCTCGACCCGGGCGACTGCCTGATCTTCGACAACACCCGGCTGATGCACGCCCGGACGGCCTTCGCCCAGGACGGCCGCCGCCACCTCCAGGGCTGCTACGCGGACGTGGACTCGCTCGCCTCCGCCCTGGCCGTGCTGGACCGCCGGGTGGCCGCACTCGACGAGCTGGAGGCGCTGTTCGCGGGCGAGGGCGCCGGGGAGTACCTGGGCGAGGCGGTCACCATGGCCGAGCACATGCTGCAGGCCGGCGCGCTGGCCGAGGCGGCCGGGGCGGCCCCGCACCTGGTCGCGGCGGCGCTGCTGCACGACGTCGGCCACTTCTTCGACGAGCACGGCCAGGAAGCGCTGCACGGAGGCGATCTGATGCGGGGTCGGGACAACCGGCACAGCGACACCGGGGCCGACCGGCTGGCCCGCTGGTTCGGCCCGGAGGTCACCGGGCCGGTCCGGCTGCACGTGGCGGCCAAGCGCTACCTGTGCGCGGTCGAACCGGACTACCGGGCGCGGCTGTCCGAGGCCTCCGAGTACACCCTGCGGGTGCAGGGCGGGCCGATGTCCGATCAGGACGCCGCCGCCTTCGCCGCCCACCCGGGCGCCGAGGACGCGGTGGCGGTGCGCCGCTGGGACGAGCAGGCGAAGGAGGCCGGGGCCGCGACGCCGGACTTCGCCCACTTCCGGCCGCTGCTGGCCTCGCTGATGAACTGACGGCCCGTCACCGATGGGGCACGGGGCGGCCCGGCGTACCGGGCCGCCCCCGCCGCAGCCGTCAGTCGCCCTCCCGGGCGTGCCGCGAAAGCGCCGAGGTGGCCAGCGAGTTGTGCACGCTGAACGCCACCGTGCCGGGCAGGTAACGGTCCTGGGACCACTCCACCGGCGTCCCGGTCGGATCCGTCGTCCGGCGCCGCTCGCGCAGCAGCGGCCCGCCGCGCCGGCAGCCGAGCAGCCGGGCGTCGTCCCCGTTGGCGGCGACGATGTCGATCGTGTGGTCGGCGTCGGTGAACAGGATCCCGTGCTCGCGCAGGACTTCGGTGTGCGAGACGACGTCCGGCGGCAGTTCGGCGACGATCTCGCCGACCCGGGGCGGGTAGATGGTCCGCTCGACCATCACCGGCGTGCCGGAGAGGGTGCGCAGCCGCACCGTGACGTAGACCTCGGACCCCGGTTCGAGCCGCAACTGCTCGCGCTCGGCGGCGTCGGCCGGGCGGCGCACCAGCGAGTCGAGTATGCCGCCGGGCTCCTCGCCCATCGAGTACGCCCAGTGCGTGAAGCTGAGCAGTTCGGAGAAGCTCTGCACCCGGGCCGTGCCGAGCACCACCCGGCGGGTGCCCCGGCGGGAGGTGACCAGGCCGTCCGAGCGCAGCACGGCGAGCGCCTGGCGGACGGTGCCGCGCGAGACGCCGTACTGCTCGGCGAGCGCGCCCTCGGCGGGCAGCCGTCCGGCCTCGCCGAACGCCCCGGTGGTGATCGCCTCCCGCAGGTCGGAGGCGACCTTGCGGTAGAGCGAACCGGATCCGCGCTCGGCTCCGGCAGCGCCGGCCGGGCGGGCCGGGCCGGTCTCCGGGCGCCCCGACTCCAGTGCCACGTCAGTCAATGTCCCTCCTGGGCGGTGTCCTGCGCAGCCCGTACGGCGCCGGACAGCCCGACCTTATCCCGCTGCGCTCCCGAAGCATCGCACCCGTCGGATGGTCCGCCGGCGACCTGATTCGACCGTTCCCGCAGCCGACCCCGGTTCTGGGCCATCCGTTCACCTTCCCGTCACCGCGCTCCGGCGTACTTACCCCCGTCAGCGAAGTTGGCTAGTCAACTCGGACGACGTCGATCGGCCGCTCACCCGGCCGGCCCGCCGCCCTTCGCGAGACGCAGGCCCGCGGAACCCCCCGCGAACGCCCCCTCGCAGTACGCCCCCTTAACAGGAGACTTCCCCGTGACCGTGCACCGTGCCCGCGCCGCCGCCTTCGCGGCCGTCCTGACCGCCGCCGCGCTCTCGCTCACCGCCTGCGGCTCCGCCGGGTCGAGCGCCAAGTCCGGCGACGCCGCCAAGGCCGGCGCCAAGGACGCCAAGGAGGCCACCTCCGCCGCCGACTTCGGCGGCATGGACGGCCTGGTCGCCGCCGCCAAGAAGGAGGGCAAGCTGCACGTCATCACGCTGCCCCGGGACTGGGCGAACTACGGCAAGATCATCGACTCGTTCAAGGCCAAGTACGGCATCGAGGTCGAGGAGGAGAACCCGGACGGCTCCAGCCAGGACGAGATCAACGCGATCAACTCCCGCAAGGGCCAGGACCGCGCCCCCGACGTGGTCGACCTGGGCAGCGCCTTCGCCCTCCAGGCGGTCAAGGACGGCATCCTCGCCCCCTACAAGGTGGCGACCTTCGACAAGGTGCCGGACACCATGAAGGACGCCAACGGCGCCGCCGTCAACGACTACGGCGGCTACATCTCGATCGGCTGCGACGCCAAGCGGATCGCCAACTGCCCGAAGACCTTCGCCGACCTGCTGAAGCCCGAGTACAAGGGTCAGGTCGCCCTCAACGGCAACCCGACCAAGTCCGGCTCCGCCTTCGGCGGCGTCTACGCGGCCGCGCTCGCCAACGGCGGCTCGCTGGACAACGTCCAGCCCGGCATCGACTTCTTCGGCAAGCTGAAGCAGTCCGGCAACTTCAACCCGGTCGAGTCCACCCCGGCCACCATCGAGAAGGGCGAGACCCCGATCTCGATCGACTGGTCCTACCTGAACGCCGGCTACACCGACGAGTTCAAGGAGAAGGGCGTCGACTGGAAGGTCTCCATCCCGGTCGACGGCTCCTACGCCCAGTTCTACAACCAGGGCATCAACAAGTGGGCCCCGCACCCGGCGGCCGCCCGCCTGTGGCAGGAGTACCTGTTCAGCGCCGAGGGCCAGAACCTCTTCCTCGGCGGCTACGCCACCCCCTCCACCTTCGAGGCGCTGAAGAAGGACGGCACCCTGGACGCCGCCGCCGCCGCCAAGCTGCCGGCCGTCGAGAAGCCGTTCACCACCTTCCCGACCGTGGACCAGATCAACGCGGCCAAGAAGGTCGTCACCGAGAACTGGACCAAGGCCATCGCGGGCTGACCGACCGTCGGCACTCATCGAACGGGCTGAAGAAGCACTCATGACCACGGCTCCCACCCCGGTGCCGACCACCCCCGCCGCCACCGTCCCCGGTGGCGGCGCGGGGGCGTCCGCCACCGCCACGACCACCACCCCCACCCCCCGGCGGCGCCCGCTCGCCCGCCTCGGCGGCGGCTCCTGGCTCGCCACCGTCCCCCTGCTGCTGTTCTTCCTGATCGGCTTCGGACTGCCCACCGTCGCCATCGTGATCGGCGCGTTCACCACCTCCAGCGACGCCGAGAGCGGTGCCGGGCAGTTCACCTTCGACAACCTGACGGCCTCCGTCCAGGGCGCCTACCTGACGGCCATGCTGAGCAGCCTCAAGCTCTCCGCGCTGACCGCGCTGCTCGCCACCCTGATCGGCCTGCCGCTCGCCCAGGCGGTCGTCACCTCCCGGCACGGCTGGCTGCGCCAGGCGGTGCTCACCGCCTCCGGCGTGCTCGCCAACTTCGGCGGCCTGCCGCTCGCCTTCGCGTTCGTCGCCACGCTCGGCAACGCCGGCGAGATCACCAAGCTGCTGCACCTCACCGACCACGGCTGGTCGCTGTACTCGTTCACCGGCCTGACCGTCGTCTACCTGTACTTCCTCATCCCGCTGATGGTGCTCACCATCACCCCGGCCCTGGACGGCCTGCGCACCCAGTGGCGCGAGGCGGCGCAGAACAACCGCGCCACCACCGTCCAGTACTGGCGCCACGTCGCCCTGCCGATCCTGCTGCCCTCCCTGCTCGGCGGCTTCGTGCTGCTCTTCGGCAGCGCCTTCGCCGCCTACGCCACCGCCGCCGCGATGGTCGGCGCGACCGTCCCGCTGGTCAGCCGCTCGATCGCGGACGCGCTCTCCGGCAACGTGCTGGTCGGCCAGGGCAACCTCGCCCTCGCCCTCAGCCTCAACATGATCGTCGTGGCCGTCCTGGTGATGGCCGTGTACCTCCCCCTCCAGCGCCGGAGCGCCCGATGGCTCAGCTGACCACCCCCGCCCGCACGGCCTCCCGCCGGCCCAAGGTGCGCTGGTGGCGCGGCGCCGTCCTGCTGCTCGCCGGCGTCTACTTCGTCGTCCCGCTCGCGGCCTCCGCCTGGTTCTCCGTCGACGACCCGAGGGGCGTCTCCTTCGAGGCCTACACCGGACTGCTCTCCGCCCCCGGCTTCCTGGACAGCCTCTGGCTGACCCTGGGCCTCGCCGTGGTCACCGTCCTGGTGCTGCTGCTCCTGCTCGTCCCGGCGCTGATCGCCGTCCGGCTCGGCGCGCCGAAGCTGCGCCCGGTCATCGACGTGCTCTGCACCCTGCCGCTGGTCGTCCCGCCGGTCGCCCTGACCGCCGGCCTGATCGGCGTGCTCCGCTGGGGCCCGGACCACCTGATGGACACGCCGCTCTTCCAGACCTTCGTGTTCGTCCAGGACCCGGACTTCCCGCTGGTGCTGGTCATCGCCTACGTGCTGATGGCCCTGCCGCTCGCCTACCGCGCCCTGGACGCCGGCCTGCGCTCGGTGGACGTGCGCACCCTGGTCGAGGCCGCCCGCAACTGCGGCGCGAGCTGGCCGCGCGCGGTGTTCACCGTCGTCCTGCCCAACCTGCGCGGCGCCCTGCTGAACGCCTCCTTCCTCACCCTGGCCCTGGTCCTCGGCGAGTTCACCGCCGCCTCGATCCTCGGCTTCCAGCCCTTCCCGGTCTGGATCTACTCGGTCGGCAACAGCCAGGCCCACATGTCGGTCGCGGTCTCCATCCTGAGCCTGCTGCTCACCTGGCTGCTGCTGCTCCTGCTGGCCACCGTCGGCCGCGAGCGCCGCACCAAGACCGCCACCTCCTGAACCCCCGGAGCCACCCATCATGACCACGGCCACCGCCCCCGTCACCGGCGTCCCCCTCGCCCCCGGCAGCGCGACCGTCGAGTTCCGCTCGCTGCGCCGCGCGTTCGGCGCCACCACCGCGCTCGACGGCCTCGACCTCACCGTCCACCCCGGCGAGCTGCTCGCCCTGCTCGGCCCCTCCGGCTGCGGCAAGACCACCGCGCTGCGCATCCTGGCCGGCTTCGAGCAGCACGACTCGGGCCAGGTCCTGGTCGACGGCCAGGACATCACCGCGATCCCCGCCCACAAGCGCGACGCCGGCATGGTGTTCCAGTCGTACAGCCTCTTCCCGCACCTGACCGCCGCCGACAACGTCGCCTTCGGCCTGCGGATGCGCGGCACCGGCAAGGCCGAGCGCCTCAAGCGGGCCCAGGAGCTGCTGGAGCTGGTCGGCCTGCCGCAGCACGCCGGCCGCTACCCGCACCAGATGTCCGGCGGCCAGCAGCAGCGCATCGCGCTCGCCCGCGCGCTCGCCCTGCAGCCGCGGGTGCTGCTGCTCGACGAGCCGCTGTCCGCGCTGGACGCCAAGGTGCGGCTGTCGCTGCGCGAGGAGATCCGCCGCCTCCAGCAGGAGCTGGGGATCACCACCCTGTTCGTCACCCACGACCAGGAGGAGGCGCTGTCGATGGCCGACCGGGTCGCCGTGCTGCGCGCCGGCCGCCTGGAGCAGTGCGCCGCCCCCTCCGAGCTGTACGCCAGGCCGGCCACCGCCTTCGTCGCCGAGTTCGTCGGCACCATGAGCCGCATCCCCTGCGAGCGCTCCGGCGACGGCGTCGAGGTCCTCGGCCGCCGCCACGCCGCGGACGGCGCCGTGCCCGCCGACGGCGACCTGCACGTCCTGGTCCGCCCGGAGAACGTCCGGCTGACCCCCGGGGAGCACGGGGCGGCCCTGGTGGTCTCCGCGTCCTTCCTGGGCGCGGTCACCCGCCTCACCGTCCGGCTGAACGACGGCACCGAGGTCAAGGCCGACCTGCCCACCGAGGCCGCCGCCGCCCTGCCGATCGGCTCGCGCGCCGCCCTGACCCTCCCGGAGCGGCCCGTGCTGGTCGACCGTCGTACGGTCTGATCCGCTCTGTTGAACCGCTCCGAAGGTACCGCCATGCCTCACACTCCCCCACCCGCCGCCGTCCTCTTCGACATGGACGGCACCCTCGTCGACACCGAGCAGCTCTGGTGGCAGGCCGCCACCGAGCTCGCCGACGAGCTGCACCACTCCCTCACCGACGCCGACGCGCCCGAGGTGCTCGGCCAGGCGATCGAGCACACCGCCGCCCACCTCCACCGGGTCAGCGGCACCTCGCTGACCGAGGCCGAACTCGCCACCCGCCTGGGCGACTCCTTCGCCGGCAAGGTGGCGGCCGAGACCGTCCCGCGGCCGGGCGCCCTCGCGCTGCTCGCCTCGCTCCGGGACGCCCGGGTGCCCACCGCGCTGGTCTCCGCCTCCCCCCGCCGGGTCGTCGACCTGGTGCTGTCCACCCTGGGCCGCGACTGGTTCGCCGTCACGCTGGCCGCCGAGGACACCCCCCGCACCAAGCCCGCCCCGGACCCCTACCTGGCCGCCGCCGCCCGCCTCGGCCTGGACCCGGCCAGCTGTGTGGCCGTCGAGGACACCCCGACCGGCGTGGCCTCCGCCACCGCCGCCGGCTGCGCGGTGCTCGCCGTCCCCTCCAGCGACGTCCCGATCCCGGACGGCTCCCGGGTCACCCTGCTGGACAGCCTGGAGCACGCGGACCTGGCCCTGCTCGGGAAGCTCACCGCCGCGCCCGGGGTTTGATCCCCCATGCCCTACGTACTCCTCGCCCTGGCGATCATCAGCGAAGTCTGCGCCACCAGCTGCCTCAAGCTGACCGAGGGCTTCAGCAGGCTCTGGCCGAGCGTGGGCGTGGCCATCGGCTACGTCCTCTCCTTCGTCCTGCTCGGCCGCGCCCTGAAGCACATCCCGGTCTCGGTGGCCTACGCCGTCTGGTCCGGCGCCGGCACGGCGGCCGTGGCCGGCATCGGCGTCGCCGCCTTCGGCGAGTCGCTGGGACGGCTGCAGTGGTTCGGCATAGCCCTGATCGTCGTCGGCGTCGTCGTCCTCAACCTCCGCGGCAGCCACTGACCCTCCGCTCGGGCCCCGTGCGCAGCGCGTACGGGGCCCGTCCCGTTCCGGCCCCGCGGCCCCGCGGCGTCACGGCCGGCGCCGGCGCAGGGCGTAGCCGGCGGTGAGGGCGACGGGGCGGTCGGCGTCGTGGCACAGGCCGGCGAGGGCGGCGGTCGCCGTGGCGCCCGGGACGTCCACCAGGGCCTGGGCCAGCCGGCGGCGGGACGGCGCCTCCAGCCGCCCCGGGAGGAGCCGGTCGACGAGGGAGGCGGCGATCCGGTCGGCGGACTCCGGATCACCCGCCAGGGCGCCCAGGGCGTCCGCCGCGTCGACGTCCCGCACTCCCTCGACGATCATGTCGACCAGCACCGGGACCGCCTCGGCCACGCCCCGCGCGCCGAGCGCCGGCGCCGCGTGGCCGCGGACCACCGGGTCGGGGTCGCCGAGGGCGTCGCGCAACAGGGCGGTCGCGGCGGCGCCGGGCAGCTCGGCGAGGGCCCGGGCGGCACGCGCGCGCACCTCCGCCGAGGGCGAGCCGAGCCCCTTCGCCAGCAGGGGCGCCGCCTCCTCGCCCGCCTGCGCCAGCGCCCAGCGGAGCGCTCCGGCGACGTTGGGGTCCGCCTCGCCCAGCACGGCCTCGACCAGCGCCTCCACCGGCGCCCGGGCGTCGTCGGTCACGGACAGGGCCGCGCGGTGGCGCGCCCCGGCGCTCTTCGACCCCAGCGCCTGGAGCAGCGCGACGGTCCGCAGGACGTCGTCCCAGCCCGCGGGCTCCGCGGCACCGATCCGGCGCAGCCGCGTGAGCAGTTCCGTCTCCACCGCGATGCGCTCGCGCGTCTCGCGGATCAGCTCGTCGACGAGTCCGGCCGGTGCGAAGCCGGGGTCGTCGAGCGCCCGCCCGACGTCGCGCAGCGACAGCCCCAGGGACCGCAGGCTCTCGATGTGGAAGATCCGCCGGACGTCCTCCTCGGCGTACTCCCGGTAGCCGGCGCCGGTCCGTCCGGTCGGCCGCACCAGGCCGAGCGACTCGTAGTGCCGGAGCATGCGGGAACTGACCCCGGACCGTCGCGCGACCTCACCGATCAACACGGCCTACCGCCCCTCCCCGCCGGCCCCGCCCAGGGCCACGACGCGCTTCGCCGCCTCGATCGCGAACCCGAAGCCGGCGTCCGGGTCGCGCCGCAGCCGTTCCGTGGCGAGCGCGTGCGTGCGCACCCGGGGGTCGGGAGCGGTGGCGGCGGCTTCCAGGGCCGGCAGCGCCGCCTCCCCGAGGGCGATCAGCGCCCGGCTGAGGCTCAGCTGCGTCCCGCGGTCGCCGCGACCGAGTTGTCCCGTCAACTCTACGGCCAGCGCGGGCCTCTCGCCCTTGGGCGCGAGGACGACCGCCGCCCGCCAGGCGGTCCGGGCCACCTCGTCGTCGGCGTCGGCCAGCAGCGCCGGCGTGATCGCCGGCCAGGCCCGCCGGTCCCCGATCTTGGACAGCGTGTGCAGGGCCTGGCTGCGCGCCTGGGCCTGCTCCGAGCGGACCTCGCCGACGAGCGCCGGGACCGTCAGGGACGGCGCGTGGCGGGTGAGCGCCCAGGTCAGCATCTCCCGCACGTAGAACTCGGATTCGACCGCGCTGCGCTCGACGAGCCTGCCGACGAACCCCGGGTCCGGCGCGGTACCGGCCGCGAGCGCGGCCTGCAGCCGGACCGACGGGTCGGTGTGCTCCAGCGCGCGCAGCGCTCGCGTCACGGCCGTCTCCTCGTGTGGCATGGTCATCGGGACCACCTCCTCCTGGGCCCGCAGTCAAGACCTTGCCACTGTGTCAAGGTCAAGCGGCGGCGTCGGCCGCCACCCGGAAGCCGATGTTCCCGGCCGAGCTGTCCGGGGTGTTGGAGCTGCGCGCGGCCACCCGGTAGCGGTTGCAGTACGAGGCGTGGCACATGTGGGAGCCGCCGCGCATCACCCGCGACTCGCCGTCCGGCGGGCCGAGCGGGTCGCGGCGCGGGCCGGTGCGGTGGAAGTCGGCGCTGAACCGGTCCGCGCACCACTCCCAGACGTTGCCGACGGTGTTGTACAGCCCGAAGCCGTTGGGCCGGAAGGCGGTCACCGGGGCGGTTCCCCGGTGGCCGTCCGCCGCCGTGTTCAGGGTGGGGAAGACACCCCGCCAGATGTTGCACTGGTGCCGGCCCCCCGGGTCGAGTTCGTCGCCCCACGGGTAGCGCGCCTGCTCCAGGCCGCCGCGGGCGGCGTACTCCCACTCGGCCTCGGTGGGCAGCCGGGTGCCGGACCAGGCGCAGTACGCCTGCGCGTCGTGCCAGGAGACGTGCACGACGGGGTGGTTCTGCCGGGTGGTGACCGAGGAACCCGGCCCCTCGGGCGCCCGCCAGTACGCCCCGGCGACCGCCCGCCACCACGGCACGGCGGCCACCGCCGGTGCGGCGGAAGCGAGTTCGGGCGCCAGGAAGCCCTCGAAGACGTAGGAGAAGCCGAAGGTCTCGGCCTCGGTGCGGTGGCCGGTGGCCTTGACGAAGGTCGCGAAGGCGGCGTTGGTCACCGTGGTCGGCGCGATCCGGAAGGGGCTCAGCTTGACGACGCGGACCGGACCTTCGCCGTCCTCCGGGTAGCCCTGCCGGTCGTCGGTGCCCATCAGGAACCGCCCGCCGGGCAGGCCGGTGAGCTGCCGCGCCACCCGCGAGGCGGGAGCGGGGGTGGGGGCGGCGAGCGTGAGCGGCGCGGCCCCGCCGGCGTCGCGGCCGGGGGTGCAGCAGGGCTTGGGGGTGGTCGGCACGGGGGTTCCTCGTCACGGGTCGGGGTGGGGGGGGGGGGGGGCGGGGGCCCCCCCCCCCCCCGCCCGGGGGGGGGGGGGGGGGGGGGGGGCGGGGGGCGGGGGGGCCCCCACCCCCAAGACAAGACCC
>NZ_JBEOWI010000042.1:0-74809 GCF_040296005.1 Kitasatospora sp. NPDC002551 | reverse complement strand
CGCTGTTGAGTTCTCAAGGAACGGACGCTTCCATCAGGCGGCTTTCACACCGGCCCTCCGGGCGCTTCGTTCTTTCGTGTTTCCAGCTTATCAGACGTTTTTCGCTCCGTTTTCCGGAGTTTTACTCATCCGATTTCCCGAACTGGTCGGAGTCACTTTTCGCGACGCCCTCCACGTTAGCGCATTCCGAGTGTCACTCGAAATTCATGCTCGGTGAGCAGGACGCGCTGAGTGGGTGGCCGCTTCAGCGACTCGTTCAACACTAGGCCACCTGGAGGACATCGTCAAACCTCTGGGGGCGGGATCCGGCTGGATCCCGCCCCCAGATGCTGAAGCCGCAGGTCAGCGGCATCGTATTTCGGTCACATCGGTTACTTGACCAGCTCGGCCGCGGCCAGGTTGCGCTTGCCGCGGCGCAGGACCAACCAACGACCGTGCAGCAGGTCGGCCTCGGCCGGCACCGACTCCTCGTCCGTCACCTTGACGTTGTTGAGGTAGGCACCGCCCTCCTTGATCGTCCGGCGGGCGGCCGAACGGCTCGGGGAGAGACCGACGGCGACCAGCAGGTCGACGACCGACTGGAGCTCGGTGACCTCGGCCTTCGGGACCTCGGCGAGCGCGGCGGCCAGGGTCGGGGCCTCCAGGTCGGCGAGGTCGCCCTGGCCGAACAGCGCCTTGGAGGCGGCGACGGCGCGCTCGTACTGGTCGGCGCCGTGCACCAGGGTGGTCAGCTCCTCGGCGAGGGCGCGCTGGGCGAGGCGGGCGGCCGGGCGCTCGGTGGTCTCGCGCTCCAGCTCCTCGATCTCCTCCTTCGAGCGGAAGCTGAAGATCCGCAGGAAGTTGGGGACGTCCCGGTCGTCCGCGTTCAGCCAGAACTGGTAGAAGGCGTACGGGGTGGTCAGCTCGGGGTCGAGCCAGACCGTGCCGGACTCCGTCTTGCCGAACTTGGTGCCGTCGGCCTTGACGATCAGCGGCGTGGCCAGCGCGTGCACCGCCTTGCCGTCGGCCTTGCGGATCAGGTCCGCACCGGCGGTGAGGTTGCCCCACTGGTCGCTGCCGCCGGTCTGCAGGGTGCAGCCGTAGCGGCGGTTCAGCTCCAGGTAGTCCATGCCCTGGAGGATCTGGTAGCTGAACTCGGTGTAGCTGATGCCCGCGTCGGAGTTGAGCCGCCGGGCGACGGCCTCCTTGGCGATCATGTTGTTGACGCGGAAGTACTTGCCCACGTCGCGCAGCAGGCTGATCGCGGACATCCCGGAGGTCCAGTCCAGGTTGTTGACCATGCGCGCCGCGTACGGGCCCTCGAAGTCGAGGAACCGGGAGATCTGGCCGCGCAGCCGCTCCACCCAGCCGGCCACCGTCTCGGGGTCGTTGAGCACGCGCTCCGCGGTGGGCTTCGGGTCGCCGATCAGACCGGTGGCACCGCCGACCAGGCCGAGCGGGAGGTTCCCCGCCTGCTGGATGCGACGCATGGTGAGGATCTGGACCAGGTTGCCGAGGTGCACGCTGGGGGCCGTCGGGTCGAAGCCGCAATAGAACGTGACCGGGCCGTCCGCGAACGCCTTGCGCAGTGCGTCCTCGTCGGTGGACAGGGCGATCAGCCCACGCCACCGCAGCTCGTCGACGATGTCCGTCACGGTCACGCTTCTCCTTCGGTCGGGCGTCCCGCCCGGTGCGGGCCCGGTTCGGTCGGGCCCCGGTGCGGGACGACTCCAGCGTTGTAGAGCCTACGCGGTCCTGACCAACGAGTTTCCGCCGCACCTGCGCGAACGCGCCGCGCCCGGCCGGTTCCGACGTGGCCATGCCCCTCCGTGACACCGGAAATTCCGTTGTTCGACGGCGGGGAGCCCCTTCACAGTGGTCCCACCGCCGCGCGGCGGCAGTGACGTGGGTGAGGACGGTCGTGCCGCCATGGCACGCCCGCGGAAGGGTGGCCGAGGTGCGCAGCACGCTGGTTCTGAACGCAAGCTACGAGCCGCTGACGACGGTGTCGCTCCAGCGCGCCGTGGTCCTGGTGCTCCAGGACAAGGCCGTGGTCGAGCAGGCGCATCCGCTGCGCACCATGCGCGGGACCGGGGTGACGGTACCGGTGCCCCGGGTGATCAGACTCCAGCGGTACGTACGGGTGCCCTTCCGACAACAGGCTCCGTGGTCACGCCGCGGGGTCCTCGTCCGGGACCAGCACCTGTGCGCCTACTGCGGGCGGCGGGCCACCACGGTGGACCACCTGCAGCCCAGGTCGCGCGGTGGCGGGGACACCTGGCTGAACACGGTGGCCGCCTGTTCGGAGGACAACCAGCGCAAGGCCGACCGGACACCGGAGCAGGCGGGGATGAGGCTGCTCCGCAAGCCGTTCGTGCCGACGCCGCAGGCGACCCTGATGATGGCGCTGGGGCTGCGCGGCTCGGAGGTCCGGGAGCTGGCCGACTGGCTGCCGGCCCAGGCGGTCGCCACGCCGGCGCCGTCCGCCGCCTGAGGCGCCCGCCGCACCAGGGGGAAGCCGGGGGGAACGAGGGGGGAACCGGGCCGGGGACCGACGGGGGGTCGGTCCCCGGCCCGGCCTGCGCTCAGTCCTTGGCCCGGAAGCCCGTCGCCGTGCCGAAGTTGGTCGAGTGCTCGGGGACGGCGACGACCAGGCCGCCGCCGATCAGCACGCGGCCGGAGACCAGCAGCGAGCCGGTGCCGGGCGGGAAGCTGCCGCCGACCGCCTCCTGTCCGCCGTCCAGGGCGAAGCGGCTGAGGTGCGCCGGCTGGTCGACGCGCTCGTCGACGGCGAGCACCAGCGCGCCGCCGTCCACCCCGACGGCGCGGGCGGCGCCCTTCTCGCGGGCCGTGGTCCGCCAGCGCTGCTTGCCGGTGTCCAGGTCGTAGCCGACCACCGCGACCGGCCCGGCGGCGCCGTCCGCCGAGGCGGCGGTGCTGACCGTGGTGACCATCGTGCGGTCGTGGAAGTAGACCCCGGGCGTGGCCGAGAACGATCCGTGGGCGACGTCCAGCCGGCCCTCGGCGCCGGCCACCGGGATCCCGGCGGCGGGGTCGCCGTCCGGGCCCCAGGCGAACACCCGGTCGTCCTCGGGCTTCTCGCCGGTGGTGAGGACGACGGGCGGCTCCGCGGAGAGCACGGTCGCCGTCTTCGGCCGGTTGTTCAGGCCGCGCCACCAGGAGACCGTGCCGTCGGCGGTGTTCAGCGCGACGGCCTGGTCGACGGGGGTGGAGTCGGCGCAGGTGCTGGCGACCAGGACGGTCGTGCCCGAGACGCCGCCGGAGAGACTGCAGAACCTCCCCTGCCCGGTGTACTGCCAGACGTCCGCGCCGTCGGCGGACTGCCAGGCGACGACATGGCTGTCGCCGACCGCGATCACCTTGTCGTCGGTGACGCCGACGTGCGCGCCGTAGGCGCCCTTGGTGTCGGTGAGCGGCTTGGTCCAGGCCGTCCGGCCGTCCTTGGTGTCGACGGCGGCGACCAGGGAGCACGGGCTCTTCGGGTCGGCCTGGGGCCGGAACAGCACGGCGCCGAGGCCGGCCCGGTTGACGGTCGGCGACAGGTCGCAGGGGACGGCGCCGGCGGCGGGCGGGTCCACCGCCCAGACCGGTCGGCCGTCCGCCAGGTCGTAGGCGCGCACGCCGGTGGCGTCGGCGCGCACCACCGAGCCGTCGAGCAGCCAGCTGCCGACCAGGGTGTCGTCACCGCCGGAGGCGCCGTCGGCGGCCCGGGCGGCCCAGGTCCGGGTGTGGGCGGCGCTGAAGCCGGGTTCGGCGCCGGCGGCGTTGCCGTCGGTGGCGCTGCCGTCGCCCTGGGCGCTCACCATCAGGCCGGCCGCGACCAGCACGCCGAGGGCGGCGAGGCCGGCGCCGGCCCGCACCAGCAGGGTGCGCCGGCCGGGGGTGTGCTCGGCCGTGACGACGGTGTCCGCGGCGGCACGGGCCTTGGCGGCGAAGCCGCGCCGCCCGGCGCGCCCGGCTCGCCCGGCTCGGCGGGACGGCGCCGGAGCGGCGGCCGGCACGGGCTCGGGCTCCGCGGCCGGCGAGGGCTCCGGGTCGGGCTCGGGCTCCAGGTGCACATAGCCGTCGGTGGTGTACTCGGCGCCGGCGGGGACGTACAGCTCCTCCCCCGTCGGCTGCTGCGGGACGACGATGTACGGCGTGTACTGCTGCGCCTGCCCGTCGTGGCCGTAGGCGTACGCGTCCGGGACGTAGGCGTCGGGCTGCTGCGGCGCCTGGCCATAGGGGTGGTACGGGTCGTACGGGGGGTAGGGGACGTCCTGCCCCAGCTCCCCCGGCCAGGCCCCCGGCTGTTCGGCGTACCCGTGGTACCCGTTGTACCCGTCGGGCCCGGTCTGCCCGTGGTACCCGTCGGGCCGGTCCTGGGGGGTCTGCTGCGGGTACCACTGCTGCGCGTGGCCGTCGCCGAGGGGGTCCTGCGCCATCCGTTCCGTCCCTCCCGGCCGCCTGCACTGCGGCAGCCAGCATCTCACGGCCCCGGAGCGGCCCGGAGGGGACGGTTCCGCCGCGCTCCTAGCCGGCGGACCCGGCGGACTCGGCGGCCAGGGCCTCGTCGATCCGGGCGGCGAGGGCGAGGTCGAGGGCGGTCAGGCCCCCGGCGCTGTGGGTGGAGAGGACGAAGCGCAGGGTGCGCCAGCGGATGTCGATGTCGGGGTGGTGGTCCATCGCCTCGGCCACCCCGGCGACGGCGACGACGACCCTGATCCCGGCGGGGAAGTCCGGGGCGTCGGCGCTGCGGACGATGCTGTCCCCCTCGCGCGTCCAGTGCGGCAGGCCGGCCAGCCCGGCGGTGATCTCGTCCTCGGTCAGCCGTTCGCGGCTCATCGGTCCACTCCTGTCGTCCGGTCGCGGTCGGTCCACACAGAACCTATAGAGACCGGGCCGTCGGGCGTCGGCGACACCTCGAAGCGTGCCCTCAGTCGGTGAGCAGTTTGACGACGGCCGCCAGGCCGACGACGACGATCACCGCGCGCAGCGCCTGCGGCGGCAGCCTGCGGCCGACCCTGGCGCCGATCAGCCCGCCGACCAGCGAGCCGACCGCGATGAGCCCGGCGGCGGCCCAGTTCACCGTCGAGGTGAAGAGGAAGAACAGCGCGGCGACGCTGTTGACGATCATCGCGAGGGCGTTCTTCACCCCGTTGATCCGCTGCAGGTCCTCCTGGAGCAGCATGCCCATCAGGGCCAGCAGCAGCACACCCTGGGCGGCGCCGAAGTAGCCGCCGTAGACGCCGGTGAGGAAGATCCCGGCGAGCAGCAGCACCCCGCCGTGCGGGTCGCCGTCGGGCCGGCGGCGGGCGGCGACGGCCTTGGCGACCCGGGGTTGCAGCACCACCAGGACGAGCGCCAGCAGGATCAGCACCGGGACGATCGCGTCGAAGGCGGCGCTGGGCAGTTCGATCAGCAGGTAGGCGCCGAGGACGCCGCCGAGCAGCGAGGCGGTGCCGAAGCGGGCGAGCCGGGCGCCCTGGCCGGCCAGCTCCCGGCGGTAGCCGATCACGCCGCTGAGCGAGCCGGGCACCAGGCCGAAGGAGTTGGAGACGTTGGCGGTGACCGGCGGGAGGCCGACGGCGAGCAGCACCGGGAAGGTGATGAGGGTGCCGGAGCCCACGATCACATTGATCATTCCGGCGCCGACGCCTGCCGCCAGGACGGCGACCGCTTCCCAGACCGTCATGAGCCACCTCCCGTGGGGGTCCTGTCGCGGTGATCATGCCGGACGGAGCGGCGGCGGTTCCAGCGGTGCCCGGAATTCGGGACGTACGCCACAGCCCGGCGCCGTACGGTGCGGTCCGGTACGGCCGAGGGCCCGGCCCCGTGCGGTACGGGGGCGGGCCCTCGGACGGACGACGGGAGGGTCACTCGGGGTCGGTCTTGCGGTACTCCCGCAGCGGGTCGATCCGGGGCCGGGCGGAGCCCTTGGTGTCGGTGTCCAGCGGGCGCGGGCCGGCGGCCGGGTCGATCGGGACCTGGGTGGCGGCCGGCGGGGTCGCCGGGGCGGCCGGGGCACCGCTGGGGGCGGCCATCGCGCTGCCGTTGGCGCCGCCGTTGCCGGTCAGGCCGGTGAACGCGCCGCCGAGGCCCTTGAGCGCGTCGCCGACCTCGCTGGGGATGATCCAGAGCTTGTTGGCGTCGCCCTTGGCCAGCTCGGGCAGGGTCTGGAGGTACTGGTAGGCGAGCAGCTTCTGGTCGGCGTCGCCCTGGTGGATCGCCTCGAAGACGGTCCGGATCGCGGCGGCCTCACCGTCGGCGCGCAGCACCGCGGCCTGGGCCTCACCCTCGGCCTTGAGGACCTCGGCCTGCTTCTCGCCCTCGGCGCGCAGGATCTGCGACTGCCGGTTGCCCTCGGCGGTGAGGATCGCGGCGCGCTTGTCCCGCTCGGCGCGCATCTGCTTCTCCATCGAGTCCTGGATGGAGGTCGGCGGCTCGATGGCCTTCAGCTCGACGCGGTTGACGCGGATGCCCCACTTGCCGGTGGCCTCGTCGAGCACGCCGCGCAGGCCGGCGTTGATGACCTCGCGGGAGGTGAGGGTGGATTCGAGGTCCATCGAGCCGATGATGTTGCGCAGCGTGGTGACGGTGAGCTGCTCGATCGCCTGGATGTAGCTGGCGACCTCGTAGGTGGCCGCCCGGGCGTCGGTGACCTGGTAGTAGATCACCGTGTCGATGTTGACGACCAGGTTGTCCTGGGTGATCACGGGCTGCGGGGGGAAGGGCACGACCTGCTCGCGCAGGTCGATCCGGTTGCGGACGCGGTCGATGAACGGGACGACGATGTTCAGGCCGGCGTTGAGCGTCCGGGTGTAGCGGCCGAAGCGCTCCACGATCGCGGCGCTGGCCTGCGGGATGACCTGAATCGTCTTGATCAGCGCGATGAAGGCCACCACGACCAGGACGACCAGGACGATAAGGACGGGTTCCACGGACTCTCCCCTAGACGACCAGGGCGGTCGCGCCCTGGATTTCGACGACGTCGACCTGCTCCCCCGGCTGGTACACCTGCTCGGGGTGGAGCGCGCGTGCCGACCAGATCTCGCCGTTGAGCTTGATCCGGCCGCCCTCCGCGTCGACCCTTTCCGCGACGACCGCGGTGGCACCCTTGAGCGCCTCGATGCCCATCTTGATCTGCGGGCCCTTCCGCAATGCCCGGTACGCGATGGGGCGGACGACGACCAGTTGCGCGACCGAGGCCGCGACGAAGGTCAGGACCTGCCAGACCGGGTCGGCGCCCAGGCCCGCGACGCCGGCCGCGACGAGCGCGCCGACCGCGAACATGGCGAGTTCCGGCATCGCCGTGATCACCAACGGTATGCCGAGGCCGACGGCGACCAGGAGCCACCAGATCCAGCTGTCCACGTGTCCATCCTAGGGAGGGAAGGGCCTTCGAGGCGGTCAGTTCCCGCAGGTGGAGGGGCGGAAACCGGTCGCGCGTGCGACCGGTTCCGGTTCGACCGGGTTCAGCGGACGTTCGGAGCGGCCGGCGGGCCCCCGGAGAGGTCCGCGCGGAGTCACGCGGCGTCAGCCCAGCGGCAGGCCCTGGGCGGACCAGCGGTCGCCGTGGCGCTCCAGGGTGAGCGGCAGGCCGAAGCACTTGGAGAGGTTGCGCGCCGTCAGCTCGGTGTCGATCGGACCGGCGGCGAGCACCTTGCCCTGACGGATCATCAGGACGTGGGTGAAGCCGGGGGCGATCTCCTCGACGTGGTGGGTGACCATGGCCATGGCCGGCGCGAACTCGTCCTGGGCCAGGGCGCCGAGGCGGCGCACGAGGTCCTCGCGGCCGCCGAGGTCGAGGCCGGCGGCGGGCTCGTCGAGCAGCAGCAGCTCCGGGTCGGTCATCAGCGCGCGGGCGATCAGGGTGCGCTTGCGCTCGCCCTCGGAGAGGGTGCCGAAGCGGCGGTCGGTGAGGGCGGCCATGCCGAGGCGGTCGAGCAGGGCGAGCGCGCGGGACTCGTCGGACTGCTCGTAGGTCTCCTGCCAGGTGACGGTCATGCCGTAGGCGGCGGTGAGCACCGTCTGCAGCACGGTCTGCTCGGCGGGCAGCTTGTCGAACATCGCGGCGCCGGCCAGGCCGATCCGCGAGCGCAGCTCGAAGACGTCGACCTCGCCGAGCTTCTCGCCGAGGACGGTGACCTTGCCGGCGGTCGGGAAGAGGTACGAGGAGGCGATCTGCAGCAGGGTGGTCTTGCCGGCGCCGTTCGGGCCGAGGATGACCCAGCGCTCTCCCTCGGAGATGGACCACGAGACCTGGTCGACCAGTGCGCGCCCCTCCCGGACCACGGAAACGTCCACCAGCTCCAGCACGTCGCTCATGCCTACGCCTTCCCCAAAAAACAGATATCTCGGCCGTCGGTGCGGGCGGGCGGCCTACTCCGGCGGCCGGTGGGCACGGAGTGGGTGCGCCGCACGCGCATGGGCAAACCTACGCCACGCGGATGTCCGCCGATTCCGTAGGCTGGCCGGATGCTCGTCTCTCCTGCCGACAATCCGTACGAAGAGCCCCGTTCGGGGCGGCTGGCCGCGTGGGGCAACGCCCTGCTGGCCGGTCTGGTGCCGCCCGACAACGCCGCCACGGCGGTCCTGGGGGCCGACGAGAGCCACCGGGTGACCGGCCTTCCCGGGGACGGCCCGGACGAGCGGCACGGGCTCACCTGGGCGCTGGGGCGGCTGCGGGTGCTGGGCGTGAAGGGCCTGCGGCTGGCGCTGCCCTCGGCCGGGCACCCGCTGGGCCTGACCGGGCCGGCGCCGTTCAACGAGCGGGCGATGGCGGCCGGCGAGGCGGTGCTGGCGGTCGGGGTGCCGCTGGGGCTGGTGCCCGAGGTGGAGGTGTTCGGCCCGGCCGGGGACCGGTCGGCGACGGTGCTGTGGCGCTGCTCCGAGGTGCACGACGCCCCGCCGGCGGACGTGCCCTCGCTGCACGAGGCCGAGTTCGAGCTCGTGGACGGGCTGCGCCGGGCGACGCTGCTGCTGACGCAGCTGGACGTGGCGGGCGCCGGGCCGGAGGCGATGCGGGCGCTGGAGGCGTACCGGCGCCGCGGGCACGACGAGCTGCTCGCGCCGGGGTACCCGCCGCGCGCGGTGCGGGTGCTGGAGTCGGCGCGCCAGGTGGCGGCGCTGCTGTCGATCGCCTCGGGCAGTCACGGCGCGGCGGTGAGCGCCTCGGAGATCGCGGCCCGGCAGGCGGCGCTGGCGCCGCTGTGGCGCACCGCCCGCCGGGCCCAGGTGGCGGCGTACAACGCCCTGGTGGACGAGCGCGGCGAGCGCTAGCGGGTCTCGCCGTGCCGCACGGCCCAGAGCGCGGCCTGGGTGCGGTCGGCGAGGTCCAGCTTCATCAGGATGTTGGAGACGTGGGTCTTCACCGTCTTCTCGGACAGGTGCAGGCTGCGGGCGATCTCGCGGTTGGAGCGGCCGTCGGAGATGTGGCCGAGCACCTCGCGCTCGCGTTCGGTGAGGGTGCCGCCGCGGCCCTGCGGGGCGCGCGGGCCGTCGTCGGCGAGCAGGGCCTCGGCGAGTTCCGGCTGGAGCAGGACGTGGCCGGCGTGGACGGAACGGATCGCGCCCGCCAGCGCCTCCGGGTCGACGTCCTTGTAGACGTACCCGGCGGCGCCGGCCCGCAGGGCGGGGACCATGGTGCGGTGCTCGGTGAAGCTGGTCACGATCAGGATCCGGGCCCGGCTGCCCTCCTCCTTGAGCGTGCGCAGCGCCTCGATGCCGTCGACGCCGGGCATCTTGAGGTCCATCAGCACGACGTCGGGGTCGAGGGCGCGGGCCCGGTCGACGCCCTCGGCGCCGTCGGCGGCCTCGCCGACCACCTCGATGTCGTCCTGCACCTCCAGGAAGGTGCGCAGGCCGCGACGGACCACCTGGTGGTCGTCGACCAGCAGGACGCGGATCGCGGGCGCGGTGTCAGGCACCGGGGACCTCCATCTCGACGACCGTGCCCTTTCCGGGGGCGGAGTCCAGGGTGAGCCGGCCGCCCACGGCGGCGGCGCGGTCGCGCATCGAGGCCAGGCCGAGGTGGCGGCCGGCCCGGCGAACCGATTCGGGGTCGAAGCCCCTGCCGTTGTCGCTGATCCGCAGCAGGGCGCCGCGGTCCGGCGTGCCGGCCAGGGTGACGGTGACGCGGCGTGCGCCGGAGTGGCGCAGCGCGTTGTGCAGGGCCTCCTGGGCGACCCGCAGCAGGGCGGCCTCCTGGGCCTGCGGCAGGGCACGGACCCGGTCGGCGGCGAAGGCGATGTCGGCGGCGTGGGCGCGGTCGAGGACCTGCACCTGGGAGGCGAGGGTGGCGCTCAGGCCGTCCTCCTCCAGGGCGGCGGGGCGCAGCTCGACGACGACGGCGCGCAGCTCGTCGGCGGCCTCGGCGGCGAGCCGGGCGACCTCGGCGAGTTCCTCGCGGGCGCGGGCCGGGTCGCGGTCGACCAGCTTGGCGGCGGCCTTGGCGGTCAGGCGCAGCGAGAAGAGCTTCTGCGAGACGGCGTCGTGCAGGTCGTGGGCGATCCGGGCGCGTTCGCCGGCCAGGGTGAGTTCGCGGCTGCGCTCGTAGAGGCTCGCGTTGGACAGGGCGAGCGCCGCGTGGGCGGCGAGGATCCGCAGGAGTTCCTCGTCGTGGTCGGTGAAGCCCCCGCCGCCCTGCTTGTTGGCGAGGTAGATGACGCCGAGGACGGCGGGCTCGTCCTCGGCGTGCTCGGGGTCGAGGATCGGCATGCCGAGGAAGGCGCCGAGTTCGGGGTGGGCGTCGGGCCAGCCGCCGAAGGCGGGGGCGCTGCGGACGTCGTCGAGCCGGACGGCGCCGCTCTGCTGGAACATCGCGGCGAGCACGCCGTGCCGGCGGGGCAGCGGGCCGATGGCCTTCCACTGCTCGTCGGTGACGCCGTCGACGACGAACTGGGCGAAGCCGCCGTGGTCGTCCGGGACGCCGAGGGCGGCGTACTCGGCGCCGAGCAGGCGGCGGGCGGAGGCGGTGATCCGGCGCAGGACCTCGCGGACCTCCAGGTGGCGGCTCATCGCGAGCAGGGCCTGGCTGACGGCCTCGATGCCGGCGAGGCAGGGTTCGCAGGCGGGCAGGGTGCCGTCGGGCGGCGGGCCGACCGGGATCCGGTCGGTGGGCAGCGATCCGGCGTGCCGGTGGTCGCGTGGCACGGTGGGCATGACGCCAACCTACCGCCGCGCACGCGGGCGGCGCGTCCGTCCCGGGCCGTACCGGGGGCCCGGGTCCGCAGACCTAGGCCCCCGGCCCGCCCGGCCCGCCCCACCCGGGAAACGCCGCGGGGGCGGCCCTCCCCGGGTGGGGCGGGCCGCCCCCGCGGGCGGTCGGCGGGCGGTCAGCCCTTCTGCATGACCTCGGGCTCGTGGCGGCGCTGGAGGCGGGTGACGACGACGCCGATGAGGACCGACATCAGGATCAGGATCCCGGCGTCGAACCAGAACTGGCCGGCGTTGTGGCCCCAGATCGCGTCGTACTCGGGGTTCTGGAAGTCCTTGTTCCAGGGGCCGAGCAGGTGCGAGAGGTCCAGCGTGGTGGCGACCATGCCGGTGCCCCAGCGGGCCGGCATCAGCCAGGCGAACTGCTCCAGGCCGGGCTTGGAGAAGACCTGGAAGAGGCAGCCGGTGAAGACGACCTGGATGATCGCGAACATGACCAGCAACGGCATGGTCTTCTCGGCGGTCTTGACCAGCGCGGAGATCGCCAGGCCGAACATCATCGAGGCGAAGCTGAGCAGGATCAGGCCGAGGCTCATCTCCAGGATCGGCAGGTTCTTGACGACCAGGCCCTCGGAGGGCAGCTTGCGCGGCAGGAATCCGACGGCGGAGATGATCGCGCCCTGGACCACGCTGAAGAAGCCCAGCACGATGATCTTGGACATCATGTACGCGGAGCGGGAGAGCCCGGTGGCTCGTTCTCGCTCGTAGATCGCCCGTTCCTTGATCAGCTCGCGGACCGAGTTGGCCGCTCCCGAGAAGCAGGCGCCGATCGCCAGGATCAGCATGATCGTCGCGGCGCCGCTGTTCAGGCCGAGCTGGGTCTTGGGGTTGCGGGCCAGGCCGGCCTCGTTGGGGATCAGCACGCTGACCGCGCCGAGCACCGCCGGCAGCAGGATCGACAGCGCCAGGAAGCCCCGGTCGGAGGCGAGCACCGAGACGTAGCGGCGGATCAGCGTCCACAGCTGCGAGCCCCAGCTCTGCGGCTTCGGCGGGCGGACGGCCTCCTGCACGATCTGCGCGGACTGCACGGTGCCGGATTCCACGTCGGCCGAGTACTGCTGGTGGTGAACCGAACCCCGGTAGCGGCCGGCCCAGTCGTGGTCCGGGTAGTTCTCGAAGGCCTGGAAGACGTCGGCCCAGGTCTCGTACCCGAAGAAGTGCAGCGCCTCGTCCGGCGGGCCGAAGTAGGCCACCGCACCGCCCGGCGCCATCACCAGCAGCCGGTCGCAGAGCGCGAGTTCGGCCACCGAGTGGGTGACGACCAGGATGGTGCGGCCGTCGTCGGCGAGGCCGCGCAGCATCTGCATGACCTCGCGGTCCATACCCGGGTCGAGGCCCGAGGTGGGCTCGTCCAGGAAGATCAGCGAGGGCTTGGTGAGCAGCTCCAGGGCGACCGAGACGCGCTTCTGCTGGCCGCCGGAGAGCGCGGTGATCCGGTTGTCGGCGCGCTTGTCCAGGCGCAGTTCGTAGAGCACCTCGTCGATCCGCGCCTCGCGCTCACGCGGCTCGGTGTCGCCGGGGAAGCGCAGCCGGGCCGCGTACTTGAGGCCGGTGCGGACGGTCAGCTCCTTGTGCAGGATCTCCGACTGCGGCACCAGGCCGATCCGCGAGCGCAGCTCGGCGAACTGCTTGTAGAGGTTGCGGCCGTCGTAGAGGACGTCGCCGCGGTCGGCCGGGCGGTAGCCGGTGAGGGCGCGCAGCAGGGTCGACTTGCCGGAGCCGGACGGGCCGATGACCGCGACCAGGGACTTCTCCGGGACGCCGAAGCTGACGTCGTTGAGCAGGATCTTCTTGGCGCCCTTGTGCTCGACCTCGACGGTCAGGTGGCGGGCCGAGAAGGAGACCGCGCCGGTGTCGACGAACTCCTGGAGCTGGTCGCCGACCAGCACGAAGCTGGAGTGGCCGACGGTCAGCCGGTCCTGCTCGCCGATCAGCTGGCGCTCGACGCGCTGGCCGTTGAGGAAGATGCCGTTGTGGCTGCCGAGGTCGACGATCTCGTAGCGGCCGTCCGGCAGCTGGCGCAGCTCGGCGTGGTGGCGGGAGACCTGGAGGTCGGATACCACGATGTCGTTGTCGAGCGCGCGGCCGATCCGGATGGTCTTCATGCCGGCGGTCAGGTTGCGGATGATCGTCGGCTGCGGACCGCCGTCGTGGGCGGCGGGCGACGGCTGCGGGAAGCCCTGCTGCTGCGGGAACGGCTGCTGCTGGAAGGGCTGCTGCGCGAACGGCGGCTGCTGCTGGTGCTGCGCCTGCGGCTGGGCCTGCTGCGGCCAGGGCTGCTGGTGCGGCGCCTGGGCCTGCGGCGGGTAGGGCTGCTGCGCCGCCGGGTCCTGCCATTGCGGCGCCGGCGGGGCGGCGTGCGGCTGCGGGGCGGGGCTGCGGCTGGTGGTCGCCTCGTGCCAGGCCTGGGCCTGGGCGGCGGGCTGGGCGGCCGGCGCGGAAAAGGCGAGCCGGGGGCCGTTCTCGGCGTTGCCGAGGTTGACCACGGCGCCCGGGAACAGCTGCGCCTGCAGGGTGCGGGCGCCGCCGGTGTAGGTGCCGTTGGTGCTCCCGTGGTCGTCCAGCTGCCAACCCGCCCCGTTGAACGAGATGGTGGCGTGCTGCCAGGAGACCCGCGCGTCGTCGAACTGGAAGTCCGACTGCGGGTTGCGACCGATGGTGTAGGACCGCCCGGGTTCCAGGACCCGCTGCTGTCCGTTGATCTCGATGACGAGTTGCGGCACTGCTCGACTGCCCCGCTCTCTCGGTTCCCCCGATGGTGCGCCCCGGTCAGGTGGGGGCGAAATGATCGTGAATCTGACGGGGGAATCATTCCAGCCCGCCGGGCGCGGGTGATAGCCGCCCCCGCGCACTGTGACCAGGCGGCAACGATTCACGGACCGCCCCCGGACCGCCGGGTCCGCCGCGGGTCCGCGGGCCCCGGTACGGGTCCGGAATCCGGCCCGTCCACGAACCGGACGGGTACCGTGGCCGCCGCGGGCTGCGGGTAGCGTGGGAGGCACCATGAACGCATCGCCCTTGGCCGCCGAGCCGCTCCCCGCCCCGCAGCCCCGGACCGAGGACGGGCGCACCCTGCTCGTCAAGGTGTTCGGCAAGGACCGCCCCGGTATCACCGCCGGGCTCTTCGCCACCCTGGCCGGGTACGGCGTCGAGGTGATCGACATCGAGCAGGTGGTGACCCGTGGCCGGATAACGCTGTGCGTGCTGGTCACCGCCCCCGCCGCGGCCGGCGCCGAGGGTGACCTGCGGGCCCTGGTGCACCGCTGGGCCGAGGACCAGAAGCTCCAGGCCGAGATCATCTCCGGCATCGGCGACAACCGGCCCCGCCGCGAGGGCCGCTCGCACGTCACCGTCCTGGGCCACCCGCTGACCGCCTCCGCCGTCGCCGCGCTCACCTCGCGGATCACCGGGTCCGGCGGCAACATCGACCGTGTCTTCCGGCTCGCCAAGTACCCGGTGACCGCCGTCGAGCTGGCCGTCTCGGGCGTGGCCACCGACCGGCTGCGCGCCGAGCTGGCGCAGGAGGCGGCCACCCAGCGGGTGGACGTCGCGGTGGTGGCGGCCGGGCTGGAGCGGCGGGCCAAGCGGCTGGTCGTCATGGACGTCGACTCGACGCTGATCCAGGACGAGGTGATCGAGCTGTTCGCCGCCCACGCGGGCTGCGAGGAGCAGGTCGCCGAGGTGACGGCGGCGGCGATGCGCGGCGAGCTGGACTTCGCCGAGTCGCTGCACGCCCGGGTGGCGCTGCTGGCCGGGCTGGACGCCGCGGTGACCGAGAAGGTGCGCGCGGAGGTCCGGCTCACCCCGGGCGCGCGCACCCTGATCCGCACGCTGCAGAAGCTGGGCTTCCAGGTGGCGGTGGTGTCCGGCGGCTTCACCCAGGTCACCGACCACCTGGTGGAGCAGCTGGGGCTGGACTTCGCGGCGGCGAACACCCTGGAGGTGGTGGACGGCAGGTTCACCGGCCGGGTGGTCGGCGAGATCGTCGACCGGGCGGGCAAGGCGCGCTGGCTGGCCCGGTTCGCCGAGCAGGCCAAGGTGCCGCTGGAGCAGACGGTGGCGATCGGCGACGGCGCCAACGACCTGGACATGCTGAACGCCGCCGGGCTGGGCGTGGCGTTCAACGCCAAGCCGGTGGTGCGCCAGGCGGCGGACACCGCGGTGAACGTGCCGTTCCTGGACACCGTGCTGTACCTGCTCGGGATCACCCGCGAGGAGGTCGAGGCGGCCGATGTCCTGGACGGTCCGGCCCCGGGCGACGCCCCGGCGGCCGGCTGACGGCCCCGCACGGCGCCAGCAGCACCCGAGGGGCGCGCGGACTTGGTCCGCGCGCCCCTCGGGTCGTCGTTCAGTCCTGCGGCGTGAAGTACGAGACCAGTTCGGCCACGCCCGGCTCGACGTTCTTCCAGGAGCCGGAGAAGCTGAGCACCGCGATCGCGGCGGTCGGGAAGCCGCCGAGCCGCAGCCGCTCCAGCGCGTCCCGGTCGCCCTCGTCGCCGGCCAGCACCTGGGTGAGGCCGAGCACCCCGGGGTTGTGGCCGACCAGGACCAGGTCGGCGTACTCCTCCGGGGTCTCCTGGAGGACGGTGATGATCTCGCCCGGGCTGGCCTCGTAGACCCGGCTCTCGTAGACGGTCCTGCGCGAGCGCTTCGGCAACTCGTGCGCGGCGAGCTTCCACGTCTCCCGGGTGCGCAGGGCGTCGGAGCAGAGCACGTAGTCGGGGTTGATCCCGGAGTCGGCGAGCCAGCGTCCGGCCTCCGGGGCCTGGTGGCGGCCCCGGTCGGCCAGCGGCCGCTCGTGGTCGTCGACGCCGTTCGGCCAGTCGGCCTTGGCATGGCGGAGAACGATGATCCTGCGGGGCGTGTCGGCGCTCATACCCAGCAAGCTTGGCAGAAAAGCCGGCCGGGAGCGCGATGCCGCCCGATGCCGCCACCCGGCGGGGCGGGAGGTGCCATCATGCGGGGTTCAGCGGGACACCGCCCGCCGTCAGCCCAGGTTCTGGGCGACGGTCGCGACGATGACCAGCAGGACGACGATGCCGACGATCACCGCGGCGATCTGGCCGAGCTTCTTGTGGCCGTCGGTGGGATTGGGTTCGAGAACGGGCATGCCCGGATTCTCCCACCCCGGACACGCCCGTCCATCACCGCCCCCGTCAGGCCGCGGCCGGAACCCGCTTCGGAACGGCCTCGTCCTCGATGTGCCGGGCCCGGGCCGCCCGCAGGCCGAACAGCATCTGCGGCACCAGCAGCAGCGCCAGGAAGCCCAGCGGCAGGTACCACTCGCCGGTCGCCTGGTAGAGGCGGCCGATCAGGATCGGGCCGGGGATCGAGATCAGGTAGCCCACGCCCTGGGCGAAGGCCGACAGCTGGGCCACCCCGCCGGCCGTCCGGGCGCGCAGGCCGATCATGGTCAGCACCAGCGGGAAGGCGCAGTTGGACAGGCCCACCAGGACCGCCCAGAACCACGGCGCCCCGGCCGGGGCCAGCGCCAGGCCGAGGTAGCCGACGATGCCGAAGGAGGCCAGGACCACCACGAACAGCCGCTGGTCGCCGCGGCGCGCGGCGAGGTTCGGCAGCACGTAGGAGACCGGCACGCCGATCACCATGGTCAGCGCCAGCAGCACGCCGGAGACGCCCTCGGAGACGCCGGCGTCCTGGAAGATCTTCGGCAGCCAGCCCATCACCACGTACGCGCCGGTGGCCTGGCAGCCGAAGAAGCAGGCCAGCGCCCAGGCGGTGCGGCTGCGGGTGATCGGCAGCTTCACGCCGGCGGCCGAGCCGGCCGACGCTCCGCCGGGCTCCTGGCGCCGGGTGAGCAGCGCCGGGATCCAGAGCAGCAGGGCGAGGGCGCCGAGCGCGGCCCACACCCCGAGGCCGACCCGCCAGTCCCCGCCGAGCGCGGTGGTCAGCGGGACGGCGACGGCCGCGGCCAGCGCGGTGCCGGCCGACAGCGCCATCGAGTAGAGGCCGATCATCGGCCCGACCTTCTCCGGGAAGTACCGCTTGATCACGACCGGGATCAGCACGTTGGCGACCGCCACACCGGCCAGCGCGAGCGCGGTCAGCAGCAGGAAGACGGCCGTGTTGCCGGCGAAGGAGCGGGCCAGCACGCCCGCGGTGATCGCGCCCATGCCGGCGGTGACCACGGCGACGGGGCCGAGCCGGCGGGCCAGGCCGGGCGCGGCGAAGCCGAACAGGGCGAAGCAGAGCGAGGGGACGGCGGTGAGCAGGCCGGCCACCGTCGGGCTCATCCCGAGGTCGGCGCGGACCTGGTCGAGCAGCGGCCCGAGGCTGGTGACCACGGGTCGGAGGTTGAACGCGGCGGCGGCGATCGCGAGGGCGAACAGCCAGCCGAGGGAGCGGCGGTCGGTGGGGGCGAGCCGCCCGGCCTGCGGCCGGGCCCCGGCCCGGGGGGACGCGGCGGCGGGATCTGCGGTGTCTGCTGCGGACGACATGCGGGCCATCATAGAATGATGGGATGAATTAGCGCATCCTCGAATTGGCATGATGGCCCGACCCACCCGACCCAAGGAGTCCCCCGTGGCGCTGTCCTCGCCGAGGCGCACCCCGCTGTCCGACCAGGTGATCGCCCAGCTGCGCGGCCAGATCACCTCCGGCGAGTGGCCGGTCGGCTCGCGCATCCCGACCGAGGCCGCCCTCGTCGAACAGCTCGGTGTGGCCAGGAACACGGTGCGCGAGGCCGTCCGCGCGCTCGCCCACAACGGACTGCTGGACATCCGCCAGGGCTCCGGCACCTACGTCCTGGCCACCAGCGAGCTCGCCGGGGTGATGCACCGCCGCTTCGCCGACGTCGACCGCGCCCAGGTCGCCGAGCTGCGGGTCACCCTGGAGACCTCCGCCGCCGGGCTCGCCGCCACCCGCCGCACCGACCGCGACCTCGCCCTGATCGACGCCGCCCTGGCCCGCCGCGAGGACGCCTGGAGAGCCGGCGACGCCGAGGACTTCGTCCAGGCCGACGCCGCCTTCCACCAGGCGGTCGTCGCCGCCGCGCACAACGACGTCCTCGCCGCCGTCTACGCCGACCTCGGCGAGGTCACCCGGGCCCACCTGCGCCACGACGTCGGCCCCGAGCTCATCGCCGAGCGCTACCTCGGCCACGGCGAGATCGTCGACGCCATCCGTGCCCGCGACCCCCAGCGCGCCTCCCACGAGGCCGGACGCGCCATCGGCGCCTGCGCGGACGCCGAGGCCTGACCCCCCGGGGCCGGCTCCCGCCCACGTCCCCGCCGCGATCCCCGTCCCGCCCTCCGAAGGCGCCCCTCACGCCTTGCCGGGGGCGGGATTTGGCGTGCTAACGTCCCGTGAAAATTCGCGGACGGCCGGGCTCCGGCCAGGTGTGCACACAACGGGGAGAACTGATGGCGGATCCGGACCTGAAGCTGGGCCAAGGACCGGCCGGGGGGCCGACGAAGGTGTCGACGGCAGCCATCGACAAAGCCGCCACCTCACTCGACGGCATCGCCAACGACAGCACCGCGGCCGGGAAGACCGCCGACGAGTCGACCGAGGCGGCGGCCTCGAAGCTGAGCGGCTGGGACACCGCGACCGCGCTGCGCGGCGCGCTCAAGGAGTGGCACGAGCAGGTGTCGCAGCTCAACGGCCGGATCAACCAGGAGGCCGGGATGATGCGGCAGACCCACTCCAACTACCTGAGCGTCGAGCACGGCATCGCCACCTCGTTCACCGGAAAGGCGTGAGCGCATGAGCCTGCTCGGATTCGAGGACGTCCTGAAGGCCGACCCGTCCGCGATGGCCAAGGCCGCCGCCGACTGGACGGAGATGGCCCGCAAGTACCAGCTGATCCAGCACCGACTGGAGAACGAGGTGCTCTCCGTCACCGGCGACCAGGGCCTGTGGCTGGGCTCCACCGCGTTCGCCGCCAACATGCACGTGACCTTCACCCGGCAGCAGAGCATCGACGCGCAGACCGAGGCGAAGGCCGTCGCCTCCATCATCACCGACGCGAAGAACGACTTCACGGAGGCGCAGAAGAAGCTGAAGCAGGCCGTCGCCGACGCCCGGGCCGACGGCATGAAGGTGACCGGCACCGGCGCCGTGATGTTCGACGCCAGCACACTCGACCCGGCCACCCGCAGCGCCTACCACCACGAGCCGGACTACCAGCGCGAGCGCAACGACGCCGCCCGCGCGTGGGCACAGAAGATCAAGATCTGTGTGGAGGAGGCGACCGCCGCAGACCAGCGGGCCACCCTCCAGCTGCGCCGCGCCGCCAAGGTCGGCGACCTGATGAACGAGTTCAACGGCCAGGCCGTCGGCGGAGGTGACGAGGCCGACGGCAGGCGCGCCGCCGACCTCGCCTCCCGGCTCAAGGACGGCAAGAAGCTCAGCCCCGAGGAACTGGCCGAGCTCAACAACCTGATGAAGGCCAACTCCGGCAGCCCCGTCTACGGCCAGACCCTGCTCAACGCGCTCGGCCCCGAGGGCACCCTGCTGCTCGCCGACGAGTTGCAGGTCCGGACCAACGACCGGGACGGCAAGAACAAGGGCGAGTACGGCGAGCTGCAGACCAACCTCGCCAACACCATCGGCGGCGCCACCCGGGACACCAACAGCAAGTTCTACCAGGACTTCCGCAAGGGCCTGCAGGAAGCCGGCGTCAAGAACATCAACGAGCGCCACTTCGGCGGCCGGACCGAGCCGATCTACGGCTACCAGACGCTGACCACCCTGCTCCAGCACGGCAACGCCGGGTACGGCTCGCAGTTCCTGAACGACCTCGGCACCGACATCCTCAAGGCCGAGCGCGACGACAGGAACCGCTGGTCCTCGCACCAGTTCAACGGCCCGCGCCCGGACCTGGTGTACGACCCCGTGGACGGCGTGCTCAAGCTGATGGGCCAGAACCCGGAGGCCGCCACCCAGTTCCTCGACCCCAAGGGGCCGGGGGCCGAGGACCGCCTCGCGTACCTGCTGCGCGACCGCGAGTGGCCCACCTCGTACGTCAACACCCTGTACGGGCCGCCGATGGTCGACAAGACCACCCACCAGGCCGGCCTCGCCGCCGCCATCGAGGCCGCCGCCACCGGCGACGTCCCGGGCGAGGGCAGCCACCACGGCGGCCCGCACACCCCGGCGCAGGCACGGGTGATGCAGGGCGTCGTCGACGCGCTGGACGCGGACGGCAAGGGCGCGGAGGACGTGCACGACGACCTGAAGATGCCGCTCGCCAACGCGCTGTCGGACTACGTCGACGACACGCACCAGATTCTCAGCCAGCACCACACCAACGCCGACCACAACGGCGTGTGGGAGGAGAACGGCGAAGGCCACCTCGGCGGGACCGCCGATCACCTCATCCGGGTCATGCGCGGCGTCTCCGACGAACCGGAGGCCTACGCCACGCTCTACAACGCCGAACGGGCCAAGGCCGCCGAGGCCCTGGCCGCCATCCCGGGCAATCACCAGTACGGCCCCGACCGGGCGCACAGCATCGGAGCGGCTCTGGGGGCCTACGACGCGATCCGGTCGGACGTCATCCTGGACGAGAAGGACGACCGGATGGAGTGGGCCGAGAAGACCGGGGAGTTCGCCTCATCGGTGAACGGCGTCGTGACCGGGTTCATCCCGGAGGTCGGGGACGTCGCCGGCGCCTTCGTCGACGCCGGCATCAGCGGCTGGGTGGACGACGTCAAGAAGGAAGCGCAGGACGCGGGCAACACCAAGAACTCCGACAAGCACTTCGCCGCGCTGACCCAGAGCCAGGTGATGGCCGGTGAATGGGGCCGGCGGAACCACCTGAGCGTGGACGCGACCGAGGCGGTCTCCCAGGGGCTGGGATCCGGCCACGACGACGGCCTCACGAACGCGTTGATCGCCCTCGGACGGAACGGCCAGCAATGAGGTTCTCGCGACGTACCTGGGCGATCGCCGTCGGCGCCGTCGTCCTCGTCCTCGGAGTGGGCGGCTATGTCTCCTGGCAGTACCCCAACCTGCTCCTCCCGGACCGGCTCTGCGACGGCGCCGTCTCCGCCGCGGACGCCGAACGAGTCCTCGGCGACGGCAAGATCGTGGTCGCCGACAGCGACGTGTCGACCGACCGCGACGACCCGGACGCCTACTGCGCGATCAGCCTCAAGCGCGGCGGCAAGTACGTCGCCGAGATCCACCTGCGCACCAGGAAGGCCGAGCTGTTCGAGCTCTCGCTACGGGCCGATCCGGCGATGTCCCAGCCGGACCGGGGGCCGGTCGGGGCATTCGGCAACGCCCGCGGCTGGCTGCTGATGGCGCCGGGCTGCCGGCTGGCCGACCTGGACACGCACCACTATCCGAAGCGGGACGCCGACGCGGTCACCGTGGACGTGGTCCGCGACAAGGAGCCCGACCCCTACCGTTTCGTGCGCGCGGACACGAGCGCGTCGCCCGAGTCGCGGCAGGGGATGGCCCGGCTGGCCGCCGACTTCGCGGCGGCGGTCGCCCGCCGCTCCGGCTGCGGGTCGGCGGAGGTCCCCGACGTCCACCTGACCACCGGCGAACAGATCGGGCAACCCGTCGTCGGCGGGCAGCTCTGCGGGGTTCCGGGGGCCACCGCCACGAAGGAGCTCCCACCCGGGACGCGTCAGGACATCAGCAGTCCCACGGCACCGGTCCAGAGCTGCTGGATCCACAACGGCACCCGGCAGGAGCTGCTCTACGAGTTCACCGCCACCCTCGACACCCGCTACCCGGACTTCGCCCTCCACATCGACGACAAGCCGCTGGGGGCGCCGCCGGGCGGCTGGCGGGGCGCCGGTGACGGCAGCACCGTGGTCGCGCCCTGCGGAAGCGGCAGTCTCACCCTGCACGCCTTCGGGTTCGCGATCACCGGTTCGCCCCCGCCCGTCGAGGCCCCGGCCTTCCGTACCTGGGCCAACGCGATGGCCGCCAAGTACGGCTGCGAGCCGGTCGCGCCCACGTAGGTCGAAACGCCGCTGCCCGGAACCCCTCCTCCTCGGGAGGGGTGCCGGGCAGCGGCGTTCGCGGGAGGCGTCAGGCGCCGATGGCGTGCAGGCCACCGTCGACGTGGACGATCTCGCCGGTGGTCTTCGGGAACCAGTCCGACAGCAGGGCGACGATGCCGCGGCCGGCCGGCTCCGGGTCGTTCAGGTCCCACTTCATCGGCGAGCGGGTGTCCCAGGTGGCGGCCAGGTCGCCGAAGCCCGGGATGGACTTGGCGGCCATCGAGCCGAGCGGGCCGGCCGAGACCAGGTTGCAGCGGATGTCCCGCTCGCCCAGGTAGCGCGCCAGGTAGCGGTTGGTGGACTCCAGGGCGGCCTTCGCCGGGCCCATCCAGTCGTACTGCGGCCAGGCGAACTGCGCGTCGAAGGTGAGGCCGACGACCGCGCCGCCGTCCCGCATCAGCGGCAGCAGCGCCATGGTCAGCGACTTCAGCGAGAACGCCGAGACGTTCATGGCGGTGGCCACGGACTCCCACGGCGTGTTCAGGAAGTTGCCGCCCAGGGCGTCCTGCGGGGCGAAGCCGATCGAGTGGACGATGCCGTCCAGGCTCGGCAGGTGCTCGCGCACCTGGTCGGCGATGTTTGCCAGGTGCTCCTCGTTGGAGACGTCCAGCTCCAGGACCTTGACCGGGTGCGGCAGCTTCTTGGCGACGCGCTCGGTCAGGCTCGGCCGCGGGAAGGCGGTCAGGATGACCTCGGCGCCCTGCTCCTGGGCCAGCTTGGCGGCGTGGAAGGCGATGGAGGACTCCAACAGCACACCGGTGATCAGGATGCGCTTGCCCTCGAGGATTCCGCTCATGTCAGTGACCCATGCCCAATCCGCCGTCGACGGGAATGACGGCTCCGGTGATGTACGCGGCCTCGTCCGAACCGAGGAACCGCACGGTGGAAGCGACCTCGGCGGGCGCCGCGTAACGGCCCAGCGGCACGTCGGCGACGATCTCCGCGCGGCGCTCGTCGCTGAGCACCGCGGTCATGTCGGTGTCCACGAAGCCGGGGGCGACCACGTTGACGGTGATGTTGCGCGGCCCCAGCTCGCGGGCCAGCGAACGGGCGAAGCCGACCAGGCCCGCCTTCGACGCGGCGTAGTTGGCCTGGCCCGGGGAACCGGAGAGGCCGACGACCGAGGAGATCAGCACGATGCGGCCCTTGCGGGCGCGCATCATCAGCTTGGACGCGCGCTTGACCACGCGGAAGGTGCCGGTGAGGTTGGTGTCCAGGACGGACGTGAACGCCTCCTCCGACATCCGCAGCAGCAGGGTGTCGTGGGTGATGCCGGCGTTGGCGACCAGCACCTCGACGGCGCCGTGCGCCGACTCCACCTCGGTCAGCGCGGCGTCCACCTGGGCGCTGTCGGTGATGTCGCAGCGCACCGCGAGCACGTCGTACTTGGCCAGCTGCTCGGGGACCTCACCCGACCGGCTGGTGATGGCGACCTTGTCGCCCGCCTCGGCGAAGGCCTGGGCGATCGCGAGGCCGATGCCCCGGTTGCCTCCGGTGACGAGAACCGAGCGGCTCAACGATCCACCTCTCTCCTGTGTGTGCGCACGCCGTGATGCCCGCGTACCACTCCGTGATGTCCGCGTACGTCGCAACGAGGTACGCGATGCGACGCTATCGGTCGCCGCGCCGCGGCGGCGAATCGGTCTCCCACAGCGCCGCACCGATGGAACTGTCGGTACCCGACAATCCGTGTCCGGCCGGTTTTCGCGCGATTCGCCCACCGCCGCACACCGGATTGTCGTGTCCACTGAGTGGCCCGTTCGGGAACCCGGCGGCGGGGCACGCCCGTTGTGCCCCCTGGTGCGGCACGATGCCGGGGCCGCCGCACCGGGGCCGACCACGGCCCGCAGCCGGACAGGGCCCCGGTGACGAGCGGAGGCGGAACGCGGAATGAGCGAGGCACGGGCCGGGACCACCCATCGACGCGGACGACTGGTGGCGCTGGCCGCGCTGGCGGCCGGTGCGGGAGCGGTCGCCTGGGCGCTGCGCGACCTCCCGGCGGCGTTCGGCCGCCGGCCGGACGGCGAGCGGGAGGAGCGCCTGCGCAACTCCCCCCAGTACCGCGACGGCGTCTTCCACAACGCGCCCTCCGAGCTGGCCCGGACGCCCGCACCGTCCGGCATCGACCCGGACACGGTACGCCGGGTGCTGTTCCAGCGCGACGGCCGCACGCCGGGCCGCCCGGTGCCCACCGTCCGCCCGGCCGACGGCGCGGACGCCGCCGCCGAGGGCGTGGCGGTCACCTGGTACGGGCACGCCTCGGCGCTGGTCGAGATCGAGGGCTCCCGGGTCCTGCTCGACCCGATCTGGAGCGAGCGCTGCTCCCCCGCCGCGCAGATCGGCCCGCGCCGGCTGCACCCGGTGCCGGTGGAGCTGGAGGAACTGCCGCAGGTGGACGCGGTGCTCATCTCGCACGACCACTACGACCACCTGGACATGGCGACGGTCCGGCGGCTGGTGCGCAGCCAGTCCGCGCCGTTCGCGGTGCCGCTCGGCATCGGCGCCCACCTGCGCCGCTGGGGCGTGCCCGAGCACCGGATCATCGAGCTGGACTGGGACGAGACCTGCACGCTCGGCGACCTGGCACTCACCCTGACCGCCGCCCACCACTTCTCCGGCCGGGGCCTGACCCGCAACACCACCCTGTGGGGCTCCTGGGTGGTCGCCGGGCCGAACCGCAAGGTCTACTACACCGGCGACTCCGGCTACTTCGAGGGCTACGCGCGGATCGGCGCCGAGCACGGCCCGTTCGACGCCGCGCTGGTCCAGGTCGGCGCCTACGACCCGGCCTGGGCGGACATCCACATGACGCCCGAGGACGCCGTCCTCGCCCACCGGGAGCTGAACGCCGGACTGCTGCTCCCGGTGCACTGGTGCACCTTCAACCTGGGCCTGCACCCGTGGGCCGAGCCCGTCGAGCGGCTGCTGGTGGCGGCCAAGGAGCGGGGCGTGCCGCTGGCCGTCCCGCGCCCCGGCGAGCGGGTGGACGTCGACAATCCGCCGGAGCTCGACGGCTGGTGGGAGGGCGTCTGCTAGCCGTCCGGCCGCCGCACCGGAAATGCGCTGGCCGAAACCCCTTTGACGGGCAATGATGCGGTTCGGGCCTCCCCTCGCCGTTCGGGGGCGTCCGAACCGCCGTCCGCCCGACCAGGGAGCCCGATTGCCTCCGCTGCCCCCGACCAGCACGCCCCCGTCCCGCGGCGGTGCCCCGCGCGCCGTCGACCCGCTCTTCCTCGGCTACCCGTTGCACGCGCTCGCCGACGCCGCCCTCACCCGGGCCCGCGAACTCGGCGCCGCGCACGCCGACTTCCGCCTGGAGCGGGTCCGCAGCGCCTCCTGGCGGCTGCGCGACGCCCGGCCGGCCGGCACCTCGGACAGCGTCCAGCTCGGCTTCGCCGTCCGGGTGCTGCTGGACGGCGCCTGGGGCTTCGCCGCCGGGGTCGACCTCACCCCGGACGCGGCGGCCCGGGTGGCCGCTCAGGCCGTCGCGGTGGCCCGGCTGTCCGGCGGCATCAGCCGCGCCGCGGGGTCGGCGCAGCGGGTCGATCTCGCCGGGGAGCCGGTGCACCGGGACGCCACCTGGGTCTCCGCGTACGACGTGAACCCCTTCGAGGTGCCGGACGCCGAGAAGACGGCGCTGCTCGCCGAGTGGAGCACCCGGCTGCTGGCCGCCGAGGGCGTCTCGCACGTCCAGGCGACCCTGCTGACCGTCCAGGAGAACAAGTTCTACGCGGACACCGCCGGCACCGTCACCACCCAGCAGCGGATCCGGCTGCACCCGGTGCTGGAGGCCACCTCGGTGGACGGGCGCACCGGGGCCTTCGACTCGATGCGCACCCTGGCCCCGCCGGCCGGGCGCGGCTGGGAGTATCTGACGGGGGTACGGGGGTCGTCCCCCGATGGGCAGAGCCCGACGGGGACCGGCTGGGACTGGGACGCCGAGCTCGCCGAGCTGCCCGTCCACCTGGCCGAGAAGATGAAGGCGCCGAGCGTCGAGCCGGGCCGCTACGACCTGGTGATCGACCCGTCCAACCTGTGGCTGACCATCCACGAGTCGATCGGCCACGCCACCGAGCTGGACCGCGCCCTCGGCTACGAGGCCGCCTACGCGGGCACCTCCTTCGCCACCTTCGACAAGCTCGGCTCGCTGAAGTACGGCTCCGAGCTGATGCACGTCACCGGTGACCGCACCGCCGAACACGGCCTGTCCACCATCGGCTACGACGACGAGGGGGTGGCCGCGCAGTCCTGGGACCTCGTCAAGGACGGCGTCCTGGTCGGCTACCAGCTCGACCGCGCCATGGCGAAGCTCAAGGGCTTCGAGCGCTCCAACGGCTGCGCCTTCGCCGACTCCCCCGGGCACGTCCCGGTGCAGCGGATGGCCAACGTCTCGCTCCAGCCCGTCGAGGGCGGCCCGTCCACCGAGGGCCTGTTCGCGGGCGTCGAGAACGGCCTCTACATCGTCGGCGACCGTTCGTGGTCAATCGATATGCAGAGGTACAACTTCCAGTTCACCGGGCAGCGCGCCTACGCCATCAGGAACGGCGAACTCGCGGGCCAGGTCAAGGACTTCGCCTATCAGGCGACGACCACCGACTTCTGGGGCTCGATGGCGGCCGTCGGCGGCCCGCAGACCTACGTGCTGGGCGGCGCCTTCAACTGCGGCAAGGCACAGCCCGGCCAGGTCGCCGCGGTCAGCCACGGCTGCCCCTCGGCGCTGTTCCGCGACGTCAACGTGCTCAACACCCAGCAGGAGGCGGGTCACTGATGACCGCGACGATGCAGCCCCACGAACTCGTCGAGCTGGCGCTCGGCCTCTCCCGCGCCGACGGCTGCGTGGTGATCGCCGACGAGGAGTCGACCGCCAACCTGCGCTGGGCCGGCAACGCGCTGACCACCAACGGCGTCACCCGGGGCCGGCGGCTCACCGTGATCGCCACGGTGGCCGGCGCCGAGGGCACCGCCTCCGGCGTGGTCTCCCGCGAGGCCGTCGGACCGGACGACGTGGCGGAGCTGGTCCGGTCCGCCGAGGAGGCCGCCCGCGCGGCCGGTCCGGCCGAGGACGCGCAGCCGCTGGTCACCGCCGCCGAGCAGCCGAACTCGCCGCACTTCACCCGGCCGCCCGGGGAGACCTCCATCGAGGTGTTCGAGGAGTTCGGACCGGCCCTCGGCCGGGCCTTCGCCCGCGCCGCCGGGCAGGGCGAGCTGCTGTACGGCTTCGCCCGGCACGAGGTCGTCACCAGCTACCTGGGCACCTCCACCGGCCTGCGGCTGCGCCACGACCAGCCGACCGGCATGGTCGAGCTGAACGCCAAGACCGCCGACCTGTCCGGCTCGGCCTGGGTCGGCGCCGCCACCCGGGACTTCTCGGACGTGGACGTCACCGCCCTGCACGCCGAGGCGACCAAGCGGCTGGGCTGGGGCGCGCGCCGGATCGACCTGCCGGCCGGCCGCTACGAGACGCTGCTGCCGCCGTCCGCCGTCGCCGACCTCATGGTGTACCTGACCTGGTCGTCCGGCGGCCGGGACGCCTTCGAGGGCCGGACGGTCTTCTCCCGGCCCGGAGGAGGCACCAGGATCGGCGAGAAGCTGACCGGTCTGCCGCTGACGCTGCGCTCGGACCCGCTCGAACCGGGCCTGGAGTCCGCGCCGTTCGTGCTGGCGCACGCCAGCGAGGACGAGGCGTCGGTGTTCGACAACGGCCTGCCGCTGACCGCCACCGACTGGATCCGGGACGGCGAGCTGGCCTCCCTGGTCACCAGCCGGCACTCGGCGGCGCTGGGCGGCCTGCCGCTGCGCCCGGCGGTCGACAACCTCGTCCTGGAGACGGCCGGCCAGGAGGCCGCGCCGACCCTGGACGAGATGATCGCGCGCACCGAGCGCGGTCTGCTGCTCACCTGCCTCTGGTACATCCGCGAGGTGGACCCGGCGACCCTGCTGCTGACCGGCCTGACCCGGGACGGCGTCTACCTGGTGGAGAACGGCGAGGTGGTCGGGGCGGTCAACAACTTCCGCTTCAACGAGTCGCCGGTGGAGCTGCTCGGCCGGATCACCGAGGTCGGCCGCACGGAGCGCTGCCTGCCGCGCGAGTGGAGCGACTGGTTCACCCGGACGGCGATGCCGCCGGTCCGGGTCCCGGGATTCAACATGAGTTCGGTCAGCCAGGCCTCCTGAGGCCCTGGCCGACCGGGGGGAGGATCGAGCCGATGGACGAGAAGCGCGTGGTCAGGACCAGCAAGACGCTGTCGCGCATCCTGCGGCACGACCCCGGCCGGGTCGGGGTCACCCTGGACCCGGCCGGCTGGGTCGGGGTGGACGTGCTGCTCGGCGCGCTGGCGGCCCGGGGCACCCGGCTGACCAGGGCCGAGCTGGACCACGTGGTGGCGACCAACAACAAGCGCCGCTTCGCCTACTCGCCGGACGGCCGCTCGATCCGGGCCAGCCAGGGGCACACGGTGGCGGTCGACCTCGGGCTGGCCGCCACCGAGCCCCCGCCGGTGCTGTTCCACGGCACCGCGACCCGGAGCCTGCCGGCGATCCTCCGGGAGGGCCTGCGCCCGATGGCCCGGCAGGACGTCCACCTCTCGGCGGACACCGAGACCGCGACCCGGGTGGGCGCCCGGCACGGCCGGCCGGTGGTGCTCCTGGTGGACGCGGCCGCGATGGCGGCGGCGGGGCACGAGTTCCGGGTGAGCGCCAACGGGGTCTGGCTGACGGACACGGTGCCCCCGGAGTACCTCTCCCAGGGCCATTAGGAGCATGTCCGCGGACCCGGTCTCGTCGGCGGCCGCCTCCCGGCGTACCGTGAGGAGGCCGCGCGGCGAGGCGCGCGGGTGCGTGAACGAGGGCGGTTTGGGACATGGGCAAGAGCGCCGACGGCGAGGTCTACCGGATCACGGGGGCCCGCAGCAGCCTCAGCGAGGACGTCCGAGGACGGCAGCGCCGGTACGTGGCCTCGATGCTGCTGCGGACGCTCTGCGTGCTGCTCGCGGTGGTGCTGTGGGACGTCCAGCGGTGGCTGGCGTTCGCGGCGCTGGCGGGCGGGGTGCTGCTGCCGTACTTCGCGGTGCTGCTCGCCAACGCGGGCCGGGAGCGGGCCCCGGGCCTGCCGTCCACGTTCGACGTGCCGCCGGACACGCCGCTGATGCTGGGCCCGGGCGGCACCGGTGGCCGCGGTGCGGATGTGACGCAGGGTGCTGATGGGGCCGGGCGTGTGCCCACGGATTCTTCACAGGACGTGAGCTGACCGTCCGTTTTGAGCCACTATCCACCCGTTGCCCGGCTGGAAAGCTCAAAAGAAGCTCAGATTAATCATGCAAGACCTCCCCATACCCACCCCACGCCGTGACATACTGCGTACGCGCTCCGCATCCCCCGTCGGAGCGACGGACCGACGCCGGGCGGCTCCCCCCGTGGCTGCCCGGCGTCGCCATGCCCGCAGCCCTCTCCGTCCGGGGTTCGGCTCGCCTCCGGGCCGCTCGCACGTGCTCGGGCTCGCTCGCGGTTCTCAGCAGGGCGCGTGACAGACTGGCGGTGACCACGCCCCGCCGACCGCCGAGGACGACCGACGATGCTGCTGCCCGACGCCCCCCAGCCGCAGACCCCGATCTGCTCCGCCAAGGGCTGCCGCGCGGACGCCGTCTGGGTGCTGGTCTGGAACAACCCCAAGCTGCACACCCCGGACCGCCGCAAGACCTGGCTGGCCTGCGACGAGCACCGCGAGCACCTCTCGCAGTTCCTGGGCGTGCGCGGCTTCCTCAAGGAGGTCGTCGGCTTCGCCGAGTGGACCCCCGAGGAGGACTGAGCCCCGGAGCCCGTCCCCGGCTAGCCGCCGATGGCCGACATCGGGCGGACGGGCTGGTGGAAGTCCGGGTCGTCGATGCCGGCGCCGGCCTTCTTGCCCCACATCGCGGCGCGCCACAGCTCGGCCAGCTCGGCGTCGCCGGCGCCGGAGCGCAGGGCGGTGCGCAGATCGGTCTCGCCGGTGGCGAAGAGGCAGTTGCGGACCTGGCCGTCGGCGGTGAGCCGGGTGCGGTCGCAGGCCCGGCAGAACGGGCGGGTCACCGAGGCGATCACGCCGACCCGGGCCGGGCCGCCGTCCACCAGCCAGCGTTCGGCCGGCGCCGCGCCGCGGGTGGCGGAGGGCTCGGGGGTGAGCGCGAACCGGGCGGACAGCCGCTCCAGGATCTCCTCGGCGGTGATCATCGCGGAGCGGTCCCAGCCGTGCTGGGCGTCCAGCGGCATCTGCTCGATGAACCGCAGTTCGTAGCCGCGCTCCAGGCACCAGGCGAGCAGCCCGGGCGCCTCGTGCTCGTTGACGCCGCGCATCAGCACCGCGTTGAGCTTGACCGGGGTGAGCCCGGCGGCCTCGGCCGCGGCCAGGCCGGCCAGCACGTCCGGGTGGCGGCGGCGCCGGGTGAGGGTGTGGAAGGTGTCCTCGTCGAGGGTGTCGAGCGAGACGTTGACCCGGTCCAGGCCGGCCGAGCGCAGCGCCGCCGCGGTGCGGGCGAGGCCGATGCCATTGGTGGTGAGCGAGAGCTCCGGGCGCGGGTCGAGGGCCGCGCAGGCCTCGACGATGCCGACCAGCCCCGGGCGCAGCAGCGGCTCGCCGCCGGTGAACCGGACCTCCTGGACGCCGAGGTCGCGCACGGCGACGGTCACCAGCCGGACGATCTCCTCGTCGGTGAGCAGCTCGGGCTTGGCCAGCCACTGCAGGCCCTCCTCGGGCATGCAGTAGGTGCAGCGCAGGTTGCACCGGTCGGTGAGGGAGACCCGCAGGTCGACGGCGCGGCGGCCGAAGGTGTCGAGCAGCACGGCGGTCCCTTCCCGAGTGAGGCGCCGCCGGGAGGCGGCCGGCCCGGCCACCGTCACGGCGGGGCCGGGCCAGCTTAGTCATCGTTTGTCCGTCAGTGGGCGCCCAGCCCGGTGAGCGAGCGGACCTCCAGTTCAGCGTACTTCGCCGGGTCGGCCTCGCGGCGGGCGAGGACGGTGCCGACCCAGCCGGCCAGGAAGCCGACCGGGATGGAGACCAGGCCGGGGTTCTCCAGCGGGAACCAGTGGAAGTCGGAGTGCGGGAAGAGCGAGTTCTTCGCGCCCGAGACGACCGGGGAGAAGAGCACCAGCACCACCGAGGAGATCAGTCCGGCGTAGACCGAGCTGACCGCGCCGACGGTGTTGAACCGCTTCCAGAACAGCGAGTACAGCAGGGTGGGCAGGTTCGCCGAGGCGGCCACCGCGAAGGCCAGGGCGACCAGCGCGGCGGTGTTGAGCTTGTCGGCGAACAGGCTGAGCACGATCGCCACCGCGCCGATCCCGGCGGCGGCCCACTTGGCGACGTGCACCTCCTCGCGCTCGGAGACCTTGCCGCGCCGGATGACGTTCGCGTAGAGGTCGTGGGCGAAGGAGGCCGAGGAGGCCAGGGTGAGCCCGGCGACGACGGCGAGGATGGTGGCGAAGGCGACCGCGGAGATCACCGCGAGCAGCACCGCCCCGCCGGTGGTGCCCGCGCCGCCGCCGAGCTTCTCGGCGAGCTGCGGGGCGGCGGTGTTGCCGGCCGCGTTGGCGGCCTTGATCGCCTTGGGGCCGACCAGCGCGGCGGCGCCGAAGCCGAGCGCGAGGGTCATCAGGTAGAAGCCGCCGATGATGCCGATCGCCCAGAGCACCGACTTCCGGGCGGCCTTGGCGGTGGGCACGGTGTAGAAGCGGACCAGGATGTGCGGCAGGCCGGCGGTGCCGAGCACCAGGGCGAGGCCCAGGCTGAGGAAGTCCAGCTTGCTGGTGCCGGTGGCGCCGTACTTGAGACCCGGTTCGAGGAAGGCGTTGGCCTTGCCGCTGGCGTCGGCGGCGGCGCCGAGCAGGGAGGACAGGTTGAAGTGGTACTTGGCCAGCACCAGCACGGTCATCAGCGCGGTGCCGGCGATCAGCAGCACCGCCTTGACGATCTGCACCCAGGTGGTGCCCTTCATGCCCCCTATGGCGACGTAGAGCACCATCAGGGCGCCGACCGCGACGATCGTCCACCGCTTGGCGCCGTCGCCGCTGACCCCGAGGAGCAGGGCGACCAGGCTGCCGGCCCCGACCATCTGGGCGAGCAGGTAGAAGATCGACACCACGATGGTGGAGATCCCGGCGGCGGTGCGCACCGGGCGCTGGCGCATCCGGAAGGCCAGCACGTCGGCCATGGTGTAGCGGCCGGAGTTGCGCAGCGGTTCGGCGACCAGCAGCAGTGCGACCAGCCAGGCGACCAGGAAGCCGATGGAGTAGAGGAAGCCGTCGTAGCCGAACAGCGCGATGGCGCCGGCGATGCCGAGGAAGGAGGCGGCGGACATGTAGTCGCCGGAGATGGCGAGGCCGTTCTGGAAGCCGGAGAAGGCGCGGCCGCCGGCGTAGAAGTCGGCGGCGTCCTTGGTCTGCCGTCCGGCCCAGACGGTGATGCCGAGGGTCGCGAGCACGAAGACCCCGAACAGGGTCATCGTGAGGCCGCGGTGATCGGTGGCGGAGCTGGCGAGCAGGTTCATTCGGCGGCCTCCCGGGGGGCGCGGACAACCGCACCGCGCGCCTCGCGGATCGCGGCCGCGCTCGGGTCGATCCTCCGGTCGGCGTAGCGCGCGTACCAGGCGGCGATGGCGAAGGTGGAGACGAACTGCAGCAGCCCGAGGACCAGGGCGATGTTGAGGTGCCCGACGACCTTGGTGGCCATCAGGGCGGGGGCGTAGCCGGAGAGCAGCACGTAGAGCAGGTACCAGACCACGAAACCGATGGTGACGGGGAAGGCGAAGCTCCGGAACGAGCGCCGCAGGGTGCGGAACTCCGCGCTCTCCTCGATGACTTGGGTTTCGCTGGGGGCGGTGGTGATCGGCGGCGATTCCACTCTGTCTCCTCACTCCTTCGGCGTAGCGGTCGCACCAGTGGAAACGATCGGACGTGAGCGAAGTCACAATCCGGATGGGCGCCGCGCAATGCTAGGAGGGTCGCGCTTCACTCGGAAGAGTTTGACCGTGATCAGTCAAACATTCACTCTTTCGCCGTAACCGCCCGATCGAAAACCACCTATCCGGGCACACCAAAGGGGTGGCCCGGCGAACCGGACCACCCCTGGTGGCGCGTCAACAGCGGTACGTCAGAAAGCGATCCGCACCTTCAGGGCCGAACGGTCGTCCATCGCCCGGTAGCCGTCCGGAACGCCGTCGAGGTCGACGGTGCGGTCGAAGACCAGGCCCGGCTCGATGGCACCGGACAGGACGTCCGGCAGCAGCTCCGGGATGTAGGCGCGGGCCGGCGCGACGCCGCCGTTGAGCGAGACGTTGCGGCCGAACATCTGGCCGATGTCCACGCCCGCGCTGCCGCCGTGCGGCACGCCCACGTAGCCGACGGCGCCGCCGTCCCGGGCGATCGACACGGCGGTGCGCATCGACTCCTCGGTGCCGACCGCCTCCAGCACGGCGTGCGCGCCCTGCCCGCCGGTCAGCTCCCGGACCGCCTCGACCGCCGCCTCGCCGCGCTCGGCCACCACGTCCGTCGCGCCGAAGCGGCGGGCCAGGTCGGTGCGGGCGGTGTGCCGGCCCAGCGCGATGATCCGCCCGGCGCCCAGCCGGTGCGCGGCCAGCACCCCGCACAGGCCCACCGCGCCGTCGCCGACCACCGCGACGGTGGCGCCCGGCCGCACCCGCGCCGAGACCGCCGCGTGGTGGCCGGTGGCCATCACGTCGGAGAGCGCCAGCAGCCCCGGCAGCAGCTTCTCGTCGCCCTGCGCCTCCTTGGGCAGCTTCACCAGGGTGCCGTCCGCGAACGGGACGCGCACCGCCTCGCCCTGCCCGCCGTCCGAGCCGACCTGCCCCCAGAAGCCGCCGTGCGGGCAGGAGGTCTGCAGGCCCTCGCGACAGAAGTCGCACGTGCCGTCCGACCAGACGAACGGCGCCACCACCAGGTCGCCGGGCCGGAAGCCGCGCACCTCGGCGCCGGCCTCCTCCACCACGCCGAGGAACTCGTGCCCGATCCGCTGCCCGGCCACCCGCGAGGAGACACCGCGGTACGCCCACAGGTCGCTGCCGCAGATGCAGGCGTTCACCACCCGCACCACCGCGTCGGTCGGGTGCCGGACGGCCGGGTCCGGCACCTCCTCGATCCGGATGTCGTTGGGACCGTGGATGACGGTGGCGCGCATGGGGCTTCGTCCTTCGCAGAGGTGCCCGCCGGGGTGGTGCGGGCAACCGGAAAACAATCGACCAGATGTACGACGACTGCACCGTCCACTCTATTCCGGCGCGCCCCTCCCAACCCTCCGGGCGACCCCGGGGTCGCGGCGAACCGCCGTCCGCGGTCACCGGAGGGCCTTATTCTGTTGGACCATGTACGCCTTCCAGCCCGAGACCCCCGAAGCGGCGCCGCGGACCGCGGCCGTCCCGGCCCAGCGCTCCGCCGCCCCCGCCGGCGGTTTCGCGGTGGTGGACGTCGAGACCACCGGCCTCGGCCGCACGGACCGGGTGATCTCGGCGGGCGTCTACCGGCTGGACGAGGACGGCGACGTCGTCGACCACTGGTACACCCTGGTCAACCCGGAGCGCGACCCGGGCCCGGTCTGGATCCACGGCCTGACCGACGACCTGCTGGCCGGCGCCCCGACCTTCCCGCAGATCGCCGACGAGTTCGCCGAGCGGCTGCGCGGCCGGGTGCTGGTCGCCCACAACGCGCTCTTCGACTGGAACATGATCTCCCGCGAGTTCTCCCGGGCCGGCCTGCACGCCCCGGTCGAGCAGCGGCTGTGCACCATGGTGCTGGCCCGCGACCTGCGGCTGCCGCTGCCCAACGGCAAGCTGTCCTCGCTGGCCGCGTACTTCGGCGTCCACCAGCGCCAGGCGCACAACGCGCTGGACGACGCCCGGGTGCTCGCCGAGGCCTTCCGCCCCAGCCTCCGGCTGGCCCGCTCGGGGGGCGTCCCGCTGCCGTTGCAGACCTGCGTGGCCGTCACCGACCTCGGCGAGGACGCGGCCTCCTCGCCCGCCCGCGGCTCCTGGACCGGCGCCGCGTACCGGCAGGCCAAGAAGCGCCCGCCGTGCCCCTACCCGAACCCCGGGCGCTGGGAGGACGGCAAGCCGCTGGTCCAGGGCATGCGGGTGGCGTTCACCGGCGACACCGCCACCGACCGCGAGCTGCTGGAGGACCGCGCCGTCGAGGCCGGCCTGCACATCGCCACCTCCGTGAGCCGGCTCACCAGCCTGCTGGTCACCAACGAGCCGGACAGCTGGAGCGGCAAGGCCCGCAAGGCCCGCGAGGTCGGCACCCCGGTGGTCGGCGAGGACGCCTTCCTCCAACTGCTGCGCGAGGTCGCCCCGCACCCCGGTGCATGAGCCGGTTGTGAACAGGGCGTACCGTGCCCATGTGTACCGTTTTCTGCTCTCCCGGCGCTGGCTGATCACCCTGTTGATCGCCGTGCTGCTGGTCCCCACGACCATCCGGCTGGGGTTCTGGCAGTTCCACCGCCACGAGGCACGGGTGGACCGCAACGAGCTGATCGCCCAGGCCCTGACCGCCGAGCCCGTGCCGTACGACACCCTGTCGGCCACGCCCGGGTTCGCCGTGCCCAAGGACCTCACCTGGCGCCCCGCGACGGCCACCGGGCAGTACGACACGGCGCACGAGTTCGTGGTCCGCAAGCGGACCGACTCCAGCGGGGACAAGATCGGCTACTTCGTGGTCACCCCGCTGGTGCTCGCCGACGGCAAGGGGAGCGTCCTGGTCAACCGCGGCTGGGTGCCCTCCGGCACCTCCGCCGCCGAGTACCCGGCCGTCCCCGCCGCACCGGCCGGCCAGGTCACCCTGACCGGCCGGCTGCGGGCCGACGAGTCCGCCTCCGGGAGCGTCAAGGACCGGGCCGGCCTGCCGGACCGGCAGTTCACCCTGATCAACAGCGCCCAGCAGGCCAAGGAGAGCGGCGCCGCCCTGCTCGGCGGCTACCTGGAGCTCACCGCCACCGAACCGGCCCCGGCCGACCAGCCCGAGCTGCTGCGCGAGCCCAACCACTCCGACATCGGCCCGCACATGGCGTACGCGATCCAGTGGTGGCTGTTCACCGCGCTGATCCCGGTCGGTTTCGTGGTGATGGCGCGGCGCGAGGCCAAGGACCGCCGCAAGGAGGCCGCCGAGGCCGAGGGCCTGACGGCCGCCGTCCCCGCCTGAGCCCGTCCGGGCCCGGGCCCGTTTCCGGCCCGGGCCCGTCCGCTCGGAGCACGTCCGCTCGGAGCACGTCCGCTCAGAGCACGTCCGCCAGGTCGCGCAGCAGCCGGGCCTTGGCCCGGGCGCCGACCACCGACTTCACCGGCTCGCCGCCGCGGAACACCATCAGCGTCGGCATCGACAGCACCCCGTAGGCCGCCTGGGTCTGCGGATTGTGGTCGACGTCCACGCTGACCACGGTCAGCCGGTGCCCCTCCTCCCGGGCGATCTCCGCCAGCACCGGCACCATCTGCCGGCACGGCGGGCACCAGTCCGCCGTGAAGTCCACCAGCACCGGCCCCTCTGCGGCCAGCACCTCCGCGGCGAAGGTCTCGTCCGTCACCGTCGCCACCCCTGCGATCTGCACCATGGCCTACCTCTTCTCCCACTCGTCCCGGTCGAGGGCCGCCGGTGCGGCCCATTCGCACTGCGGCGCCTCCGTGGCGGCCCCCGCGGCGAGCGCGTCGCGCTCCCGCTCGGCCCGGGCGTACTGCTCGGACACCCGGGCACGGACCTCCTGGAGCCGGTCGATGCACTCGTCCAGCTCGGACAGCTTCCTCCGGTAGACCTCCAGCGAGGCCGGGCAGGAGTCGCCGTGCGGGTGCCCGGCCTGCAGGCACTCGACGAACGGCCTGGTCTCCTCCAGGCCGAAGCCGGAGTCCTGCAGGGTGCGGATCTGCCGCAGCAGCCGCAGGTCCTCCTCGCCGTACGCGCGGTAGCCGTTGCCGGCCCGCCGGGCCGGGAGCAGCCCGAGCTGCTCGTAGTACCGCAGTGCCCGGGTGGTCGTCCCCGCCCGCTTCGCCAGCTCACCGATCCGCATGTCCGGCCCCTGCCCTTCCGGCCGCCGTTCGAACGCCGCCGGGAACGACGGTAGACCTTGACGCGGGCGTCAACGCCAGCGCCGGAGCGGGCCGGTCGGTGCCGGGTGTCGTCCGGTGCCGGGTGTCGTTCAGTGCTGGGTGTCGTTCAGTGCCACGGACCACCCGCTCGGCGCCGTCGGGTCCCGTTACCCGCCGTCCGGGCCGACCCGGCAGGATGGCCCCCATGGATCTCGGACTGCAGAACAAGGTGTACGTGGTCACCGGCGCGACCCGCGGGCTGGGCCTGGCCACGGCCCGGGAGCTCGCCGCCGACGGCGCCCGGGTACTGGTCACCGGCCGGAGCCCGGAGGCGGTGGACGCGGCCGTCGCCGAACTCGCCGCCCTCGGCGAGGGGCCGCGGGCGGTGCACGGACTGGTGGCCGACAACGCCGACCCGGCGACCGCCGAACGGCTGGTCACGGCGGCCGTCGAGCGCTTCGGCCGGCTGGACGGCGTGCTGATCAGCGTCGGCGGACCGCAGGCCGGCCCGGTCGCCACCGCCCCCGAGGAGGCCTGGCGGGGCGCCTTCGAGTCGGTCTTCCTCGGCGCCCTGCGGATCGCCCGCACCGCCGCCGCGGCGCTCGGCGAGGGCGGGGTGATCGGCTTCGTGCTCTCCGGCTCGGTCCGCCAGCCCATCGCCGGCCTCGGCATCTCCAACGGGCTGCGCCCGGGCCTGGCGATGGCCGCCAAGTCGCTCGCCGACGAACTCGGCCCGCGCGGCATCCGGGTGGTCGGCCTGCTGCCGGCCCGGATCGACACCGACCGGGTGCGCGAACTCGACGCCCTCGGCGGCGACCCCGAGGCCGCCCGCGCCCGGCACAGCGCCGACATCCCGCTCGGCCGCTACGGCACCCCCGAGGAGTTCGGCAAGGTCGCCGCCTTCCTGCTCTCCCCCGCCGCCTCCTACCTCACCGGGGTCATGGTCCCGGTGGACGGCGGCGCGCTGCGCGGGCTCTGAGCACCCCGCCGCGAGCGGCCGCGCGGCTCAGGCGACCCGCGGCCGCTTGTGGCGGTGCCGCCGCCGGGTGACCTCCGGCCGGGACGCGACCACCCGGATCCGCAGGTCCGCGGGCAGCTCCGGCAGGCCCAGGCTGGCCCGCGCCCCGCTGCGCGGGCCGGTCTCGAAGTGCTCGGCGAGCGCGGCCGGATCGCCGCCCGGGGTCATCCGCACCGCCGCCCGCAGCCGCGGGTGCCGCCGGTCGCGGACCAGCCGCACACCCACCCGCTCGACCTCCGGCAGCACGACCGCGTCGCTCTCCACCGCCTCCTCCAGCGCCTTGGTCCGCAGCCGCAGCCGCAGTCCCGGCGTCTCCGGGGTCGGCAGCACCACGGTCGTCGGACCGGTGCGGCGCAACTGCGCCAGCAGCCACCAGGCGATGCCCGCGACTACCACGGCCAGCCCGGCGATCACCACCGGCCACCACCAGGACTCCGCCACCCACCGGGTGCGCGAGCGCCCGCTCACCACCGGCTGGTCGGGCGAGGTGAGCGGCCACCAGGACGGCGGGTCGACGCCGAGGCGCCCGTAGAGATCGAGCCCGCCGGCCAGCACCAGCACCCCGGCGGCCAGCAGCGCCAGCCCGACCACCCCCAGCAGCAGCCGGTTGACCGTGCCCCGGCTCACCCGGCGCCACCGCCCACCGGGGCCGCGGTGTCCTCCGGCGACGGCCCGGCGCGCCGCCGCCGGCCCGCCATCCGCACGTCCAGCCGCAGCGGCCGGGCCAGCGTGACCGCCGCCAGCTCCTCGCGCAGCCGGCGCTGGACCGAGGCCGGATCGGCCGGGCCGGCCAGGGCGATCCGCACCCGGCGCCGGCCGACCCGCACCCGCAGGTGCTCCACACCCGGCAGTTCGGCGGCCCGGTCGGTCAGCAGGGCGGCCACCCCGGCCCGGTCGATGGCCGCGGCGGTGTCCCCGTGCGGGCGCAGCGGAAGCCAGCGGCGCAGACCGGGGGCGAGGGCGAGCCAGAGCAGCCAGCCGCCGAGCACCGCGCCCACGCCGGCGCCGATCAGCACCGCCGGGTCGTCCAGGTGCCGGGTGGCCAGCTCGTCGGCCAGGTCCGCGCGCCACTGCCGGGCCTGGTGCCCGGTCCGCACGGCGATCACGTCGTACAGCAGCCCCCCGGCGACGACCAGCAGCACGGTGGCCACCACGGTGGCGGCGGTGGTGCGCGGGGCACGCGGCCGGCGCACCTTCACCGGCGCGGGCCCGGGCGGCCCGGGGGCCTCCTCGGCCGCCCCTTCCCGGCTGCTCATCGGGCACCGTCCGGGACGAGGTGCTCGACCACCACCACGACCTCGGCCACCCGGGTTCCGGTCAGCGTGCGGGTGTCGGCGGTGACGCGGTCGCGGACGGTGCGGGCGAGGGCGGCGAGGTCGGCCGGGAAGGGCAGGTCGACGGAGACCCGGACGGTGACGGGGGCACTCGGGGTGGCGGGGCCGGTGACGGTGACCCTCGGCGGGCCGCCGCGCGCGCTCCGGCCGTGCCAGGCGTCGGCGAGCGCCTCACGGGCGGCGCGGGCGGCGATCCGGGCGTAGACGCGGTCGGCGATCCGCAGCCGGCCGCGGGCACCGGGATCCCGGCGGGAGGGTACCGGGACGAGGGCCGCCATCAGCGGCGCCGGTCGCGGCTGCGCAGCAGTTCGCCGAGCTCACCGGGCTCCAGGTCGCCCTCCAGCAGGCGGCCGACCACGAAACCGACCACCCCGAGCGCCGCCACCAGCAGGAACGCCGCGAAGCCGCCGAAGTATCCGGCGAAGCCGAGCGCCATTCCCACCACCAGGCCGACGATGGCCAGGTTCATCCGTTCCACCTCGTATTCCGCCGTGTTCCGCCGTCTCGCGCCGGCTGGCGCCGCCGACTACTTCAGCTTGGGCCGCTGTCCGGAGGAGGGAACCTCCTCTTCCTCCTCCACGACGTCGGGCTCGTCGGGCAGGTGGACGTCGTTGACCGCGATGTTGACCTCGACGACTTCCAGCCCGGTCATCCGCTCGACCGCGTCGATGATGTTCTCCCGCACCTGGCGGGCGAGTTCGGGGATGACGACGCCGTACTCGACCACCAGCGCGATGTCGATGGCGGTCTGCTTCTCCCCCACCTCGGCCTTGATGCCCCGCCCGACGCTGCCGCGCCCGCCGGGGACCCGGTCGCGCATCGCGCCGAAGGTGCGGGCGAGGCCGGAGCCGAGGGCGTGGATGCCGTTGATCTCGCGCGCGGCCATCCCGGCGATCTTCTCGACCACCCCGACGGCCAGCGCCGTGCGGCCGCGCTCGCCGACCGACCCGGCGGCGGCCGCCGGGCTCGCCGGCGAGGCGGCGGGGGTGGGGGCACCGTGCGGGGCGTTCTTGTGCAGGGTGGCGGGCGTCGGAGTGTCAGGCATGGCTCATCTCCCGTCGTGCGGCTCCAGCTATATCGCAAATCGCTCCAACTCTGACATTTCGCCACGAATCCCGCCCCCTGAGCGGCCCGGACGGCCCGAACGCCGCAAGGCCCGGTCCGTGGGTGCGCCCCACGGACCGGGCCTTGCGGTGCGGTCCGGGCCGGTCAGTCGCCGAGGCCGGCGAGGTCGCGCAGCCGGCGGGCCTGTGCCGCCCGTTCGGCCGAACGCTGCTCGTCGTAGGAGCGGCCGGCGGCGCCCTGGAGCAGGGCCTTGGTCTCGATCACGGCGTTGCGCGGGGCGGCCAGCAGGGCGGCGGCGAGGTCGCGGGCGGCCGCGTCCAGCTCGGCGGCCGGCACGGCGAGGTTGGCCAGGCCGATCGCGGTGGCCTCCGCCGCGCCGACCCAGCGGCCGGTGGCGCAGATCTCCAGCGCCCGGGCGTAGCCGACGAGTTCGGTCAGCGGCTTGGTGCCGGTGAGGTCGGGGACCAGGCCGAGCGAGGTCTCCTTCATGGAGAACTGGACGTCCTCGGCGACCACCCGCAGGTCGCAGCCGAGGGCGAGCTGGAAGCCGGCGCCGACGGCGTGGCCCTGGACGGCGGCGACGGTGACCAGGTCGGGGCGGCGCCACCAGGTGAAGGCCTCCTGGTAGCCGGCGATGGTCTCGTCGAGCTCCTGGTCCCCGGAGGCGGCCAGTTGGAGGAAGCCGGGCTCGCCGGGGATGCCCTCCGGGGTGAACATCGCGCGGTCGAGGCCGGCGGAGAAGGAGACGCCCTCGGCGCGCAGCAGCACCACCCGGACGGTCCCGGGCAGCTCGCGGCCGATGGCGGTGAGGGCGCGCCACAGGGCGGGCGACTGGGCGTTGCGCCGCTTGGGCTGACAGAGGGTGACGACGGCGAGTTCGCCGTCGATCTCCAGACGGACGCCGTCCTGCTCCCGGGTCGGGGTCTGCGGATCGGTGGCGGGAGCGGTCATGCGGGGACCTCCGGTGGCGAGGGTGCTTGGCTACCGGAGAGTAACAAAACTGGCGGCGCGACGGCAGGGGTCGGCCGGCGGACACCACGCGGCGACGGGCGGCCGGGGCGGCGCGCCGGCCCGGCATGACGATCGGCGGCCGGTTCGCTCTGGCCGGGGGCGGACGATCAGCGGTCGTCCCTCCGGTCGGCGCCCTGCCGCCGAGTCATCCGTCCAGTGAATTGACGGAGCGTCAGGAACCAGCTCCAGCAGGAGCTTTGTTCTTGCCCCGCGTGGCACCGCCGCGGCCCCGGAGAATCACTCCGGACTCGCTCAGCATGCGGTGCACGAAGCCGTACGAGCGACCGGTCTCCTCCGCGAGGGCGCGAATGCTCGCCCCGGAGTCGTACTTCCTCTTGAGATCGGCCGCGAGCTTCTCACGCGCGGCACCGGTCACCCGGCTGCCCTTTTTCAGAGTCTCGGCCACCCGTGCCTCCTCGTAGCGTTGCTCGGTCAGATTCCCATGATCACCCATCCACCGCGTCCTGGCCACCCATTCGACAAGGTCCATGCCCGGAACGGGCGGTCCTGCGGTGGTGATCCGAGCGCACAAGGGCGCTCACGCTGAGTGCACGCCCCCGGGAGCGTGCCGCCGTTCGACGCGAAAGGGCTGATCAGCAGCGTGGTCCCGGTCACGATCGGGTGGCGGGCCGACGGAAGCTCCTCAAACGGAATGCAGGACCCCTTCATTCCCGGACACGCCGGAAGGACTAGTTTTTCTGGCCCAAAGAGGGGAGGGCCCGTCGACGGCCGGCCGGAGGGTAAAACGAAGGCCCGGTCGTCCGTACGGACGACCGGGCCCCGGGAGAACGGGATCAGGCCAGCGTGACCAGGTCGGCGTAGGCCGGGCTCCAGAGGTCCTCGACGCCGTCCGGGAGCAGGATGATCCGCTCCGGCTGGAGCGCGTCGACCGCGCCCTCGTCGTGGGTGACCAGCACGACCGCACCGGAGAATTCGCGCAGCGCGCCGAGGATCTCCTCGCGGCTGGCCGGGTCCAGGTTGTTGGTCGGCTCGTCGAGCAGCAGCACGTTGGCGCTGGAGACCACCAGGGTGGCCAGCGCGAGACGGGTCTTCTCACCACCGGAGAGCACCCCGGCCGGCTTCTCCACGTCGTCCCCCGAGAACAGGAAGGAACCGAGGATCTTGCGGACCTGGACCAGGTCCATGTCCGGCGCCGCCGAGCGCATGTTCTCCAGCACCGAGCGGTCCGCGTCCAGCGTCTCGTGCTCCTGGGCGTAGTAGCCGATCTTCAGGCCGTGGCCCGGGATCACCTCGCCGGTGTCCGGCTGCTCCACCCCGGCCAGCATCCGCAGCAGGGTGGTCTTGCCGGCGCCGTTGAGGCCCAGGATGACGACCCGCGAGCCCCGGTCGATGGCCAGGCCCACGTCGGTGAAGATCTCCAGCGAGCCGTAGGACTTGGACAGTCCGCTGGCCGTCAGCGGGGTCTTCCCGCACGGGGCCGGGTCCGGGAAGCGCAGCTTGGCGACCTTGTCGTTCGCCCGCACCGTCTCCAGCCCGGACAGCAGCTTCTCCGCGCGGCGGGCCATGTTCTGCGCGGCCACCGTCTTGGTCGCCTTGGCGCGCATCTTGTCCGCCTGCGCGTTCAGCGTGGCGGCCTTCTTCTCGGCGTTGGCCCGCTCGCGCTTGCGGCGCTTCTCGTCGTCCTCACGCTGCTGCTGGTACTGCTTCCAGCCCATGTTGTAGACGTCGATGGTGGAGCGGTTGGCGTCCAGGTAGAAGACCTTGTTGACGACCGTCTCGACCAGGTCGACGTCGTGCGAGATGACGATGAAGCCGCCCTTGTAGGTCTTCAGGAAGTCCCGCAGCCAGGCGATCGAGTCGGCGTCGAGGTGGTTGGTCGGCTCGTCGAGCAGCAGCACGTCGGAGTCGGAGAACAGGATCCGGGCCAGCTCGACGCGGCGGCGCTGACCACCGGAGAGGGTGTGCAGCTCCTGGTTGAGGATGCGGTCCGGCAGGCCCAGCGCGGCGGCGATGGTGGCGGCCTCGGCCTCGGCGGCGTACCCGCCCTTGGTGAGGAACTCGGTCTCCAGGCGGGCGTACTTCTTCATCGCGTTGTCGCGGGTGGCGCCCTTGCCGTTCGCCATCCGGTCCTCGTTCTCGCGCATCTTGCGCAGCACGCTGTCCAGGCCGCGGGCGGAGAGGATGCGGTCCTTGGCGAGCACGTCGAGGTCGCCGGTGCGCGGGTCCTGCGGCAGGTAGCCGACCTCGCCCGAGCGGGTCACCGTGCCCGCCGCCGGGATGCCCTCGCCGGCCAGCACCTTGGTGAGCGTGGTCTTGCCGGCGCCGTTGCGCCCGACCAGGCCGATCCGGTCGCCGGGGGCGACCTTGAAGCTCGCGGACTCGATCAGGATCCGGGCGCCGGCACGCAGTTCGAGGCCGTTGGCGGAAATCATGGCTGGGACTACTCCTGGGACGTGGGCGGGCGACCGGACGAGGTTCGGGCCGGGAGGCGGGAAGGGGCGTCGTCGACGGGGGCTCGGCGGACCGCGCGGGGCGGCGCCGCTCGCCCGTCAGTGCCCGGAGAGAACAGCCATGACGGCAAGTCTACCGGGCCGCTCGGGTGACCCCCGAGGACGAGGTCCGCTCCGGCCGCTACTGCTGCCGCGCGCCGTCCCCGGCGCAGCCGCCGACCGGCGGGACGGCGGCGAACGGCTCGGCCGGGCTGCCGCAGGCCGCCTCGGGCGCCGCCGCCCGGGTGTCGAAGACCTTGGGCGCGACGATCGGCCCGTCCGAGATCAGCACCCGGCGCCCGTCCAGCGCCTTCATCGTCACACCGGGACCGGCGTTCAGCTGCCAGCCGGTGTTGTCCAGCCGGTAGCCGGAGATCCCGCCGGAGACCTGCTGCCCGCTGCCGTTGGTGCAGCTGCGCGGCACCAGCACCGCGAAGTCGGTGGCCGCCGTGCGCTCCGGGTCGTAGACGCAGTTGCCGGCCGGCTTGGAGTTGTAGCGCAGGTCACCGTCGGCGTCCCGGAAACCCATCGTCAGCTCCGGTGTGACCACCGCCACCCAGGGCGCGGACTCCTGCACGGTGTACAGCGAGGCCGCCGCCCGCACCTTCGCCTGCTGCTTGCGCTGCTCCTCGGTGCGCTTGTCGGCGCCGGGCTCGCCCGCGCCGCGCAGCCAGTCGGCCAGCCCGGGCACCGCGCGGTGCCAGCGCACCTGCTGGTCGCCGGGGCGCACCGAGGTGACCAGGCCGTCGTCCCAGACCACCACGGCGTTCTCCCCGGCCATCTCCAGGTGGAGCGCGGTGGCGCCCTCCCGCTGGTAGGACCAGGCGTGCTCGCCGGTGGCCCGGTGGTACGCCTCCAGGCCCGGGCCCACCCGCAGGTCCAGGTCGGCCGCGTCCAGCGAGGCCGCGGGGTCCGCGCTCGCCTCCGCGGCGCCCTTCGCGGCCACCCGGTCGCCGAACGGGACCGGCTTGTTGGCGTGCGCGGCGGCGCCCGCCACAAGGACCAGCAGCACCGCCAGGGCAGGGAGGATCGATCGGGGGCTGAGGGCACGCGACTTCCAGGACACGGGCGGAGCGTACCTTTCGGCACCCGCGCGAGTCAGCCGGGCTCTCCCGTACGGCCGAACGGCCGAACCCCGCCCGGCGGTTCCCGGCGCCCCGGGCGGGCCCGCCCGCCGACCTGCGCCGTCGGGGCCCGCACCGGCCCGGCGGGCCCCGGAACGGGGCTCCGCGGTAGGGCGCCCGGGGCCACCAGGACCGTTACGGAGGTGATACACGGCACACCTGAACGGCGTTCGAATATCGCCCACTTTAGGGTGACATTCGGCATTTCCTCGCCCGGTCGGCCCTACTGTCGGCAAGGGGTCCGCCACTCTGCGTGGCCCTCCCCGATCCGTCCAGCCCTGCTCCGCCCAGCCCGTGGCACCGTCCGGGGCGACGTCCGAGGAGACACCATGCGATTCGGCCGCCTGGCGCTCGCCGCCGCCACCCTGCTGCTGCTCACCACCGCCAGCGTCCCCGCCGGGACCCCGCTGGGCCAGACCGAGCGGCACTCCCTGTCCTCCGACGCGATCGCGCCCCACGCCCCCGCCCCGCGGCCCGCCGTCCAGCGCCCGGCGCACGAGCCGCCCTTCGGGGCCTTCGTCGGCTCCTGGGACAGCTACATCCCGCAGATCGGCCGCTACGCGCAGTGGCTGGGCGACGCCAACCTCCAGGTCGGCCACACCTATCTGGCGGGCAACGGCTGGGCGGACATCGAGGGCGAGCCGATGGTGCTCGCCATGTGGTCGCAGTGGCGGCAGGCCGACCCGTCCCGGATGCTCGTGCTCGGCGTGCCGATGCTGGTCCCGAGCGAGACGGGCGTGCCGGACGGCGAGGTGGCCCGGCTGCTCGGCCAGGGCGCCCGCGGCGACTTCGACCGGCACTTCCTGCGGCTGGCCCGCCGGCTGGTCGCCCTCGGCGGCGCGGACACCGTGCTCACCCTCGGCTGGGAGATGAACGGCGTCACCTACACCCACCGCTGCAAGCCCGACCCGGCCGCCTGGAAGACCTACTGGCGGCGGATCGTCACGGTGATGCGCTCGGTGCCCGGGCAGCGCTTCCGCTTCGACTTCGCGCCCAACCGGGGGCTGGACGCGATCCCGTGGACCAAGTGCTACCCGGGCGACGACGTGGTCGACATCATCGGCATGGACAACTACGACCAGCCGGCCGGCGGCACCTTCGACGACTACGTGCGCGAGCCGTACGGGCTGCAGGACCAGGTGGAGTTCGCGGCCAAGCGCGGCAAGCAGGTCTCGTACCCGGAGTGGGGGCTGTTCCGCAACGGGGACAACCCGGAGTTCGTGCAGCGGATGGTGGAGTGGATCCGCACCCACGACACCGCGTACCAGACCGTCACCGACTACTGTCCGCACGGCTTCTGGCAGTGCGAGCGCAACCCGCGCTCCAGCGCGCGCTTCCGGCAGCTGATGACCGGCTCCCCCGGGGCCCCGGAGCCGGCCGCGCCGGCGGCCCCGGCGGCGCCGGCGCCCTCGGTCGGTCCGGCGTCCCCGGCCTCACCGGCGTCCCCGACCGGGCCGGCGCCGTCGGCCGGCGCGAGCCCCGCTCCGACGGCGCCGCCGGTCCCCGGTCTGCCGGTCGGGCCCGGGATCCCGGTGCCGCCGACCGCTCCGACCGCGCCCACCGCGCCGATCGCCCCCGCCCCGCCGACCCCGCCGGCGGGCCTGCTCGGGCTGCCGTAGCGGCCGGCGGGGCCGGGGGGCTCAGCTGCGGCGGCGGGCCGCCAGCGCCTCCTTGAGGCGCGGCGCCCGGGTGCTGAGCAGGTGCACCGCCGCCCGCCGGCCGCGTACCGCGCCGCTCCGGGCGGCGGCCGCCGGGGCCGCGCCGCGCGGGCCGAACAGCAGCCGTTCGTTGGGCAGCCGGTCCGGGCGCCAGCGCTGCTTGTACGGCTCCTGGCCGCGCAGCAGGCTTATCACCGGGATCCCGGCGCCCAGCGTCTCGTCCAGCGCGGCACCGAACAGCAGGCCCGCGATGTCCAGCCGCTCCCGCAGCTCCGGGTGCGCGCCGTACAGGTAGAGGCCGCTGAAGGACGGACAGAGCAGCACCAGGTCGACGGCGACCAACTCGCCGTCCAGCCAGAACTGGTGGACGGCCGCCCGGCCGGTGGCGACCAGCCCGGCGGTGGACTCGGCGAGGTGCCGGGCGAACCGCTCGGTGCGGTGCTCCGGGGTGACGCCGCGCTCCTGCCACTGCAGGAAGTGCAGCCGCAGCAGCCCGTCCAGCGCCCGCGGCACCTCCTGCGGGCTCGTCGCCCGCACCTCCACACCCGACTCGGCGATCTTGCGCAGCTTGACCCGGGTGCGCTGGGCGGTCTTGCCCGGCACCCGCTTGAGCAACTGGTCCATCGGGGCGGCCGGCAGGTACTGGCAGAGCGAGTCGGCGTACCGGCGGCGGCGGCCGCGCCACTGGTCGAAGACCCGCTGCACGGCGGCCTCCGGGCGGACCTCGCGCAGCTCCAGGCTGTGCCAGGGGCGGGTGAGCGGCAGGGCCGCGGCGAACTCGGCGGCGGCGCGGTCGGCGCAGTCGTCGTCCAGCAGCACGTCGGTGAAGTCGATCAGCCCGGCGCCGAGGCCGGTCAGGCCGCCGAACGGGCCGCCGCGCCGGCGGAAGGCGCCCGCGCCGACCAGCCGGCCCTCCCGGCGCACCAGCACCACCAGCAGGGCTCCGGGGGTGCCGTAGTGGCGCCACCAGGAGCACTGCCAGGCGGCGGACTGGAAGAAGGTGGCCGTCCGGCAGCGGGCGACCAGGTCGTCCCACTCCTCGGCCAGGGTGTCGAGGGCGTCGTCCTCACGGCGCAGCTCGGTGGTCCAGCGGGGGGCGCGGGCCTGGGCGGGCAGGCCGGCCACGGGGGTGACGGCCTCGGTGCTCATCGTCCGCTCCCGGAGGCCGCCCCGGCCCCGACGGGCTCGGGCTCGGGTACCGCGGCGGGGTCGGGTACGGCGGCGGGCTCGGGTACGGCGGCGCGCGGACGCGGGGTGGTCGCGGCCGGCGCCTCCCCCGCGGGGGCCGCTCCCGCCTCGGCCGGCGCGCCGTTCCGGCGGCGGGTCATCATCACCAGCGCGCCGATCAGCACCCCGGCCGCGCCGCCGACCGCGACGTCCAGCCGGCCGGAGGGCGTGGTCGGCTTCTCGGGCTCCGCGGCGGCGGCCAGCGGGACCAGCCGCACGCCGGTCTCCTTGCTGGTGGTGTTGGCGAAGGCGACCAGCGAGCGGGACACCGCGTCGGCCGCCAGCACGGCCTCCTGCGGCCGGTCGCCGGTGCCGGTGATCTCGATCATCGGGGCGTCCGGCGAGGTGGTGCCGTGCACCAGGGTCTCCAGCTCGCCCAGGCCGTGCCCGGTCTCGGCGGCGGCCCCCGCGAGCACCTGCGGCTGACCGGCCAGCCGGCCGTACGCCTGGGCGAAGTTGACCGCGGTGACGGCCTCGCCCTGGTTCTCGGGCACCACGATCACGTAGGAGTTGGCGGCGTACGAGGGCTGGGCCACGAGGGCGTACCCGGCTCCGGCGACGGCACCCAGCGGCACCGCGAGGACCACCGGCCACCAGCGGCCGACCAGCCGGCGGACACTACTGCGCGGTTCGGTCATGGGGAACTCCTTGGCTGTGGGGGCCGCCCGGCCGGCGGCCCGGGGACTGCGGGGGTGCTGTCGGCTCAAACCCCGGCCAGCCGGTCGTAGAGGGCACCGAGGTCGGCGGCCACCCGGACGATGTCGTAGTGGCCGACCGCGGGGGGCCGGGGCAGCGGGTCGGTGGTGTGGCCGTCGAGGCGGCGCCGGTCGCGCAGGTCGCGCAGCGCGGCCGTGTAGGCGGCGGCCTCGGAGGGGATCCGGCGGGCCTGCGGGGCGGCGCCGGGCGGCAGTTCGTCCAGCGCCGGGCAGGCGCTGTGGCGCACCGGCAGGCCGGCCGCCAGCCCCTCCAGCACGCCGAGGCCGAAGGTCTCCTCGGCGGAGGGGGCGGCGAGCACGTCCAGGGCGGTGAGCAGGTCGGGCACGTCGTCGCGCTCGCCGGTGAGCACCAGGCGGTCGCGCACGCCGAGGGCGGCGGCCCGCCGCTCCAGGGCGGTCCGCTCGGGGCCCTCGCCGATCAGGACCAGGCGGGCCGCGCCGTCCAGCCCGGCCAGCGCCTCCAGCAGGACCGGGAAGCGCTTGCCCGGGACCAGCCGGCCGATCCCGCCGACCACCCAGCTCCCCGGTGGCAGGCCGAGTTCGGCGCGCACCCGGGCGCGGGTGGCGGCCCGGTCGGCGGACGGGCGCCGGTAGCGGGCGGCGTCGATGCCGTTGGGGATCAGCTCGACCCGGGCCGCCGGGACGCCCCAGGCGTGCAGGGTTCCGGCGACCTGCCGGGAGACCGCGACGGTGGTGGTGCCCAGACGTTCGGCGGCCAGGTAGAGGCCCTTGACGCCGCGGGTGACCGGGCGGCCCTCGATCACCCCGGCGTGCAGCGAGTGCTCGGTGGCGACCACCGCCCGCACCCCGGCCAGCCGGGCGGCCGCCCGGCCGTACAGTCCGGCCCGGTAGAGGTGGGTGTGCACCAGGTCGTAGCGCCCGGCCCGGATCCGGCCGGCCAGCCGGGGCAACGCGCCGACGTCCCGGTTGCCGCGCATGCCGAGGTGGTGGACGGTGACGCCCTCGGCGCGCAGCGCGGTGGCCACCGCACCGGGATTGGTCAGCGCGAGCACCTCGCAGTGCTGGTGGGCCGGCAGGTGGCGGAGCAGCAGCTGGAGCTGGCGCTCGGCTCCCCCGGAGGCGAGGCCGGTGACGATGTGGAGGATCCTCACTGCCCTCTCCGGCGGCGGTCGGCGCGCGCCGCCAGGCGCTGGCGGCGCAGCTCGGCGACGGTGTCGCGCAGCCGGTGGCGGCCGCGCTTGGCGCGCAGGCGCCAGGCGCCGTCGCGGTCGCCGACGTAGCAGCGCGGCAGCGCGTACCGGCCGGTGAGCGGGGAGTGCCCGATCGCGCAGGCGTAGTCGTAGCCGGCGTCCCGGACGGCCTGGGTGGCGGCCAGGTCGACCGCGCCGTAGGGGTAGCAGAAGCCGGTGACCGGCCCGTCGACCACCTCCTCCAGGACGCGGCGGCTCTCCCTGGTCTGGGCGGCGAGGACGTCGGCGGGCAGGCCGGTGAGCGCCTGGTGGCCGAGGCCGTGCGAGCCGATCTCCCAGCCCGCGGCGGCGAGGTCGGTGACCTCCTGGACGGTGAGCAGGGTCTTCCGGGGGCCCTCGGTGTCCCAGTCGTTGGCGCGGCCGAGCAGATCGGCGACCACGTACGCGGTGGCGGTGAAGCCGTACGCCTGGAGGATCGGCACGGCGTACCGGGCGAAGTCGGCGTAGCCGTCGTCGAAGGTGAGGCCGACCAGCCGGTCGGCCCGCCCGGCCGCCCGGGCCCGCATCAGCTCCCGCACCGAGACCCCGCGCCGGCCGCGCCGGTGCAGCCAGGCGATCTGCTCGGCGAACCGCTCGGGGCTGACGGTCAGCTGGTACGGGTCCTCCTTCTCGACGGCCACCGAGTGGTACATCAGGATCCACGGCGAGGTGGTCTCGGTGAGCGGCGCCTCGGGCAGCGGGCGCCGGCTTCTGGGCAGTTGCGCCGGTGGTCTGCGGATGGCGGAGCGCGGCGTACCGGTCCGTGACGCGTCGGTGCGCGGCAGGTCGGTGCGCCGGCCGACGGCCGCCGGGGCGGCGAGCCGGCGTGCGCCCGACGGGAACGACCGGACTGATCCCCGTTCAGCATCCATGGGGAGGCTTCCCTTCATCGGCGACAGGTGACGGGCCGGGGACCGGTCCCAGGACCCGCAGGGCGGCACGGACGGGGCCGCGGACCTCGCGGGCGCCCAGGCCGGTGCCCAGGGCGGCGAAGGCCAGCGCGACGGTGAGCCCGCCGAGCGCGGTGGAGAGCAGGGGGTCGGCGGCGAGGCCGGCGGCGGGCGTGCCGAGCGCGGCGGCGCCCGCGGCCGCGGCCAGCAGCCGGGCGTGGCCGCCGAGGACGCGGCGCAGCCGCAGCGGGATGCCGCGCAGGACCAGGCCGTGCAGCAGCAGCGCCGCGGTGGTGGTGATGCCGGCCGCGTTGCCGGCGGCCAGGCCGAGGGCGCCGAACCGGGGGGTGGCGAGCAGGCCGACGGTGACGGTGACGACCAGGCCGAGCGCCATGGCGGCGGCCGGGTACCAGTCGAGCAGCCGGCGTCCGCCGTCCTCGGGGCTGGGGTCGCCGGCCCGCCGGACCACCGGGCGCAGGGAGAAGTAGGGGCGGATCATCACGCCGATCAGCGCCTGGGCGAGCAGTCCGAAGCTGTAGACCCGGATGACGGCGGCGGTGGCGGCGGTGTCCCGGGGACCGAAGGCGCCGCGTTCGAAGAGCAGCTCGACCACCGAGGGGGCGCAGGCCATCAGGAAGGCGGTGCCGAGCAGGACGACCGCGGCCGCCTGGCCGAGGTCCTTCTCCACCCGGTCGCGGGCGGCGGTGACGTCCCCGGCGGCGAGCGCCCGGGCGACCAGCGGGAAGGTGACGGTGCAGATCAGGATCCCGGCCGTCATGGCGAGCTGGGAGACCTTGGCCGCGTAGTTGAGGTGCGAGATGGTGCCGGGCGGCAGCGCCGAGCCGAGGAACCGTTCGATGAAGACCTGGGCCTGGCGGGTGAGGGTGAACACGCCGACCGGCAGCAGGGCGAGCGGGATCAGCACCAGGGCGTTGCGGGAGCGCCGGGCGGCGCCGGGGCGGCCCGGGCCGGACCGCAGCCGGCGCAGGAACGGGCCGACCAGCAGGCCGGCCATCAGCAGGCTGCCGAAGGCCACCCCGATCGCGGCGGCGCGCACCCCCCACAGCGCGTGGCAGGTGAGCAGCACGCCGAGGATGCCGAGGTTGTAGGCGACGTAGATGCCGGCCGGGGCGGTGAACCGGTGGTGGGCGCGCAGGGCGGCGGCGAGGTAGCCGGCCACGCCGAACGGCAGCACGGTGATCGCGGTGATCCGGGTGCAGGTGACGGCGAGGTGCGGGTCGGCCAGGCCGGGGGCGAGCAGGCCGACGAGCCGGGGGGCGCCGAGCGCGGCCCCCAGCGAGAGGGTGGAGAGGGCGAGCAGCAGCCAGGGCAGGGTGGCGCGGACGAGCTGGCGCACCGGGTCGGGGCCGTCGGGGCGCTCCTCGCGGAGCACCAGGGCGAGCGCGAAGGCGGGCACCATGAGGAAGGACATGGCGTCCTCGATGAGCAGCGGCGCGGCGGTCTCGGGCACCGTCCAGGCGACCAGGAAGGCGTCGGTGCCCTGGTTGGCGCCGAAGTAGCGGGCGAGCAGGAGGTCGCGGAGCAGGCCGAGGGCGGAGCCGGCGGCGCTGAGGACGGCGGTGACGCCGAAGGCCCTGGCGAGGAAGCCGCGGCGCGGGCCGGCGGCGGGCGCGGCGGCGGGCGGTGCCTGCCGGGGGGCGGGCAGCGACGGGGAGCCGAGCGTGGTCGGCCGGTCGGTGGTCATGCGCCGGCTCCGGTTGTCGCCCGCTCGCCTCCGGGGCGCTCCGACCCGCTGCCCTTCGGCTCGGGGCGGGACGGGCGGGCCGGGCGGGTGGTCACGGGGCGGGCGGCGTGGGCGGCGAGGCCGAGGACGACCGAGGTCAGCACGGTGGTGGTGCCGCCGATGTCGGCGTAGAGGAAGTCGACCAGGACCCAGGTGAGCAGGGCGAGCGCGGCGAGGCCGGGGCCGCGGGCGGTGCGCAGGCAGCCGAGGAGCAGGCCGAGGAAGAGCAGGCCGTAGGCGGCGATGCCGAGGAGGCCCTGTTCGCTGAGCACCAGGAGGTACATGTTGTGCGGGGAGAGCAGCGGTTCGCGCTGGAAGCCGATGGTGGCGTCGGCGGCGTCGCTGCCGGAGGAGAGCCGCAACGGGGCGTGGCTGTCGCGCAGTTGCTGGAAGGCCTTGGGTCCGGCGCCGGAGACGGGGTGGTCCTGCCAGATCCGCCCGGCGGTGGCCCACAGGTCGTAGCGGTCGGAGACCGACTGGTCGGGGGCCTCGGAGACGGAGCCGATCGAGCTGAGCCGGGCGGTGACGCCGGAGCCGCCGAGGCCGAACCCGCCGACCAGGACGACGGCGGCGGCCGTGCCGAGCACCGCGCCACGGACGGCGAGCCGGGCGTCGGCGCGCAGCAGCAGGACGGCGGCGGCCGCGGCGGTGGCGATCCAGCTGCCGCGGCTGAAGGAGACGGCGAGCGGGAAGGCCAGGAAGGCGGCGGTGACGAACAGCGCCCGCCGCCACCGGGCGTCGCGCTCGCCGAGGCCCAGCGCCAGGGCGGCGAGCAGGCCGTAGCTGACGACGGTGGACATCGCCATGATGTCCAGGGCGCCGAAGGTGCCGACGGCGCGGATCGGACGGCCGGTGTAGGAGGCGCCGGTGCCGGTGAGGAACTGGTGGGCGCCGACCACGCCCTGGATCAGGGCGGCGGTCACGAACGAGCCGAGGACGAGCCGCTGGTCGGTGCGGTCGCGCAGGGAGCAGAGCACGGCGGCGGGCACGAGCACGAAGACCTGGGTGAGCCGGACGAAGCCGGTGAGGCTGGTCGCCGGGTCGATGGAGCCGAGGGTGGCGACCGCGGCGGCGAGCACGATCGCGCCGAACCGCACGGCGTCGGCGCGGCCGATCGCCGGGGTGCGCCCGCGCAGCAGGTTCACGGCGGTGAGCGCGACCAGGGCGAGCGAGGCGAGGTCGGCGGCCGTGACGTGGACGGCGGCGGCGACGTCCTTCTCCCCGGTGGGGACGCACACCAGCAGCACGGTGGCGGCGGCCGGCAGGCTGGGGCGTTCGTGGACGACGCGCCCCGCGCGCCGTAACAGCTCGGCGGGGCGCGGGGGTGCGGCGAGGGTCAGGGCCACGGCGTTGATCAGCTCCCGTCCGGGTGGAGCATGAGGGCCGCGGTGCGGCACAGGATCTTGACGTCCTGCCAGAGGCTCCAGCTCTCGATGTAGCGGTTGTCGAAGCGGGCCCGGTCCTCGATCGAGGTGTCCCCGCGCAGGCCGTTGACCTGGGCGAGGCCGGTGAGGCCGACCGGGACGCGGTGGCGGTCCGCGTACTCGGGGTAGGCCTGGCTGAACCGCATGACGAAGTAGGGGCGTTCGGGGCGCGGGCCGACCAGGCTCATGTCGCCGCGCAGCACGTTCCACAGCTGCGGGAGCTCGTCGAGGGAGCTGCGGCGCATCAGCCGGCCGACGGCGCCCATCCGGTGGTCCTGGGAGATGTTCCAGCGGGTGGCGGACTCGTGCTCGTTGCTCGGCCGCAGGGTGCGGAACTTGAGGACGGTGAAGACCCGGCCGTCGAGCCCGGTGCGCTGCTGGCGGAAGAGCACGCCGGGGCCGGTGTCGAAGCGGACGGCGAGCGCGCACAGGGCGAGGACGGGCGCGAGCAGCAGCAGGCCGATCGCGGCGGCGGTCACGTCCAGGGCCCGCTTGGCGGCCCAGCCGGGACGGCGCGTCGCGGCGCGGCCGACCCGCAGGCAGGGGAAGCCCCAGAGGTGGTCGGCGCCGGCCAGTCGTCCGGCGGCGAGCGAGCCGTACTCGCGCAGCGCGGGCACCAGCCAGACCTGGCAGCCGAGCCGGGCGGCGTCGCGGAGGGTGGCGGCGGTCTCGGCCTCGTCGGCGGCGCCGGCGGTGGCCACCACGTGGTGGACGCGGTGGCGGCGGATCTCGCGTTCCAGGACCTCGCGACCGCCGAGCACCGGCAGGTCGGTGTCGCCGGCGAGCAGCGGCGGGTCGGCGTCGAGGAAGCCGACCGGGCGCATCCCGTACTCGCCGCGCTCGCTGAGGGCGGCGGCGACCCGGCGGCCGAGCCGGCCGGCGCCGAGCACCAGGACCGGGCTGGGGCGGCTGCGGCGGATCCGGCGCACCAGGTGGTAGAGGAGGGCGCGGCCGAGGACGGCGAGCACCAGCTGGGTGCCGAGCAGGACGGTGAGCCGGGCCGGGGTGGCCGGGCCCGAGTCGGGCCAGCGGCCCTCCAGGCAGCCGGCGAGGCTGATCGCGAAGGCGGTGGCGACGACGGCCCGCGCGGTGAGGGCGGGCAGTTCGTCGAGCACGGAGAGGGTGAGCCGGGTGCGGTAGAGGCCGCCGGCCAGGTTGAGCAGGACCAGCAGGGGCAGCAGGGCGGCGACACCGAGCAGCGGTGCGACCCGCACGGCCGGGTCGAGGGCGCGGTTGGCGGTACCGGTGGCGGTGCACAGGGCGAGCGCGTCGACGGCGACCAGGGCGACGGGCAGTGCGAGCCGGGTGCGGACCGGGCGGCGGTGCCGGCGGGGCGGCGGGGCGGTGCGGGTCTGGGCGGACCGCGTCGGGCGGTCGAGCAGCCCGGTGGCGGGGCGGGGCGCTCCGGACAGGGGCCGGCCCGGCCGTGGCACGCTGTCGTGGTCAATGGTCATCGGCGGACGAACTCCCCTGCTGTGTGCCCGGGGTGACGGCGGTCCGGCACCGGTTGGCCCGGGGCGGCCGTCCCGGCCCGGTGAGTGCGGTCCTGACAGCTCCTGCTGCCGCTGACGGCATTCGGTTTTCCCGCGAATTCCCGGCGCGAAATCGAAACGAAGCAGGCAAACTCAGACGTTACCGAAAACCTGGTTGAATGCTGGAAGTTGACTTGCCGTTTCATTCCAGCCGCCCATTAATAGGTATTTCGGATTTAGCCCCCCACCCACAACCGGTGGAGGGTGCGAATACGTCGGCGCCTGAACGGCGGGGCATTCACGGCATGTGAAACGATCAGATCCGCTGCGGGACACGGGCCCGGCGCCGTCCGGGCACCGGCCCGGCGCCCAGCAGATCCCGATAGAGCGCGTCGACCTGTTCGACGACCGATCGAACGTCATGACGGGCCGCGGCGTGCTCGCGCAGCCGGGCACCGCGTCGCTCGCATTCGATCGGATCGGACAGCGCTTCGGCCATTCGGGTGATGAGCGCGGAGACGTCCTCGGAAGGCACCAGGGCGCCGGCGCGTTCGGACGGCGGCAGGCACTCGCGGGCCCCGGGCACGTCGGTCAGCAGCACCGGCCGGCCGGAGGCCATCGCCTCCAGCGGGGCCAGCGCCATGCCCTCCCAGCGCGAGGGCAGCACCACCAGATCGGCCGCGGCCAGCCAGGGCCGCGGGTCCGCGACGTCGCCGACCAGCCGGACCCGGGACGGCTCGGCGCCCTCCCGGACCACGGCGGCCAGCCGGGCCTCCTCCGGGCCGCCGCCGACCAGCGCCAGCCGGGCCGCCGGCACCCGGCGCCGCACCTCGGGCCAGGCGGCGAGCAGCACGTCCTGCCCCTTCTGGCGGCAGAGCCGGCCCACGCAGACCGCGAGCGGGGCGGCCGGCTCCAGGCCGAGCGCGATCCGGGCGGCCCGGCGGTCGGCGGGCGCGTAGTGGCGCACGTCCACACCGTTGGGCACCACCGCCCAGTCGGCGTGCAGCCCGGCGGCGACGCCGTCGGCCCGCTCCTGGACGGAGACGCAGAGCAGCCGGTGCGCCCAGCGGGTCGCGTACCGCTCCCAGCGCAGGGTGGCGGCGGCGAGCGCGCCGTCCACGGCGGCGAAGGACCAGGCGTGCGGCTGGAAGACGGTCGGCACCGCGCCGCGCACGGCCAGCCGGCCGGCCAGTCCGGCCTTGGCGCTGTGCAGATGGAGCACGTCGGGCCCGGCGGCCCGGACGATCCGGCGCAGCCGCCAGACCTCGGCGGCGGTGGCCGGGCCGGGCGAGCGCCGGGCCGGCCACTCCTGGACCAGCGCGCCGACGGCGGCGGCCTCCTCGGCGAGCCGGCCGCCGGGCGGACAGGCGACCAGCACCCGGTGGCCGGCCTCGCGCTGACCGCGGACCAGATCGACCACGACGCGGGCCACTCCGCCGTCGACGGGCTGCGAGATGTGAAGGATCGTCATATGCACAAGCGGCGAGCCTAGGCTGGCCGCGCGGCGCCCGGTGGCCGTCGTCACCCGCAGGTGGCGGGGCGTCCACCCGTACGGCACGCCGCTCGTACGGGTGGACGAACTCGTCGAATTCCTGGACGAGTTGAGGGTGAGGTCCGAAAGACCGGAACCCGGTGGTCCAGCGGGGCTCAGCGGACCTCGGCGGCCAGGTTGGCGAGCACCTGGTCGTGGATCCGGTTCAGGCCCTTGGGCGCGAAGGTGCGCTCGAAGAAGCCGCCGATACCGGTCGCGCCCTGCCAGGTGGCCGTGACGGTGACCTTCGTCCGGCCCTCGCCGGCCGCCGCGACGGTCCAGGTGATCACCATGCTGGAGTTGGCGTCCTTCTCCACCAGCTGGTCCGGGCGCGGCGCCGAGACGGTGAACAGGCAGTCGCGGATCCGCTTCTCGGTGGCCTGCAGCTTCCAGTGCACCTGGGTGCCGGCCCCGGCGCCGCCGACCCGGACCTCGTACTCGCTGTACTGCTCGGGCAGCAGCTTGGGGCGGGTCACCTGGTAGTCGGCCAGGGCCTCGTACACCCGCTCGGGGGCCGCGTCGTAGACCCGCTCGGTGGTGGCCTGCACCTGTCCCATGGTCGTGCTCTCCTTGTACGGTCGTCCGGCGCCGGATTGTCGTCCGGGTGATACCGGCAAGCCAATCACAGCGGACCCCGGACGGCGGGCGGCGCCCTCCCCGGCGGAGCGGACGTTAGGGTGGCGGATGTGCTCGAACAGGTGACAGCAGTGCGCTACGTCGACCCGCTGCGGGCCGGCGGTTCTGTGCCCGGTGTGGTGGAGACCGACGACCTGGGCACCTACGTGGTGAAGTTCAGCGGAGCCGCCCAGGGCCGCAAGGCGCTGGTGGCGGAGGTGATCGTCGGCGAGCTGGCCCGGCGGCTCGGCCTGCCGGTGCCCGAGCTGCGGCTGGTCGACTTCGACCCGGCGGTCGCCGACGGCGAGCCGGACCCCGAGATCCAGGAGATCCTGCGGGCCAGCCGCGGGCTCAACCTCGGCATGGACCTGCTGCCCGGCGCCCGCGACTTCCGGCCCGGCATGATCGAGGTCGACCCGGTCGAGGCCGGCCGGGTGGTCTGGCTGGACGCGCTCACCGGGAACGTCGACCGGACGGTGCACAACCCCAACCTCATGGTCTGGCACCGGAAGCTGTGGCTGATCGACAACGGCGCCGCACTGGTCTTCCACCACCGCTGGTCCGCCGCCGAGGCGTCCGTCGGCAAGCGGTACGACCTCAGCGCGCACGCCCTCGGCGGGTACCGCCCGGACGTCGCGCTGGCCGACGAGGAGCTCGGGCCGCTGGTCACCGTCGGGCTGCTGGAGGCGGTACTGGCGCTGGTACCGGACGCCTGGCTGGCCGACGAGCCGGGATTCGGCTCGGTCGGGGAACTGCGCCGGGCCTATGTGAACCACCTGGCGGCGCGGGCGGTGCTCTCCGCCGAGTGGCTGCCGGAGGGGTTCTCCACCCCGGAGCAGCTGCGCGAGGCGGAACGGCGGCGGGCGGCGCGGACCAGGGCGGGGCGGCCGGCCTGGCTGCGGGAGGTGCCGGACCTGCACGGCAAGCCGTCGGTGGAGACGGTCCGGGAGCACCACTTCGAGTGATCCGGGCACGCGAACGGGGGCGGGACTCGACGTCCCGCCCCCGTTCGGCGGCTCAGGGTGTCAGCCGGTCAGCCGTGGCTCACCGCCACCACTGGGCGGCCTTCTCGGCGTTGATGATGCCCGCGCCGTAGAAGCCGTTGTCGTCCACGCCGCCCTCGCAGGTGGCGGTCCACTCGCCGGCGCCGCCCGGGTTGTACGGGGCGGTCGGGCAGCCGTGCGACTCGGCCTGGTTGGTCAGCAGCTCGGTGAGCTCGTCCGCGTTGGCCCACGGGTGGGTGCTGGCGAGCAGGGCGAGCACGCCGGCGGCGTGCGGCGAGGCCATCGAAGTGCCCTGCATGTAGCCGTACTTGCCGCCCGGGATGGTGGACAGCACGCGGCCGTTCTGGTCCGGGGTGTTCGGGAGCTGGTAACGGCGGTCGCCACCGGGGGCGGCCACGGTGACCTTGTTCTTGCCGTAGCTGGAGTAGTACGCCTTCTCGCCGTTGACGCCCACCGAGGAGACCACGACGACGCCGTCCAGCTCGGTCGGCAGGTTCAGGCAGTCCTGGGTGATCGGGCGCTCACCGGGGGTGGTGTCGTCCGGGCTGGCGACGTCCTTGGTCTTGTGGGCCAGGTCGATGTTCTCGTTGCCGGCCGCGGCCACGTTGAGGACGCCCTTGCGCTGCGAGAACTCGACGGCGCGGCGGACGGCGGTGGTGATCGCCGCCTGGTCCGCGTCGTTCTGGCAGTTGAACATCCACGGGTCGACGAAGTAGCTGTTGTTCGTGATCTTGAACTTGTGCTCACCGGCCCAGACGAAGCCGCAGATCGCGTACTCCGGGTAGATGAAGCCGCCGTCGTCGACGACCTTCACCGCGGCGAGCTTGACGTTCGGGGCGATGCCCTCGATGCCCTTGCCGTTCTTGGCGGCGGCGATGCTGCCGGCCACGTGGGTGCCGTGGTCACCGTCGACGCCCGGCTGCCAGGCCTCCCAGGCGGTGTTCGGCTTGCCGCCGTCGATGCAGGAGACCGACTGCGAGGCGTCGATGTTGGCGGCGAGGTCCTCGTGGGTGCCGTCGATGCCGGAGTCCAGCACGCCGACGGTGACCTTGTCACTGCCCAGGGACAGCTTGTGGGCCTTGTCCACGCCGATCTGACGCATGTCCCACTGGTTGGCCCACAGGGGCTCCTCGCCGGCGGCGGCGGTACCGGTCGGGGCCGCGGCGACCTCGGCGACCCGGTCCTCGGAGGCGGTGATGCCCTTGGTCCGGCTGGCACCGACCGACTCGACGCCCTTGGCCTGCCGCAGCTTGGCGGCGAACCTGGTGTCGTTCGAGCGGGCGATCACCACGCCGATCTGCTCGTAGGAGTACACGACGGTGCCGCCGAGGGTCGTGATCGCCTTCTCGACCTTCTGCACCTGGCCGTGGTTGGCCTTGGTGTTGACGACGTAGCTGAGCAGCGGACCGGTCGTCGGCTCCGACCCGGAGGCCGCGACGGCGGTGCCGGACGGCAGCGCGAGGGCGCCGGCGGTGGCGAGCACGAGGCCCACTGCCGCGTACCGGGTCCGGCTGATCCGAGGAACACTCATAGGGGTTGGCCCTCCCGAGTCGTCATGCAGCAGCTGCGGTTGGCAGGTGCACTTGGAATGATCGGGACGCTAGTGAACAAGTGTTGCAATCCGCAAGAGGTAGTCATCTAATCGTCACAAATGGTCCACCCACGGAAGGTATGACTCCGCTCTTCCTGGGCAGGGCCGGGCGATCGGACGACCGCGGGAGCACACCGCGTCGGGAGCCACACCCTAGTCAGCGCGACCGAGGGGGGAACAGGAGTCCGGGGCGGCCGGAAGCGGCCAGTGGCGGATCGTCGCCAAGCGGCGGCGGCGGACGGTCAGAGCGCGTACAGTCGGCGGGCGTTGTCCGCCGCCACCCGGCGGGCCGGCCGCTCGGCGTCGGCCGCGGCGCACGCGCCGTCGGCGCGCCAGCCGTCCGGCAGGGCGCCCGGGCCGTGCCGGAACCGGGCCGCGCCGACCAGGTACGGCCCGGGCAGGCCGTAGGCGTCCGTGGAGAACGGCAACTTGCCGAACGGGACCGGCTCCAGCATCTCCCCGCGCACCGCCGCCGCGCGGGGGCCGACGTGGGAGGTGGTCAGACCGGGGGCGGTGTACCCCAGCGGGAAGGCCTGGGCCACCAGACAGGTGTCCGGGCCGGCGGCGGCCAGCAGCCGGCGGATGGCCTCCGGGGCGCCGAGTTCGCGCCGCCGGGCGAGGCACTCCGCGGCCGGGGCGTGCGCGGGCAGCCCGGGCGCGGGCGGGCACCAGCGGCGGACCGCCAGGCCCAGCGCGCCGTCGAACGGCGAGGCGCCCGGCGCGGGCGGACGGTCGGACTCGGTGAGCAGCCCCGCCGGCGCCTCGTCGGACAGCTCGGCCGTCGGCACGCCGTGGCAGTGGTGGTCGACCAGCGCCGGGACGTCCGGTGACGGCACCGGTCAGTACCGCCAGCGGGTGGCGGCGGCCAGTTCCTCGGGGGTGGCGTCGGCGTACTGCTCGCGCTCGGCCTCGCGGACGGCGAGCACGGCGCCGTGCAGCGGCTCGCCGAGTGCCTCGCGCAGCAGCGCGGAGCGGCGGAAGGCGGCGAGCGCCCCGGCGGGGCCGGAGGGCAGCCGGGGGACGGTGCCGGGCGCGGCCTGCGCCGGGTCGCCGGTGAACTCCGCCGGAAGCGCGAGGCGTTGGTCCAGCCCGGCGAGGCCGGCGGCGAGCACCCCGCCGACCGCCAGGTAGGGGTTGGCGGTGGCGTCGAAGCACTTGATCTCGGCGTTGGCGGCCGAGGCTCGCTCGCCGGTGGAGCCGGTGACCAGGCGCAGCGCGGCCTCCCGGTTCTCCAGGCCCCAGCACTGGTAGGCGCCGGCCCAGTGCGAGGGGACCAGCCGCAGATAGCTCGCCGGGCTGGAACAGCCGAGCACCAGCAGCTCGGGCAGCGCGCCGAGGACCCCGGCGAGGAAGCCCTCGGCCTCGGCGGTGAGGCCGTGCGGGCCCGGGCCGCCGTGGGCGAGGTTGTGGCCGTCCCGCCAGAGGCTGAGGTGGAGGTGGCCGCCGTTGCCGACCCCGCCGGCCTCGACCGCCGGGGCGAAGGAGACCCGCAGGCCGTGCCGGGCGGAGACGGCCCGCACGGTGTGCCGGATCAGCACCGAGGTGTCGGCGGCCTCGACCGGCCCCTCGGGGGCGACCGACACCTCGAACTGGCCGGCCGCGTACTCGGGGTGGATCTGGAGCACGGTCAGGCCCTGCTCGGTGAGGGCGCGGAGCACGTCGCGCAGGTAGTCGGAGAGCTCGGTGAGCCGCTGCATGCCGTAGGCCGGGCCCGCCGTCGGGTAGCGGGGCTCCTCCTGGGGCGGGCCGGCCAGCGCGACCACCCACTCGATCTCGATGCCGGCCTTCAGCGCCAGCCCGCGCTCGGCGGCGGCCGCGACCGTCCGGCGGGCGAAGAGCCGCTGGCAGCCCGGGTGCGGGGCGCCGCCCTGGGTGTAGCGGTCGCCCGGCGCCCAGGCCCAGCCCGGCTGGGCGGCGAGCGGGACGATCCGCTCGACGTCGGGGTAGAGCCGCAGGTCCCCGGTGGGGCCGCCGATCAGCGGGCTGGTGACGATGGTGTCGTCGGCGAGGAAGACGTCGAAGCAGGGGGCGGCGCCCACCCCCCACTGGGCGGCGTGCACCAGGCCGCCGAGCGGAACGGCCTTGACCCGGGCGATGCCGGCGTTGTCCACCCAGGTGACGGCGACGGCCTCGGCCCCGGCGGTGCGCAGCCGGTCGACCGCTGCCTGGGCGCGCTCCCCGCGCTCGGCCCGGTCGGCCCGGGGCGGCGGCACGGCGTCGCCCTCGGCCTGCCCGGCCGCCCCGGGGGTGGACCCGGAGGGGGGCTCGGGGCGGTCCGTGGCCACGGTTCCAGTGCTCATGGCCCCATGCTCCCCCGCCCCGTGGGGGCGCGTAACTCCCCTATCGGGTGGTCCGAACGGACGTCCGTCCACCGCCGTCCCCCGCGCGGGTGATCGCCCGCCGGTGAGCGGCGGAGAAACAGCGCCCGGCCCCCTTCCTACCGGCGAGTAGCTTCGCTACAGTGTCGGCACGCACCACCGTCGGGCTTCGGGAGCCGCACCGACGGGGGCGCCGTCCGCCGCGCGGGACTCGCGCGGAGCGGGCGGCGTGTGGCGGTGCTTTCGTTCACCGGCCGGTGCCGCGGATCGCGGCCGCGGCCGGGGCATCTCTCCTCCGAGTTCAGCGTGTGTTCAGAACCGCTTCCTCACGCGAGCGCCTGAGTACCACGGCACACCCCCAGCATGTCCGGAGCGGACCGGCGGCTGCGCGGTGGCCGCAACCGTCATCCCCCCGCCCCCGCGCGCGGACCCTCCTCCGGGGGCGCGCCCTCCGGAGCGCGCGCGGGCCTTCCATGACAAGGAGTCAGGACTGATGGAGCGTCCCTTCCCCACGGTGGCCGTGGTCGGCCTCGGCACGATGGGTGCCGGCGTCGCGGTCGCGGTCGCCGGCACCGGCCGCCGGGTCATCGGCATCGAGGCCGACGCCGCCTCGGCCGCCCGGGCGCTGGCCCGGATCGAGCAGGCGACCGCGCACGCGGTGACCCGAGGGCGGCTCACCGCCGAGGAGCGGACCGGGCTGCTCGCCCGGATCGCCGTCGGCCACGCGCTGGACGCCGCCGCCGGGGCCGACCTCGTGATCGAGGAGGTCCCCGAGCAGCTGGAGCTGAAGCGGGAGGTCTTCGCCGAGCTGGACCGGATCTGCCCGGCCTCGACCGTGCTCGCCACCGGCACCACCGCGCTGTCGGTGACCCGGATCGCCGCCGCCACCGCCCGCCCCGACCGGGTGCTCGGCCTGCACTTCTTCAACCCCGTGCACACCATGAAGCTGGTCGAGGTGGTGCGCACCGTGCTCACCGCCCCGCAGGTGGCCGAGGAGGCCGCGGCCTTCGCCCGGGACCTCGGCAAGGAGCCGGTGGCGGCCGGCGACCGGGCCGGTTTCGTGGTCAACGGCCTGCTCTTCGCGTACCTCAACCAGGCCGCCGCGATGTACGAGTCCAAGTACGCCACCCGGGAGGACATCGACGCCGCGATGCGGCTCGGCTGCGGCCTGCCGATGGGCCCGCTGGCGCTGCTCGACCTGATCGGCGTGGACACCGCCCGCACCGTCCTGGAGGCGATGTACGAGCAGTCCAGGGACCGGCTGCACGCGCCCGCGCCGATCCTCGGCCAGCTGGTCGCGGCCGGGCTGCTGGGCCGCAAGACCGGCCGCGGCTTCTACACCTACGAGGCGCCCGGCTCCTCGAAGGCGGTCGACGCGGTCACCGGCCCGGCGCGGCCGGAGGCCCCCGGCCGTCCGGTGCGCAGCGTCGGCGTCTGCGGCTCGGGCACCATGGCCACCGGCATCGTCGAGGTGTTCGCCAAGGCCGGCTACCCGGTCATGCTGGCCGCGCGCAGCCTGGAGAAGGCCGAGCGGGCCAAGGCGCGGCTGGCGAAGTCCCTGGAGCGCTCGGTGGCCAAGGGCCGGCTGAGCGGGGAGCAGCGGGACGCCGCGCTGGCACTGGTCACGCCGGTCGGGCAGTACGGCGAGCTGGCCGAGGTGGACCTGGTGGTCGAGGCGGTCGCCGAGGACCTCGCGGTCAAGCGCGAGCTGTTCACCGCCCTGGACGCGATCGTCAAGCCGGGCGCGGTGCTGGCCACCACCACCTCCTCGCTGCCGGTGATCAGCTGCGCCTCGGCCACCACCCGGCCGCAGGACGTCATCGGCATGCACTTCTTCAACCCGGCGCCGGCGATGCGGCTGGTCGAGGTGGTCTCCACGGTGCTGACCGCGCCGGACGTCACGGCGACCGTGCTGGAGCTGTGCGCCTCGGTGCGCAAGCACCCGGTGGAGTGCGGGGACCGGGCCGGGTTCATCGTCAACGCGCTGCTCTTCCCCTACCTGAACGACGCGGTGCGGATGCTCCAGGAGCACTACGCGACGGTGGACGACATCGACACCGCGATGAAGCTCGGCTGCGGGTACCCGATGGGCCCGTTCGAGCTGCTGGACGTGGTCGGCCTGGACGTCTCGCTGACCATCGAGCAGGTGCTGCACCAGGAGTTCCGCGAGCCGGGTCTGGCGGCGGCGCCGCTGCTGGAGCACCTGGTGGCGGCGGGCTGCCTGGGCCGCAAGACCGGCCGCGGCTTCCGCGACCACGCGCGCCGGTGACCACGCCGCCGCCCCACGGGGGGCAGCCCGGCCGGCCGCCGTTCCGCCAGGAGCGGGCCGGCTGGGGGCCGGGCGCGGTCTCGGCGCACTGGCCCAGACCCGCGGTGAGCGGCCCGGTCGCCCCGGTGCGCCGGGCCAGGCCCGCCGGCGCGTCGCCGGGGACGTGTAGCGTTCCGGGCATGGATCGGGTTCAGTCAGTCTCCCCGCAGCAATCCGCGCCGGCACGCGACGGCCGACCGGCCGGGACCGGCCAGGACGGGGCCCCGGGCAGCCGCCGGGCGGCGGCGCAGCGCCAGCAGATGCGCCAGGACCTGGCCACCGCCGCCATGGAGCTGTTCGCCTCGCAGGGCTACGAGGAGACCACGGTCGACCAGATCGCGGCGGCCGCCGGGGTGGCCCGGCGGACCTTCTTCCGGTACTTCCGGTCCAAGGAGGAGGCGATCTTCCCGGACCACGACGACACCCTGGTCCGGGTGGCCGACCTGCTGGCCAGCGCCGAGCCCGAGGAGCACCCGCTGGACGTGGTCTGCCGGGGCATCAAGGAGGTGCTGCGGATGTACGCCTCCACGCCCGGGGTCTCGGTCGCCCGCTACCAGTTGATCCGTCAGGTGCCCGCGCTGCGCGAGCGGGAGATCGCCGTGGTGGCCCGGTACGAGCGGCTGTTCACCCGTTACCTGCTGGGCCGCTTCGACACCGCCGGGGAGATCCCCTCGGGCTGGCAGCGGGCCGGCGAGGACGACTCGATGCTGGCCGAGGTGTCGGCGGCGGCCGTGGTCGCGGCCCACAACCACGTGCTGCGGCGCTGGCTGCGGGCCGGCGGGCGGGGCGACGTCGAGGCGCAGCTGGACCACTCCTTCGAGGTGATCCGGCGGACCTTCTGGGCGTCCAGCGAGCCGGGGGCGCGGCGGCGCGGTGCCGTAGTGGCACCCGGTGCCAGTGTGACCGACGGGGAGCCCGCGACGGCGAGCGCACTGAGTGCCACCCCCGGAGGTGAGGTGCTCATCACAGTCGCCCGTACGGACGCTCCGCTGGACGTCGTGGTGGAGGCCGTACGGGCCGCCCTGGAGGGCGCCAAGCAGGCCTGAGCGCAGGCGTTTTCGCAGGTCACCGCAGTTTCGAGGGCCCGTGCCGAGGGATCGGCACGGGCCCTTTCGTCACCTCGGAACGGCCCTGCCACGGGCTCCGGAACCGGCCGGAATTGCTGGCACGCCGTGTCTTTACGAGTGGCACAGGGTGCCACTACCTTGTTACCCACCAGTCGCGGCGCCGCGGCTCCCCACCTCGGCGCGCCGTCGTACCGGCGTTCCCCCAACCCCGGGAGCGACCCACCGCAGTGCCAGGCCCACCAGCCGCCCACCCACCACCCCGTTCAGCGAAGCCGGTGTCCGCTCCCGGCTCCCCCAGACGCCCTGTGCCCTCGACACAGGTACGCCTTCGGAGGCAGCCATGAAGGAAATCCTCGACGCGATCCTCAGCTCCGACAGCACCTCGGCGGACTTCGCCAACGTGAAGCTGCCGGAGTCCTACCGGGCCGTGACGCTCCACAAGGACGAGGAGCAGATGTTCGCCGGCCTCGACAGCCGCGACAAGGACCCCCGCAAGTCCCTCCACCTCGACGAGGTCCCGCTGCCCGAACTGGGCCCGGGGGAGGCCCTGGTCGCCGTCATGGCGAGCGCCGTGAACTACAACACCGTGTGGAGCTCGATCTTCGAACCGGTCTCCACCTTCGGCTTCCTGGAGCGCTACGGCCGGCTCTCCCCGCTCACCAGGCGCCACGACCTGCCGTACCACGTCGTCGGCTCCGACCTGGCCGGCGTGGTGCTGCGCACCGGCGCCGGGGTCAACGCCTGGAAGCCGGGCGACGAGGTGGTCGCGCACTGCCTGTCCGTCGAGCTGGAGTCCTCCGACGGCCACAACGACACGATGATGGACCCGGAGCAGCGGATCTGGGGCTTCGAGACCAACTTCGGCGGCCTGGCCCAGCTGGCCCTGGTGAAGACCAACCAGCTGATGCCCAAGCCCGCCCACCTGACCTGGGAGGAGGCCGCCTCCCCCGGCCTGGTCAACTCCACCGCCTACCGCCAGCTGGTCTCGCGCAACGGCGCCGGCATGAAGCAGGGCGACAACGTGCTGATCTGGGGCGCCAGCGGCGGCCTCGGCTCCTACGCCACCCAGTACGCGCTGGCCGGCGGCGCCACCCCGATCTGCGTCGTCTCCAGCCCGCAGAAGGCCGAGCTCTGCCGGGCGATGGGCGCCGAGGCGATCATCGACCGCTCCGCCGAGGGCTACCGGTTCTGGAAGGACGAGCAGAACCAGGACCCGCGCGAGTGGAAGCGGTTCGGCGGGCGGATCCGCGAGCTGACCGGCGGCGAGGACGTCGACATCGTCTTCGAGCACCCCGGCCGGGAGACCTTCGGCGCCAGCGTCTACGTCACCCGCAAGGGCGGCACCATCGTCACCTGCGCCTCCACCTCCGGCTACATGCACCAGTACGACAACCGCTACCTGTGGATGTCGCTCAAGCGCATCGTCGGCTCGCACTTCGCCAACTACCGCGAGGCCTGGGAGGCCAACCGGCTGATCGCCAAGGGCAAGATCCACCCGACCGTCTCCAAGGTGTACTCGCTGGAGCAGACCGGCCAGGCCGCGCTGGACGTGCACCACAACAAGCACCAGGGCAAGGTCGGCGTGCTCTGCCTGTCCCCCGAGGAGGGCCTGGGCGTGCGCGACGCCGAGCTGCGCGCCAAGCACCTGCCGGCGATCAACCTGTTCCGTGAGCTCGACGAGCGGACCGTCCAGCACAGCCGTGAGCTCGACGAGCGGACCGTCCAGCCCGGCCGGAACATCTGAGGACGATCCGATGAGCGACCAGAAGCGCGACCGCCCCTGGCTGATGCGCACCTACGCCGGGCACTCCACGGCCGAGGATTCCAACGCGCTGTACCGGCGGAACCTGGCCAAGGGTCAGACCGGCCTGTCCGTGGCGTTCGACCTGCCGACCCAGACCGGCTACGACTCCGACCACGTCCTCGCCCGCGGCGAGGTCGGCCGGGTCGGCGTGCCGGTCGGCCACGTCGGCGACATGCGGACCCTGTTCGACGGCATCCCGCTCGAACAGACCAACACCTCCATGACCATCAACGCCACCGCGATGTGGCTGCTGGCGCTCTACCAGGTGGTCGCCGAGGAGCAGGGCGCCGACATCGCCAGGCTCACCGGCACCACCCAGAACGACATCGTCAAGGAGTACCTGTCGCGCGGGACGCACGTCTTCCCGCCCGGCCCCTCGGTGCGCCTGATCACCGACATGATCGCCTACACGGTCGGGAACATCCCGAAGTGGAACCCGATCAACATCTGCAGCTACCACCTCCAGGAGGCCGGGGCCACCCCGGTCCAGGAGATCGCCTACGCGATGTGCACGGCGATCGAGGTGCTGGACGCCGTCCGCGACTCCGGCCAGGTGCCGGCCGAGCGGATGGGCGAGGTCGTCGCCCGGATCTCCTTCTTCGTCAACGCCGGCGTGCGGTTCGTCGAGGAGATGTGCAAGATGCGGGCCTTCGGCCGGCTCTGGGAGAAGGTCACCCGCGAGCGGTACGGCATCGAGGACCCCCGGCAGCGCCGGTTCCGCTACGGCGTCCAGGTCAACTCGCTCGGCCTGACCGAGGCGCAGCCGGAGAACAACGTCCAGCGGATCGTGCTGGAGATGCTCGCCGTCACCCTCTCCAAGGACGCCCGCGCCCGCGCCGTCCAGCTGCCCGCCTGGAACGAGGCGCTCGGCCTGCCCCGCCCCTGGGACCAGCAGTGGTCGCTGCGGATCCAGCAGGTGCTCGCCTACGAGTCCGACCTGCTGGAGTACGGGGACCTCTTCAACGGCTCCGAGGTCGTCGAGGCCAAGACCGCCGAGCTGCTGGCCGGCGCCGAGGCCGAGATCGCCAAGGTACTGGGGATGGGCGGGGTCATCCCGGCCGTCGAGTCCGGCTACCTGAAGTCCAACCTGGTCGCCTCGCACGCCGCCCGCCGGGCCCGGATCGAGTCCGGCGAGGACCGGATCGTCGGGGTGAACTGCTTCGACACCACCGAGGAGAGCCCGCTCACGGCCGACCTCGACACCGCGATCATGGTCGTCGACCCGGCCTCCGAGCAGTCCGTGCTGAACGCCCTGGAGGCCTGGCGCGGGCAGCGCGACGAGGCCGCCGCGCTGCGCGCCCTGGAGGAGCTCAAGGCCGTCGCCGCGACCACCGCGAACCTGGTACCGGCCACCCTCGCCTGCGCCCGCGCCGGGGTCACCACCGGCGAGTGGGCCTTCGCCCTGCGCGAGGTGTTCGGCGAGTACCGCGCGCCCACCGGCGTCGGCGGCGCCCCGGTCGCGGTGGCGGCCGAGCCCGGCGGCGAGCTGGCCGCGGTCCGCGAGGCCGTCGCCGCGACCGCCGCCGAGCTGGGCACCGGCAAGCTGCGCCTGCTGGTCGGCAAGCCCGGCCTGGACGGGCACTCCAACGGCGCCGAGCAGATCGCCGTCCGGGCCCGCGACGCCGGGTTCGAGGTGGTCTACCAGGGCATCCGGCTCACCCCCGAGCAGATCGTCTCGGCCGCCGTCGCCGAGGACGTCCACTGCGTGGGCCTGTCGATCCTCTCCGGCGCGCACTCCGAGCTGGTCCCGGACGTGCTGCACCGGCTGCGCCGGGCCGGGGTGGAGGATGTCCCGGTGATCGTGGGTGGCATCATCCCGGCAGCGGACGGCGAGGTCCTCAGGGCCGCCGGCGTCGCCGCCGTGTTCACCCCGAAGGACTTCGGCATCACGACCATCATCGGCCGGATCGTGGACGAGATCCGGCTGGCCAACAGGCTCCAGCCCTGGACGCCCGCCCCGGCCACGACGACCAGCTGACCCGGAAGGAACCACCCGCTCATGTCCCACCCGTCGCCCGCCACCACCCTTCTTTCGAGCGGCTCCGCCGCGACCCCCGACCGCCTGCGCCCGCGCCGCTCCTGCCTCGCCGTCCCCGGCAGCAACCCGCGCTTCCTGGAGAAGGCCCAGGGCCTGCCCGCCGACCAGGTCTTCCTCGACCTGGAGGACGCCTGCGCCCCGCTGGTGAAGGAGAGCGCCCGGCACAGCATCGTCGACGCGCTGAACAACGGCGACTGGGGCGGCAAGACCCGCGTCGTGCGGGTCAACGACTGGACCACCCACTGGACCTACCGCGACGTGATCACCGTCGTCGAGGGCGCCGGCCCGAACCTCGACTGCATCATGCTGCCCAAGGTCCAGGACGCCGAGCAGGTCAAGGCGCTCGACCTGCTGCTCACCCAGATCGAGAAGACCATGGGCTTCGAGGTCGGCCGGATCGGCATCGAGGCGCAGATCGAGAACGCCAAGGGCCTGATCAACGTCGACGCGATCGCCCAGGCCTCGCCCCGGCTGGAGACCGTCATCTTCGGCCCGGCCGACTTCATGGCCTCGATCAACATGAAGTCCCTGGTGGTCGGCGAGCAGCCGCCCGGCTACCCGGCCGACGCCTACCACTACATCCTGATGCGCATCCTGATGGCCGCCCGCGCCAACGACCTCCAGGCGATCGACGGCCCCTACCTGCAGATCCGCAACCAGGAGGGCTACCGCGAGGTGGCCGGCCGCGCCGCCGCGCTGGGCTTCGACGGCAAGTGGGTGCTGCACCCGGACCAGGTCGCCGCCGCCAACGAGATCTTCTCGCCCTCCCAGGAGGACTACGACCACGCCGAGCTGATCCTCGACGCCTACGACTGGTGCACCTCCGAGGCCGGCGGCTTCAAGGGCTCCGCGATGCTCGGCGACGAGATGATCGACGAGGCCAGCCGCAAGATGGCGCTGGTCGTCTCCGGCAAGGGCCGCGCCGCCGGTCTGCAGCGCACCTCCAAGTTCGAGCCCCCGCAGGCCTGAGCACCGCCCTCCCGAGACCCCAGAGGAACCAGCCACATGCAGTTCGGACGCACCTACGAGGAGTTCGAGGTCGGCGCGGTGTACAAGCACTGGCCCGGCAAGACGGTCACCGAGTACGACGACCACCTCTTCTGCCTCCTCACCATGAACCACCACCCGCTCCACCTGGACACCAACTACGCGGAGCGGACCACCGACTTCGGCCGCAACGTGGTGGTGGGCAACTACGTCTACTCGCTGCTGCTCGGCATGTCCGTGCCGGACGTCTCCGGCAAGGCGATCGCCAACCTGGAGATCGAGTCGCTGCGGCACGTCGCGCCGACCTTCCACGGCGACACGATCTACGGCGAGACCACCGTGCTCGACAAGTGGCCGTCCAAGTCCAAGGACGACCGCGGCATCGTGTACGTCGAGACCAAGGGCTACAAGCAGGACGGCACGGTCGTCTGCGTCTTCCGCCGCAAGGTGATGGTGCCGACCGCGACCTACATCGAGGCGCGCGGCGGCGAGCAGCCCGGCCGCCCCGCCCCGCTCGGCTGAGCCCGGCTCCTCCCCCAGAGCCCCGGACGGGCCGGCCGCCGTCATCGGCCGAGCCCCACCCGGTTCACGGGGGCTCCGCGGAAGCCACGCCCGCGGAGCCCCCGTCCACTCCTTCTCCCCCCTCTCCTCTTTTCCCCCAGGCATGACAGGAGCCGCACGATGGGACGCCTCGCACAGACCGACGGCCTCACCGAGATCCAGCGGGACATCCTCGCCACCGTGCGCGAGTTCGTCGACAAGGAGATCATCCCGGTCGCGACCGAGCTGGAGCACAAGGACGAGTACCCGACCGCGATCGTCGAGGGCATGAAGCAGCTCGGCCTGTTCGGCCTGACCATCCCCGAGGAGTACGGCGGCCTCGGCGAGTCGCTGCTCACCTACGCCCTGGTGGTGGAGGAGATCGCCCGCGGCTGGATGTCCGTCTCGGGCATCGTCAACACCCACTTCATCGTGGCGCACATGATCAACGCGCACGGCACCCAGGAGCAGAAGGACCACTTCCTGCCGAAGATGGCCGCCGGCGAGATCCGCGGCGCCTTCTCGATGTCCGAGCCGGGTCTGGGCTCCGACGTCGCCGCGATCAGCACCAAGGGCGTCAAGGAGGAGGGCGGCGAGTTCTACGTCCTCAACGGCCAGAAGATGTGGCTGACCAACGGCGGCACCTCCACCCTGGTCGCGGTGCTCTGCAAGACCGACGAGGGCGGCTCCACCCCCTACAAGAACATGACCACCTTCCTGATCGAGAAGACGCCGGGCTTCGGGCCGAACCCGACCGTCCCGGGCCTCACCGTGCCCGGCAAGATCGAGAAGATGGGCTACAAGGGCGTCGACACCACCGAGCTGGTCCTCCAGGACGTCCGCGTCCCGGCGAACCGGATCCTCGGCGGCGTGCCCGGCCGCGGCTTCTACCAGATGATGGACGGCGTCGAGGTCGGCCGGGTCAACGTGGCCGCGCGCGGCTGCGGCGTCGCCCGCCGGGCCTTCGAGCTGGGCATCGCCTACGCCCAGCAGCGCACCACCTTCGGCAAGAGGATCGCCGAGCACCAGGCGATCCAGTTCAAGCTCGCCGAGATGGCCACCAAGGTCGAGGCCGCCCACCAGATGATGGTCATGGCGGCCCGCAAGAAGGACGGCGGCGAGCGCAACGACCTGGAGGCGGGCATGGCCAAGTACCTGGCCTCCGAGTACTGCAAGGAGGTCGTCGAGGACTCCTTCCGCATCCACGGCGGCTACGGCTTCTCCAAGGAGTACGAGATCGAGCGGCTCTACCGGGAGGCCCCGATGCTGCTGATCGGTGAAGGTACTGCGGAGATCCAGAAGATGATCGTCGGGCGCCGGCTGCTGGAGGAGTACCGCATCGCGGAGTGATCCCGGGGCCGCCGAAGCCGCCGGTCGACGGGCGTGCGGGCCCGTCCCGGCACCGTGCCGTGCCCGCCACCCGGGTGCCTGGTCCGCACCGGGTCGGGCACGGCCCACCGAAGCGGCCGCAGGGCGTACAGCTGCTGTCACGCGCCCTGCGGCCGCTTCGGCCTACCGGTTCCACGCCCTCGACGGGCAGCTCCCGATGGGCCACTCGGGCATGGTTGAGACAAGAGTCACCAGCTTCGCCCGGTCCCTTGGGAACCGGAGCGGGGCGAGCTACGGTCGTAGCAAGGGGACGCACCTGCGTCTCCGGCAGGTCACATGACGAGCAGGCGGGTTGCCCACCCACCGTCTGCTCCCGATAGCATCCACCGGGACAGCAGACGTCCCTCTATTACCCGATCCCGCGGTGGCCCCCGTCCAGCGGCCATGATCCCCCGCGACAAAGGTCTTCGATGCCCATCAGCCCGTCCCCTCACACCTCCGTCACGGACCGCGATGCCCTCGCAGCCACGACGGCCGGTCGGCGACCCCGCGTGACCATCGCGCGCGGAGCCACCCCCTGGTTCGTCCCCACCCTCGCCACGGCCGCCGTGACCACCGCCCTCACCCGGCGCAGTGGCAAGTGGGCCCTGGCTGCGGTACCCGCCTGCGCGCTCGGCGCCGGCATGCTGTGGTTCTTCCGCGACCCCGAGCGTGAGATCGGCACGGGCAGAGTGATCTCCCCCGCCGACGGCGTGGTCCAGAGCATCGACGCGTGGCCGGACGGCCGGACCCGCGTGGCGATCTTCATGAGCCCGCTCAACGTCCACGTGAACCGGGCCCCGCTGCCCGGCACCGTGACCTCCGTCGAGCACGTGCCCGGTGGCTTCGTGCCCGCGTTCAACAAGGACAGCGACCAGAACGAGCGGGTCGTCTGGCACTTCGACACCGAGCTCGGCGACATCGAGATGGTGCAGATCGCGGGCGCCGTGGCGCGCCGCATCGTGCCGTACGTGGACGCCGGTACCAAGGTCGAGCAGGGCGAGCGGATCGGTCTGATCCGGTTCGGGTCCCGGGTCGACACCTACCTGCCGGCCGGCGTCGAGGTCGGCGTCGAGGTCGGCCAGAAGACCACCGCCGGGGTGACGCGCCTTGACCGTGACTGATCCTGAGACGATCGTCGGCCTGGACGACGAGGAGGCGGTCCTGCGCCGCCGCCGCTGGGCACGCGACCGCGAGCTTCGCGCGCCGCGCTCGCCGCAGCACCTGTCGACCGCCGACTTCCTGACCCTGGGGAACGCCGTCTGCGGCTTCCTGGCGATCTACTCGATCACCACCGGGGTGCTCGTCCCGCACATCACCAACCCGGACGCCGCGCCGGACAAGCACAGCGCCGCCACCGCGGTGACGCTGCTGCTGATCGGCTCGATGTGCGACCTGTTCGACGGGCTGGTGGCGCGCAAGCTGCGCTCCTCCGCGCTCGGGGCCGAGCTCGACAACCTGGCCGACCTGATCAGCTTCGGCATCGCGCCGGCCTACTTCGTCGCGGTCTGGGGCATGGTCTCGCCGGGCTCCAACAGCCGCCTCTCGGCGCTGATCGCGCTGACCGTGCTGCTCGCGGTGGTCCTGCGGCTCGCCCGCTTCTCCGCCGTGAAGATGCGGCCCGGGGTGTTCCAGGGCATGCCCTGCCCGATGGGCGCCATGACGGTGATCGCGATCGTGCTGCTCGACCCGCCGTTCCTGCCCGGTCTGCTCGCCATCTTCGGCGCGGCGTACCTGATGGTCAGCCGGATCGAGTACCCCAAGCCGCAGGGGCTGCTGGCCACCGCCACGCTCTGCTGGATCGTCGTCTCGATCGGCTGCCTGGCGGCCTGGGCGACCGGTCTGCCGGGCGGCGACAACCTGCTGCACATCGGCGCGTTCGCGCAGATCGCGCTCGCCGCGATGGCGCCGCTGCTGGTCATCCGCCGCAAGGTGGGGCAGAAGGTCGGCGACGTCCGGGCGCGCCGCGCGGAGTCGCGGATCGGCTGACGCCCCTCGCGCGGGCCGACGAGGGCACGCTTTCGCGTACCGGGACCCTGGCGCTGGTCGAGCAGACCCTGCCCGCCGAGGACGGGCGCACCGTCGGC